>NZ_JAURXB010000116.1 GCF_030654605.1 Bradyrhizobium sp.
TCTGGCTCGGCGTGATCGCCTTCGCGATCGGCATCGCCATCCACGGATTCTGACCGACCGTTCGGATTGACTTCCGCCCCCGGGCCTTGCAGGAAATCGATCTGCGCGTTTCAATGGCGTAAAGGGGCATTTTGCATGAGAACGGCTTTCCGCAGATCGACCATGTTGGCTGCAATGTTGCTGGCGGCACTGGCGCTGACCGCATCGGGCACACCGGCGCGAGCCGACCGCTGCGAGGATATCGCCAAGGAACTCAAGGCCCAGGTCGACGGCGTCAAGATCGGCATCACGACCGGCAAGACCATCTATCTGTCGCACCCGCTGGCCAGGGAGTTTTCGCTGGGCTGCCGCGGCGCCAACTTCTCCAACGAACTTTACGTCAAGGCGGACCGGCGCAAGCCGAAGCCGGAATTTTTCCAGCTGGTCGCCAGCGCCGGCGCCATCGTCTTCACCATCCCGAAGCCGGACGTGCTGACCGGTTCCACCCGCTGCATCAGCCGGATGGGGCTGCTGCGCGGCGACAGCGTCAAGATGCGCTTCCGCCGGCTCAACATGGAATGCACGCGCACCAGGAACGAGGCGGCGATCGCGATCACGCGGGGCAAGGACGAGTAGGCGGGCTGCGGCGCGCGGCATCGCCAACGATTCGTCACCAGGATCGGTCGCATTTTAGGGATATTCGAGCCCGCCGTTCACTACTCGGCGGGAAGCACCGCGATGCCTCGCAATTTCGGCTGCGGATTCATAAAGCCTTCGCCTCCAGCCCGTCACAGTCGGCAGCAACCAAGCCTAAGGAACTGTCCGATGAGTGTTTCTGCAGTCAGCTCTTCCATGCCGATAAAACCGCCCGAGTCCAGCGTACTCAAGCCGCCGGAGGTCAAGGTCGAGGATCGCACGCCACCGCCCCCGGTGCGGGCCGCCCTGCCCCCGGGCCAGGGAACGCGGATCGACCAGCTCGCGTGAGGCCCGCTCTGCACCCTCCCCTCGAGGGTGAAGAGAGCGAAGCACCGCGCGTTCTCCGAAAACGGCGCATCATGGTGGCCCCATGGCGCGCCGTTACGCGTTCCGGCGGGAGCCGGTGGCGCTCGAACATATCCATCAAAAATCGTCTATACTGCCGGCCACACCACTCACGGAGCGGATGCGGACCGATGCCCAGTACAAAAACCTACACCGGCGGCTGCCATTGCGGCATGGTGCGTTTCGAATGCACCACCGACCTTGCCATGGTTACCGCCTGCAACTGCTCGATCTGCACCAAGAAGGGCCTGCATTTCGCATTCCTGGCGCCGACGAGTTTTCAGCTTCGCGCCGGTGAGGACAACCTGCGCGAATATCTCTTCAACAAGCATGCCATCAAGCACCAGTCCTGCATCGACTGCGGCGTCGAGGTATTTGCGCGCGGCAGCAAGCCTGACGGCACCGAAGTGGTGGCGCTCAACGTCGCCTGCATCGACGGAATCGAGCTTGCAAAACTGACGATGACGCCGATCGACGGACGGAACAGGTA
>NZ_JAURXB010000118.1 GCF_030654605.1 Bradyrhizobium sp.
CGACCACGAAGCCGCGGCGCGCGTCGAACTGGTGCTGCCGGAAACCGGCGTCTGCAGCCGCGCGGATGCGCCCGGCGCAAGCCAGTGCTGCGGCGGACCGGCGCCATCGGCTGTTGACGCCTGTTGCATCGACGACGCAAATGCCAGGCAACAAGGAAAAACCGGATGCGGCTGCGGCTAGCGCGGCCTGAACGGAGATAGGTGAGCCAAATTTCGCTGGAGGGCCGATCCGTCATCGTCGCGATGTGCCTGGGGCAGCTCGGCAGCCTGCTTCCGCATGTCGTGGTACCGTCGGTTCTCGCCGCGTTCCTGATACCGGAATGGCAGTTGAGCGGCGCACAGGCCGGCCTGCTGGCGGGCTCCGGCGCCGCCGGCTACATGCTGACCGTGCCGGTGCTGGCGACGCTGACGGACCGGATCGACGCCCGCAAGATCCTGATCGCGGGTTCGGCGGTCAGCGCACTCGGTACCCTGCTGTTCGGGCTGTTCGCCACCGGCCTCTGGTCGGGCGCGCTGTTCAACGCGATCGCCGGCATCGGCTTTGCCGGCGCCTATATGCCCGGCCTCAAGGCGCTGACCGACCGTCTCGCACCAGGCGATTCCTCCCGCGCCATCACGTTCTACACCTCCAGCTTCTCGTTCGGCGTCGGGCTGTCGTTTTTGGTCGCGCAACTAGTCGCGGACAGTTTTGGCTGGCGCAGCGCGTTTTACGTGACGGCTCTCGGTCCGATCGTGATGCTGGGGGTCTGCCTGCTGTTGCGACCCGTCGCACCGAAGCCCGCGCAAGGGCGTTTGCTGGATTTCGCGCCGGTCTTCCGCAATACCAGAGCGATGGGATTCGTGCTCGGCTACGGCGCGCATTGTTTCGAGCTCTATGGCATCCGGACCTGGCTGGTCGCGTTCTGGACGTTCGTCATCATCAGACACGGACAAACCTCCATCCTGACGCCTGTTGTCGTCAGCGTGGTGTTCTCGCTGCTGGCGATGCCCGCCAGCATTTTCGGCAATGAACTGGCGCTGAAGTTCGGCCGGCATCGCGCCATCACGGCCGTGATGCTGAGCTCCGCAGTCGTGGCGCTGCTGATTGGATGGTTTTCCGACCAGTCGCCCTGGCTATTGCTGCCGCTGCTGCTGGCCTATGCGATCACCGTGCCGGCGGATTCCGGCGCTTTGACTTCGGGCATGTCGATGGCCGCGCATCCCGACTATCGCGGCGCCACCATGGCGGCGCATTCCACCGTCGGATTCAGCCTGTCGGCACTCGGCGCCTGGGGCGTCGGCGTCGCACTCGACCTCGCCGGCGGGCCGCTCAGCGCCACCGCCTGGATGGCCGCGTTTGCGGTTCTGGCGGCCGGCATTCTGCTCGGCCCGGTGGCGCTCTATTGGTCCCGAAGCGCAGCAGCACGGTCATGAGCCCGCGGCAGCCGGCGGCGTGCCAACGATCCCGCGATAGTTGACCCTTCCAATTGCGCGCCGTTTCGCGCAAAACCACCGCATGGAAAACGACACCGGCCCGGCAGCCACGCCAAGAAGTCTCGTGCGGTGGGCGATCACCCCGCCGCAATCCTATGCGGTTTATTTCCTCGCCCTCGTGCTGGTGGCGGGACTGTCGTTTTACGCCGGCTCGCTGAAGCCGAAGACGGCCGTCGGCGGGCCTCCAGTGTCCGCCCCGCGCAACTGAAGTTCGGATCATGCCATGACCCGCGACGCCGCAGCTTCGATCGTCCGCATCAACCCGCCCGAACTCGGCACGCCGCCCGGCTATTCGCAGGTGGTCGAAGTCAGCGCCGGCAGGATCATCTTCATATCGGGCCAGACCGCGCTCGACCGCGACGGCAATGTGGTGGGCAAACATGATTTCGCCGCCCAGGCCGAACAGGTGTTCGGCAACCTCGCGGTGGCCCTGCAAGCGCGCGGATGCACCGCGGCCAATCTGGTCAAGCTGACGGTGTTCCTCACCGACATGGACAATCTCGCAACCTATCGCGAGGCGCGAAACCGGTTCTTCGCGACCGTCACGCCGCCGGCCGCGCCCGCGGTGACGCTGGTCGAGGTCTCAAAACTGTACGGTGCGGATTTCATGATCGAGATCGAGGCAATTGCAGCGGCGTAAATCTCGCGAATCGATCTAGGCTGGGCGGACATACATCATCCGGTGTTCAGATGCCCGTTGCCAGGCTCGCCCGAACCGCCGATCTTGCTTCGTTGCTCGATCTGTATCGGGTCTCGGAGGTCAGTTCCCCTGCCGAGCCGATCGAACGGGCCGAACAGATCTGGCGGGAAATGCTGTCTGACCGCAGCGTCGCGGTTTTCGTTTCCGCTGATAACGCCCAGATCGTTGCAAGCTGCATGCTGATATCAGCGCCAAATCTGCTGCGCGCCGGACGGCGACACGGCTTTCTCGAAAATGTCGTCACTCATCCCGCCTTTCAGGGGCAAGGTCATGGACGCGCCGTGGTCGGCGCCGCCCTCGCGGAAGCATGGACCCGGGACTGTCACCACGTCCTGATGCAGAGCGGCCGGCAAGACCCGCGCGTGCATCGCTTCTATCAGCGCTGCGGTTTCGAGCCGGGACTCAGGATCGGCTACGTCGCGCGCCGGCCGGCCTGACGGGCCAAGCGCACCCTACCCCGCAAATTTGAGTTCCGGACGCCGGAACAAATTGCGCCCTGCGGCTTAGTAATCCCAAGCCGTTGCGCTGGAGATTGCCGATGCAAAAACCTTGGCCAAGAACTGGCTTGAAGATACCTTATGGGGCGGATCAGACCGTCTACCTCGTCGTCGACCGGGTGAGTCGGCAGGGCGCCGTGTACTGCGAAATCGAGATCGAGCGGACCGACATCGAAACCATCGTCGCCGACCTCCTCGCCGGACAATTTAACGACCCCGTCCGCGTCACCGCCTTCAACACCCTCGAACATTGGTCACACGACATCTCCAGCGATATCGCCACCGAAATCCAGACCCGTTGCGACATCGAGGGCGCCGCCGTGCCCGGGCATGTCGAGGACTTCGTTCACGAGCACACCAATTCAGTCCTGCGGCAACCGTCGTTTCGCCGGCCCGGTCACTCACCGGCAAGCCGCGCGGCAAGGTAATCGGTGCGGCGCTGGCCTGCGGCCAGCGATAGCCGAGTTTCCCCCGAGATGCGGAGCGTTCGCGGCTGGATCGCACCCCTGTCTATGGCATCTTGCCTGGCGGCATCGCGCAGGCATACTTGCCCGGGGAAACGATCTTGCCATGGCCTACTTCATCATCAAAATCCTGTTGTCAGGCATCATCATTGCCGCCGTGTCCGAAATCGCAAAGCGCAGCCCGGCCTTCGGTGCGCTGGTCGTTTCCCTGCCGCTGGTGTCGCTGCTGGGGATTCTCTGGCTTTGGCGCGACACCAGGGATATCGAGCGCATTGCCGGTCATGCGGAAGCGACCTTCTGGTATGTGCTGCCTTCGCTGCCCATGTTCCTCGTGATGCCGGCAATGCTTCGCGCGGGCGTAGGCTTTTGGCTTTCGCTGGGCGCAAGCTGCGCACTGACCGTCGTGCTGTATTTCATCACGGCCTGGGCGCTCTCGAAGTTCGGGATCAATTTGTAACCCGCAGCGCTTCGCGGCCCGCGAGCGGGTCATATCGGCGATCCACCCGCGGTCCGCGCATTGACAGCCGCCGCCGGTTCGCTTATTTCCGAACCCATGGGGATTTTTGCGATCTCCCCACGAGGCGTCATGCCCAAGTATCGCGTCCCGTATCTCTCACGAGGGCGCATTCATGTCATCCTTCACAACGATATCTGCTGACAAACTTGCTCGCCTGATCGGCACGGCGAGTACCCCTGCCTTGATCGACGTCCGCACCGACGAGGATTTTGCCGCCGATCCCAGGCTGATTCCTGGCGCGGTGCGGCGCAATCATCAGGAGGCCGCCGATTGGGGCGAGGAATTTTTGGGCCGTCCGGCCATCGTGGTCTGCCTGCGCGGCCAGAAGCTCGCGGAGGGCACCGCTGCCTGGCTCAGACATGTTCATGTCGAAGCCGAAGCGCTGGAGGGCGGCTTTGAAGGCTGGAAGGCCGCCAAGCTGCCGCTGGTGCCGGCGCAAAAACTCCCCGCACGCGATGCGAAAGGGCGCACCGTCTGGGTCACCCGGGCGCGACCGAAGATCGACCGCATCGCCTGCCCCTGGCTGATCCGCCGGTTCGTCGATCCGAACGCCGTGTTTCTGTTCGTGGCGCCTGCCGAGGTGGTCGCGGTCGGCGAGCGCTTCAACGCCATCCCGTTCGATATCGAGAACGTGTTCTGGAGCCATCGCGGCGAACTCTGCACCTTCGACGTCATGGTGGAGGAGTTCGGCCTCGCAACCCCGCCCTTGTTGCGGCTGGCGACCATGGTGCGTGCCGCGGATACCGGCAGGCTCGATCTGTCGCCGGAAGCGCCGGGATTGCTGGCGGCATCGCTCGGGCTGTCCCGGATGTATGATGACGATCTCGAACAACTCGAGGCGGGCATCGTGCTGTACGATGCGTTCTACCGCTGGTGCCGGGATGCATCGGGCGAAACCCATAACTGGCCCACCAAGAAGGCGACGCCATGAGCGATATTGCTGCGAATGAGAAAACCACCGGAGCGGATGTCGGCCATGGCATCAGCTTCGGTGAAGCCTTTCGGGTCTGGTTGCGGGTCGCCGTCCTGAGTTTCGGCGGTCCGGCCGGGCAGATCGCGGTGATGCATCGCATCCTGGTCGAGGAGAAGAACTGGATTTCCGAAAGCCGGTTCCTGCACGCGCTGAATTATTGCATGCTGCTGCCCGGACCGGAGGCGCAGCAGCTCGCCACCTATATCGGCTGGCTGTTGCACCGCACCGCCGGCGGCATCATGGCCGGCGGCCTGTTCATTCTCCCGGGCATCATCGCCATCATGGGGTTGAGCTATATCTATGCCGCCTTCGGCAAGGTCGGGATCGTCGAGGCGCTGTTCTTCGGGCTGAAGGCCGCGGTGCTGGCGATCGTGATCCAGGCCGTGGTCCGCGTCGGCAAGCGCGCACTCCGCAACCGGATCATGATCGCGCTGGCGGCCATCGCCTTCATTGCAATCTTCTTCTTCAACGTACCGTTCCCGATCATCATCATCGTCGCCAGTGTGATCGGATTTTTCGGCGCCAGAAGCGGACGCAGCGAGTTTGCCGCGGTCGAGCACGGCGGCGGCAAGAAGGCCGCGGCGGTCGACAGCATGCTCGGCGACGCCGTCCCCGACCATGTCCGCGCCAGCGTTCCCCGCGCGCTGAAAGTCGGCGCGGTCTGGCTGACGCTGTGGCTGGTGCCGGTCGCCGCCCTGCTGATCGCGTTCGGCCAGGCCAATGTGTTCAGCCAGATCGCGCTGTTCTTCAGCAAGATGGCGATGGTGACGTTCGGCGGCGCCTATGCGGTGCTGGCCTATGTCGCGCAACAGGCGGTCGAGCATTACCGCTGGCTTGGGCCGGGCGAGATGCTCGATGGTTTGGGCATGGCCGAGACCACGCCCGGTCCATTGATCATGGTGCTGCAGTTCGTCGGCTTCATGGCCGCCTTCCGCGATCCCGGCACATTGTCGCCGATGCTGGCGGGCACGCTCGGCGGATTGCTGGCGACCTGGGTCACCTTCACGCCCTGCTTCCTCTGGATCTTTCTCGGCGCGCCCTTTGTCGAAACCTTGCGCGGCAACAAGGGCCTCGCCGGCGCGCTCGGCGCGATCACCGCCGCCGTGGTCGGCGTGATCCTCAACCTGTCGATCTGGTTCGCGCTGCACACCGTGTTCCGGCAGACCACACCCATACGATCGTTCGGGCTGTCGTTCGATATGCCGGTGTGGTCGAGTGTCGATTTTGCGGCGCTGGCTTTGGCGATCGCCGCGGCGACCGCGATCTTCCGCTTCAACATGGGTATGCTGACGGTGCTGGCGGGCTCGTGTGCCGCCGGCGTGTTGTTGCGGCTGGCGGGGGTGATCTAGCCATCGCGCAGGCACTTGCTGCAGATCAAATGGGTCGTCGCCGGCGCAGCTATCCTGCCGCAGATAATCAGGGGCTGCACCATGTTGCCGTTTACGCAGGAGCAATTTCTCGCGGTATTCGTCAGTTACAATCGAGCGATCTGGCCGGTTCAGTTCGGGATGTATCAGCTCGGCGGCCTCGCGGTCGCGCTGCTGTTCTGGAAGCCAAAGGGAGCGGATCGCATGATTGCCGGCATCCTGGCGGCGATGTGGCTATGGACCGGTATCGCCTATCACGCGCTGTTCTTCTCGGCGATCAACAAGGCGGCGTATCTGTTCGCTGCATTATTCGTGATCCAGGGCGGCTACCTGATCTATGCCGGCGTGTATCGCGGCCGGATCCAATTCGGCGTCCGTTCCGGTTCGGCAAGCTGGGTCGGTATCGCGCTGATCGCCTATGCGGCGATCGTCTATCCCATAATCAGCATAGCGAGGGGCCACCCTTATCCCGCGATGCCGGTGTTCGGAGTCACACCGTGCCCGGTGACGATCTTCACCTTCGGACTGCTGCTGTTGGCTGCCCCGCCGCTGTCGCGCTGGCTCCTTGTCATTCCCTTTGTCTGGTCGCTGATCGGCGGCAGCGCCGCGATTCTTCTCAACGTACCCCAGGACTGGCTGCTGCTCGCAAGCGGCTTCATCGCGGTACCGCTGATCGTGTTCGGAAATCGGCGGGCCGCCTGAGATCGCCAACATCGCTCCTACACCACCTCCGCCGGCGCCAGTTTGCAGGCATCCGTGCCGGCCTCGATCTGCAGCGTGGCGTGATCGATGTTGAAGCGGTGCGAAAGCTCCGCGCAAACGTCATGCAGGAATGAATCGTCGCTGCCGCCGGGCCGCACCAGATGCGCGGTCAGCGCGGTTTCGTTGGTGCTCATGGCCCAGACATGGAGGTCGTGCACCTCGGTGACGCCGTCGAGCTGCCCGAAATAGTCCCTCACCTCCGCAAGCTCGATGCCTCTGGGCACGCCGTCGAGCGCGAGATTGACGCTATCGCGGGCGAGGCCCCAGCTGCTTGCGAGCACGACGGCGGCGATGACGAGACTGATGGCGGGATCGACCCACAGCCATCCCGTCAGCATGATCGCAAGCGCCGCGACCACCACACCGGCGGAAACGCCGGCGTCCGCCGCCATGTGCAGATAGGCGCCGCGGATGTTGAGATCGCCCTCCCGGCCCCGCATGAACAGCAGCGCGGTGGTGCCGTTGATGGCGATGCCGAGCGCGGCCACCCACACGACGGTCCAGCCCGCCACCTCGGCCGGCTGCCTGATCCGGTCGATGGCCTCGACGGCGATGGCGCCGACCGCGATCAGCAGCAGGCCGGCATTGGCCAGCGCCGCGAGGATCGAGGCCCGCCGGTAGCCATAGGTGTGCCGCTCGGTCGGTCGCCGCCGCGCCAGCCATCCCGCGGCCCATGCCAGCACCAGCGCGATCACATCGGAAAAATTGTGAACCGCATCCGAAATCAGCGCCAGCGAGTTGGCGGCATAGCCGAACACCAGCTCGGCCGCGACGAACGCGGTATTGAGCGCAATGCCGACGGCGAACGCGAAGCCGAAATTATCCGGCGCGTGGCTGTGCCCGGCATGGCTATGCTCGTGCGAGTGATGATCGTGGTGATGGGCCATGAGACGATTATAGCGCGCGTGAACTGGCGAATACTATTACGGCACTTCGTCGTCCCTGCGAACGCGGGGACCCATAACCACAGGCCGTCGTGTTGTGCACACTCGTAGACATACCGTCCTAAACGAGAGGACAACGCGGTATGGGTCCCTGCGTTCGCAGGGACGACATCACTCCACGCCCTTGCCGAACTTGTTCGACTTCGGCAGGCCGTGCGCGAGGCGGCCGGCGTCGGCGCGGTTGCCGCGCCAGTCGGTCAATTCCTTCCAGCTCATGCTCTGGTCGCGCCCGGCCGAATCCTTCCAGGTCAGGCCCGCCTTGGCTTCGAAGGTCGCAACGTCCGACAGCGACGCGCTGGTGTATTTCTGCAGCCGCACGCCGCGGCCGCGCGCCATTTCCGGCACCTGGTCGAGCGGGAACACCACCATCTTGTGGTTGGTGCCGATCACGGCGACGGTGTCGCCTGACACGGTCGCGATCGCACACGCCTCGTTCGGCATTTCGACGTTCAGCACCTGCTTGCCCTTGCGGGTGTTGCCGACGCAATCGTCCTCGTTGACCACAAAACCCTGGCCTTCGAGGCTCGCGATCAGGAACTTGCGGCCGCCCTTGTTGACGAACAGCGAGACGATCGCGGTCTCCTGCTCCATGTCGATGAACATCCGGATCGGCTCGCCATGACCGCGCCCGCCCGGCAGTTTTGCCACATCGAGCGAATAGAACCGGCCGTTGGTGGCGAGCAGCAACAACTTTGACGTGGTCTCGGCGAAGAACGCCTTGTCGAGCTTGTCGTCGGTCTTGAAGGTCAGCGTCGAGAGATCGGCGACATGGCCCTTCAGCGTGCGCACCCAGCCCTTTTCGGAAACGACGACCGTGACCGGCTCGCGCTCGACGAACGCTTCCTCGATCGCGGCGAGGTCATGCTCGGGCGCGTCGGCGAACATGGTGCGGCGCTTGCCGAGCGGCGTCTTCGGCCCAAAGATGTCGCGAACTTTCCGCACCTGCTCGCCGATCTTCGACCACTGCTCGGCCTCGGAGCCCAGAAGGCCCTTGATGCCCTTCAGCTCGGCGCGAAGGTTCTTGTCCTCGGTGCGGATCTCGAATTCCTCGAGCTTGCGCAAACTGCGCAGCCGCATGTTGAGGATGGCCTCGGCCTGGATCTCGGTCAGCTTGAACGCCTTGATCAGCTCCGGCTTCGGCTCATCCTCGGTCCGGATGATTTTGATCACTTTGTCGATGTTCAGGTACGCGATCAGGTAGCCGCCGAGCACTTCCAGCCGGTGCTCGATCTGCACTTTCCGATAGTTGGAGCGGCGCAGCAGCACGTCGCGCAGATGGTCGAGCCATTCGCGCAGGCATTCGGCCAGCCCGAGCACCTTGGGGATGCGGCCTTTGACCAGCACGTTGAGGTTCAGCGGAATCCGGCTTTCCAGCTCGGTCAGCCTGAACAGCGATTCCATCAGCAGTTCCGGATCGACCGCGCGGGATTTCGGCTCGATCACGAGACGGATGTCTTCGGCCGATTCGTCGCGGACGTCGTCGACGAGGGGCAGCTTCTTCGCGGTCAGCAGCTCGGCGATTTTTTCCACCAGCCGGGATTTCTGCACCAGCCAGGGGATTTCCGTGATCACCACCACCCAGGTGCCGCGGGCGCCCTCTTCCTGCACCCATTTGGCGCGGGTGCGGAACGAACCGCGCCCGGTCATGTAGGCTTCCGCAATGCTCTCCTTGGAATCGACGATGATGCCGCCGGTCGGGAAATCAGGTCCCTTGACCCATTTCAGCAGCGTCTTCGACTTGGCGTCGGGCTTGTCGATCAGATGCAGCGCGGCGTCGCATAGTTCGGCCACGTTGTGCGGCGGGATCGAGGTGGCCATGCCGACCGCGATGCCCTGCGCGCCATTGGCGAGCAGATTCGGAAAGCCGCCGGGCAGCACGATCGGCTCTTTGCTCTGGCCGTCGTAATTGGCGCGGAATTCGACGCCGTCCTCGTCGATGCCCTCGAGCAGCAGCCGCGCGACCTCGGTCATGCGTGCTTCGGTGTAGCGGTAGGCGGCCGGATTATCACCGTCGATATTGCCGAAATTGCCCTGGCCGTCGACCAGCGGATAGCGCGAGGAGAAATCCTGTGCCAGGCGCACCAGCGCATCGTAGATCGACTGGTCGCCATGCGGATGGAACGAGCCCATCACGTCGCCGACGATTTTGGCCGATTTCTTGAACGGCGTGCCGGGGTCGAGCCGCAGCAGCCGCATGCCATAGAGGATACGCCGGTGCACCGGCTTCAGGCCGTCGCGGGCGTCCGGCAGCGCGCGGTGCATGATGGTCGAGAGCGCGTAAGCGAGGTAGCGCTCCTCGAGCGCGTCGCGCAGCATGACCTCGTGGATCTCAGCCGGTTCAGGCGGAATCAGTCGTTTTCCCATGGGGACGGGTTAAACTTTTGAGGCGAATCGGGCAAGCCGCGAGTCGGCAAACTGTCGTCCCTGCGAACGCAGGGACCCATAACCACCGGTGTTTGTGGAGGAAAACGGCTGGGGCCGCAGCTCTCATCGACAGGCCGCAGTGTATGGGTCCCTGCTTTCGCAGGGACGACCCGTTGAGAGGCTGTGCTCACACCTCCGGGCTTACCTTCGCCCGGTGCCTGGTCACCGCATTGATGAACCCGTCGCGGGCATCGGAATGGCCCTGCCCGCGCGGCTCCAGCACGTGGCGCAGCAGGAACCGGCCGGTGAGCACAAAACCGTCCTGCAGGTCCTGGTCGGACCAGCCGTTCGCCCCGCCCCCTCCCTCCCGCAAAAATGCCGGCAGCCGCAGCAGCCGGTCGCGCCAGGGATCGCCGGCCCGCCGCGACACCGCGCCGCCGGACTTCGGCGAGACATAGATCAGATCTTTGGTCTCGCCGGTTGCAGCACAATTTTCCAGATCGAGCCCGAATCCGAGTTCGGTGAGCATGGCGAGTTCGAATTTGATGAGCTGGATGGCGGCTTCGCCGATGTCGTCGAAATCATCCAGCGTGCGCTCCAGCATCTCGTAGATGTCTTCATGCGGATCGCGTTCCGGCAACAGCCGCGCCAGCGAGGCCAGATGAGTCACGCCATAGGTCGCATGCGAAGACGCCAGCACGGTGGCCGCGCGCAGCCGCGTGCCTTCGAGGACATAATAGCCGAGATGCTCGTCGAGCCGCGCCCGCCACACCGCCGTGACGCTGTTGCCGGGCTGCAGCAAGGGCCGCATCCGCTTGCCGGCGCCGCCGCGCACCAAGCCGAGATGGCGGCCATGGCCGCGCGTCAAAAGCTCGACAATGGCGGAGGATTCGCCATGCCGCCGCACCCCCAGGACGATGCCTTCGTCGGTCCATTCCATGACGCGGAGCCTACAGGATTCCGATGCCGGGCGCAGCCATCTCCAACCAGTCATTCCGGGGCGATGCGAAGCATCGAACCCGGAATCTCGAGATTCCGGGTTCGCGTCTTCGACGCGCCCCGGAATGACGCGGAGAGCGCACCTCCGCGGATTCCTCCTACTATGCGTTGAACCAGTCCCTGGCGTCGCCGGTAAAGGAAAAAAACAGGCCGGCTGCCGTCAGCGCGCACGAAACGACCTCGATCGCGCTGCTGAACTCCAGGCCCCTTGCGCCGATGACCTGCACCAGCGTGATCACGGACAGCGCCAAAGCGGCTGACAGAATCCAGCGCGGCCAGTTCTTGCGCTGCCGGGCCGCGAGCCGCACGAAGTGGACCAGCAGCAGGATCAGGGCGATCGCCATCAGGCTCTCGACCATGATCATCGTTTCCGTCATCTGCGCGCTCGGCGTGCGGTCCCGGAACGCGATCGACACCGCGTCGAGCGTCAGCGACAGGTAGAGCAGCACTTCAAACCACAGAACGTTTCTCGGTACGGTCATCGCGACGCCTGCTATTCCTTCGGGAATTCGAGGCCCATTTCGCGGTAGCGATTGGGATCGTCGCCCCAGTTTTCGCGCACCTTGACGAACAGGAACAGGTGCACGGGCACGCCGACGATCTCGGCGATCTCCTTGCGCGAATCCGCGCCGATCGACTTGATGGTGGCGCCGCCCTTGCCGAGCACGATCTTGCGCTGGCTTTCGCGCTCGACGAAAATGGTCTGCTCGATGCGGATCGATTTGTCCTTGCGCTCGGTCCAGCTGTCGGTCTCGACGGTGGATTGATACGGCAGCTCCTGATGCAGCTGGCGAAAGATCTTCTCGCGGGTGATTTCCGCCGCCAGATGCCGCATCGGCGCATCCGACATCTGGTCTTCAGGGTAGTGGTACGGCCCCGGCGGCACCATCGCGGCCAGCGTGTGGCGCAAATCGTCGACGCCATCGCCGGTCATGGCCGACACCATGAAGGTCTCGGCAAATTTCAGCCGTTCGTTGGCGGCCTGCGCCAGCTTCAGGAGCTTTTCCTTGTCGACGATATCGACCTTGTTGATGACCAGCAGTTTGGGATGGTTGACGGTCGCCACCTTGGCAAAGATCGCCTCGGCCTCCTCGTCGATCCCCTCGCGGGCGTCGAGCAGCACGCAGACGAGGTCGGCGTCATGCGCCCCGGTCCAGGCGGTCGACACCATGGCGCGATCGAGCCTTCGCTTCGGCATGAAGATGCCGGGGGTATCGACCAGGATGATCTGGGCGTTGTTGTCGATCACGATACCGCGGATCAGCGCCCTTGTGGTCTGCACCTTGCGCGAGACGATGGTGACCTTGGAACCGACCAGCGCGTTGACCAGCGTGGACTTGCCGACATTGGGAGCGCCGATCAGCGCGACAAAGCCGCAGCGGGTCGCCGCCGGCGGCGCAACACCGACCTCAACGCCGCCGCCAATGTCCTCTTCGACGTGATTTTGGGGCTCAGCTATCATTGTTACCACCACCGACGCCTTCGACGCCTTCACGTTCTATCATGACGGATGCCGCGACCTTTTCGGCCGCGCGCTTGCTGCCGCCGAGGCCTTCGGCCGGCTCGAGGCCGGGCAGATCCACCGCGACCCGGAACTGGGGATCGTGATGCGGCCCGGTGCGCTCGACCTCGCGGTAAACCGGCGTCGGCAGTCCCTTGCCCTGCGCCCATTCCTGCAGCACCGTCTTGGGATCGCGCAGCGGCCGCCGCGGCTTGCGCATCCGCTCCACCCAGTTGCGCTCGACGAATTGCGCCGCGGCGGTGTAGCCGCCGTCGAGAAAGATCGCGCCGATCACCGCTTCGCAGATGTCGCCGAGCACCGATTTGCGCAACCGCGCACCGGCGCCGGCGCCGACCGCGCCGAGCTTGATGTCGTCGATCAGTCCGAGCGATTTGGCGACATCGGCGCAACTCTCCTTGCGCACGAGATCGGCGAGCCGTTTCGACAGTTCGCCCTCATTGGCATTGGGGAAGGCGCGATACAGCATGTCGGAGACCACGAGCCCCAGCACGTGATCGCCCAGGAATTCGAGACGCTGATAGCTGTCACCGCGCTTGCGCGAGGATTTCAGCGCCGAGACGTGGGTGAATGCGGTCGCCAGCAGCTCGGCATCGGCAAATTTATGCCCGATCCGCGCCTCGATCGCCGCGGTCGCGGCCTTGGCGCTGACCTTGCTGCGCTTCTTCTTCACCGCCGCGGGTTCGCTCCCGGCATCGGGCTGAACGCGTGCTTCGCCCGGCGCGGAGGATGTCTGGAGATCGGGCGATTCGTCGTTCATCGCACGATTGAGAAGATACGATTCCAGCGCACCGCGGTCGGCCAGCGCCAGAACATCCAGGCGTGTTCGCCCTCGGCAATGGAGAAGAAGATCATCTGGGCCCGGCCGACGATATTCTCGAACGGCACGTAGCCCACCGCCGACAACACCCGGCTGTCGGTGGAGTTGTCGCGGTTGTCGCCCATCATGAAGAGGTGGCCGGCCGGTACGGTGTAGATCGTGGTGTTGTCGTAGAATCCGTTGTCGACACAATCCAGCGACTCATAGGTGACGCCGTTCGGCAGCGTCTCCTTCCAGCGCTTGACCCGCGCGGTGGCATCGGAGGATCCGCAGGGGTCCTCGCCGATGAAGTCGCTGAGCCGCTCGCGCTTGACCGGCGCTTCGTTGATGTAGAGCAGGCCCTCCTTCATCTGGATACGGTCGCCGGGCAGCCCGATCACGCGCTTGATGTAGTCGGTGGAATCGTCCTTCGGCAGGCGGAACACGATGATGTCGCCGCGTGCCGGCTCGGAGCCGAAGATGCGTCCGGAAAACAGCGGCGGCGACAACGGGATCGAATAGTGGCTGTAGCCGTAGGAATATTTCGAGACGAACAGGTAATCGCCGACCAGCAGCGTCGCCTTCATCGATCCCGAGGGGATGTTGAAGGGTTGAAACAGGAAGGTACGGATCACGAGGGCGATCAGGAGCGCATGGATGACGACGCGGATGGTTTCACCCAAGCCGCTTTCAGTTTTTGTGCCGGATGTCACGCTCATCGCTTTCCCAATTTCCGTCGCGATTGACGCGCGGTGGCAGAGCATTTTCCTCACGCGAATCGCTTTTCGCTTCGCGTCGAGAAAATGGTCTTGATTCTGATATTGTGAGCCAGTCCCGGCGCTGGCCTGAACTCGCCCTGTTCGATATCCCTGCGGCGTTTTAGACGGTTGTTCGCAGCCGCGCAATCAACGGTCGCATGAAAACTTGCTAATCCATTGAGTTGGCGAGGATTTTTAGTTTTGCACCGGACCGCGGAAGATACCGGCGCCGGAGCCTCAGGCTTTGACCGGATTGACCGCCGAAATTATGACGAAGGCCTGCGCCAGCGGCCAATCGTCGGTTATCGACAGATCGATTCGCGCCTCCAGGCCCTCCGGCGTCAGCGCCTGAAGCCTGGCCAGCGCCCCGCCGGTCAGTTGCATGGTCGGACGCCCCCCCGGCAGGTTGACCACCCCCATATCCCGCCACCAGACGCCCCGGCGGATCCCGGTGCCCAGCGCCTTGGAACAGGCCTCCTTGGCGGCAAACCGCTTGGCATAGGTCGCCACCACCATTTTCTCGCTCTTGGCGCGGCGCCCGGCCCGGGCGCGCTCGGCGTCGGTGAAAACCCGGTCGAGGAAGCGGTCGCCGTGACGCTCGATCACTTTTGCCACCCGGCGGATGTCGATCAGGTCGGAGCCAATGCCGATGATCATGCCCGGCTCGTCCGGCTCTGGAGATTCCCGAGCTTCGCTCGCCCGCGGTCCATCGCCGCCCGCATCGTCCGGACGGTCTCGCCGAGCCCGACGAACAGCGCCTCCCCGATCATGTAGTAGCCGATATTCAGTTCCATGATCTCGGCCACTTCAGCGATCGACTCCGCGGTCGCATAATCGAGGCCGTGGCCGGCATGGACCTCGAGGCCGGCCGTGCGCGCCAGTACTGCTCCGGCAACGATGCGCCGCCATTCGGATTCCGCCTTGGCCGTATGGCCGTCCACCACGGCGTCGCACCAGGCGCCGGTATGGATCTCGATGACAGGCGCGCGCAACCTGGCCGCCATTTCGATCTGGGCGGGGTCGGCGGCGATGAACAGCGACACCCGCACCCCGGCATCGTTCAGGCGGGCGATGAACGGCGCCAGTGCATTGTGCTGCCCGACCACGTCGAGGCCGCCCTCGGTGGTGAGCTCCTCGCGGCGTTCGGGCACCAGGCACACCGCATGCGGCTTGGTCGCCAGCGCGATTCGGAGCATGTCTTCGGTCGCCGCCATCTCGAAGTTCAGCGGTTTCGAGATCTCCGCCTTCAGCCGCGCCATGTCGTCGTCGCGGATATGGCGGCGGTCCTCGCGCAAGTGAGCCGTAATACCGTCGGCGCCGGCCTCGATGGCGACCAGCGCCGCGCGCACTGGATCCGGCCGCTCGCCGGCCCTGGCGTTGCGCAGGGTGGCGACGTGGTCGACATTGACACCGAGACGCAGCGGAGGAGGATTTAGCATAATCGACTTTCGGCAGATATTGCAGCGTACGAGATCCTCATCCTGAGGAGCGGCCGCTTGGCCGCGTCTCGAAGGATGAGGCGCATGTTGTCTCATGGTTCGAGACGCGCGCAAGGGCGCGCTCCTCACCATGAGGAAGTTTCTTTACCCATTGACGCGGTCGACCCGGGCGACGACGGCCTTGGCGCGCAACTGGGCGATGATAGCGCTGAGATGCTTCAGGTCATAGACCTCGAGATCGACGGTGAGTTCGGTGAAGTCGGGCGAACGCCTCGACATGCTGATATTGTCGATATTGCCGTCATGCTCGGCGATCACGGTCGCCACCTGGGCGAGACTTCCAGGCTCGTTGACGTTGTCGATCCTGATCCGCGCCGGAAAGCGCTGCGGCATGGTCTCGTCGATGTCCCAACGCACGTCGAGCCAGCGTTCCGGCTCCTCCTCGAAATCCTTCAGCGCCGGCGACTGGATCGGATAGATCGTGATGCCCTCCCCCGGCGTCACGATCCCGACAATGCGGTCGCCCGGCACCGCGCCGCCGTTCGGCGCGAATTTCACGGGCAGATCGGAATTGATGCCGCGGATCGGGATAACCGAGGCGGACCGCGCCGGATGGTGCGGATCGGCCTTCAGCTTCAGCTTGACCGCGAGGCTCTTCTTGGCGCCATAGCGCACCACCCGCTCTTCCTTGTAGTCTGGGTACATCGCGCGCGCGACGTCGGAGGCCTTCATCTCGCCGCGTCCGACCGACGCCATCACGTCGTCGATCGAGGCGCGCGCCAGCCGGGGCAGCGCGCCCTTGAGCTTGTCGTCGGCGTATTCGATCTTGGCGCGCGCGAACAGCCGCTCGACGATGCGGCGGCCGAGCCCGGCATATTGATCGCGCACAGCGGTGCGCGTCGCGCGCCGGATCGCCGCCCGCGCCTTGCCGGTGACCGCCAGCGATTCCCAAGCTGACGGCGGCGCTGCCTGCGCTTCCGAGGTCAGCACCTCGACCTCGTCGCCGTTCTGCAACTCGGACGACAGGGGTGCGAACTTGCCGTTGATCTTGCAGCCGACCGCGCTGTTGCCGACGTCGGTATGCACCGCATAGGCGAAATCGATCACATTGGCCTGGCGCGGCAACGCGATCAGCTTGCCCTTGGGGGTGAAGCAGAACACCTGATCGTGAAACAGCTCGAGCTTGGTGTGCTCGAGGAACTCTTCCGGATTGGCGCTGTCGGACAGGATGCCGATGGTGTGGCGCAGCCAGGCGAAGGCATTGGATTCGCGCTTCAGGAGCTCGGTCGGCGATCCCACGCCATCCTTGTAGAAGGCATGCGCGGCGATGCCCAGTTCCGCGATCTGGTCCATCTCCTCGGTGCGGATCTGCAGTTCGACGCGCTGGTTGCCGGGACCGATCACGGTCGTGTGAATCGAACGGTAGTCGTTCTGCTTCGGCGTCGAGATGTAATCCTTGAAGCGGCCGGGCACCACCGGCCAGGTGGTGTGCACGACGCCGAGCGCGCGGTAGCAGGCCTCGACGTCATTCATCACGACGCGGAATCCGAAAATGTCGGACAATTGCTCGAAGCCGACCGACTTGCGCTCCATCTTGGTCCAGATCGAAAACGGCCGCTTGCGCCGGCCATAGACATGCGCCGTCATGCCATTCTTCTGCAGATTCTTGGTCAGCTGGCTCTCGATTTCGCCGATCAGATTGCGGTTGCGCTCTTCCAGCGCTTCCAGCCGCTGCATCACCACCGAATGGGCTTCCGGATCGAGCATGTGGAACGAAAGGTCTTCGAGCTCCTCGCGCATCTCCTGCATGCCCATGCGGCCGGCGAGCGGCGCGTAGATGTCGAGCGTCTCCTCGGCGATCCGGCGCCGCGAAGCGGGCGGCACGAATTCCAGCGTGCGCATATTGTGCAGGCGGTCGGCGAGCTTGATCAGGAGAACGCGGACGTCGTCGGCGATCGCCAGCAAGAGCTTGCGCAGGTTCTCCGCCTGCTTGGCCTCGCGCGAAACCAGCTCCAGCCGTTTCAGCTTGGTGAGCCCGTCCACCAGAGCGCCGATCTCATGGCCAAAGACGTGATCGATTTCGGCGCGGGTGGCCTCGGTATCCTCGATGGTGTCGTGCAGCAGGGCGGCCACAATGGTGGCGTCGTCGAGCTTGAGGTCGGTGAGGATCGCCGCGACCTCGAGCGGATGCGAGAAATAGGGGTCGCCGGAGGCGCGGGTTTGCGTGCCATGCGCCTTCATGGCGTAGACATAGGCGCGGTTCAGCAGATCTTCGTTGGTATCGGGATTATAGGACCTGACGCGCTCGACCAGATCGTATTGCCGCATCATGCCGGAACGCGGTGATTTCGCCGGCTTGGCAGGCGGCGGCACAGTCGAGGTTGGCGCCACCGCAACCGATTCGGTCGCGGCCTGCATCTGCCGTGGGCTGCGGCGCCAATACGCCATCGAATTGTTGCCTCCGTGCCAGGCCCGAACGCGCCCGCTTCACGATATTAACCTAGTGTGTTCTTGACCCGAGCATCACCCGTTCGGAGGGTTAAATGTTCGGTTTCAGGCCCAACGGTGACAGCATCTGACTGCACCCGTTACCGGGCCATCGTAACCACGAAAATGTCAACAAAAGCAAAGGCCCGGACGTATGTCCGGGCCCTGGGCAAATCGGATGGGTTCGGAAGGCGCGGTCCAGACGGCCTATTCGTCCTCTTCCGGCTGTTCTTCCGGCGGCGCCAGGCCCTCGAGGCCCTTCAGCAGCTCCTCCTCGGTCATCCGCTCGACGGCGACTTCGGTGTCGTCGGCATCGACGCTAGCCCCGGCCGACCCGATCAAGGGCACGGTATCGGGTTCCGGCTCGTCGACTTCGACGAATTTCTGCAAGGAATGAACCAGTTCCTCACGCAAATCCTCAGGGGAAATCGAGGAGTCAGCGATTTCGCGCAGGGAAACGACCGGATTCTTGTCGTTATCGCGATCAACCGTGAGTTGCGATCCCGAGGAAATCATGCGAGCGCGATGGGCTGCCAACAGGACCAGATCGAACCTATTATCGACCTTATCAATGCAATCTTCTACGGTGACGCGCGCCATCGACTGTCGCTCCGTTAAATGGGACGAATGTGTTGATTATGCCGCGGTAATTATAGGTCCCGGAGGCGTTCCGCAAGGCCAATTTTGTGATTTGCCTTCTTGTTGGGCTCTGGTAACCCCTCCCCGGGGCCAGAATGGCCGGAGCGTCCAGGCAAGGCAATTTGCCGCCAGGACAAGAAATCGCTTCATTGCCTCGTCAAGAAAGTAGCGGTCGTTTCACCTGTCCACACCACATTTGAGGTGGTGTTGGTGATAGGTATATTCACCGAACTTTAGGCGGCATATGCTGAAGATGCGCGGCTTGGTTGCCGCCGCGCCAAAAACGTAACAACAACGTGAGAACCCTTTGATGTCACCTGCTTCCTCCAAGATCGCGCTCTTCATCGATGGCGCCAATCTCTATGCAACCGCCAAGACGCTCGGCTTCGACATCGATTACAAGCGCCTTCTCAAGGAATTCCAGAGCCGCGGCACGTTGCTGCGGGCGTTCTATTACACCGCGATCATCGAGGATCAGGAATATTCCTCGATCCGGCCGCTGATCGACTGGCTCGACTACAACGGCTACACCGTCGTCACCAAGGCGACCAAGGAATTCATCGACGCCAGCGGCCGCCGCAAGGTCAAGGGCAACATGGATATCGAGCTCGCGGTCGATGCGATGGAACTCGCCGAACATGTCGACCAGATCGTGCTGTTTTCCGGCGACGGCGATTTCCGCTCGCTGGTCGAGGCGGTGCAACGGCGCGGCGTCCGCGTCACCGTGGTCTCGACGATTTCGAGCCAGCCGCCGATGATCGCCGACGAACTGCGGCGCCAGGCCGACGTCTTCACCGATCTGGTGGAGCTGCAATCCAAGCTCGGCCGCGATCCGTCCGAGCGTCCGGCTCCGCGCGAGCCGCGCCATCATGCGCCGCAATTCCTGCAGCGCGCGACCACGATGGCGCCGAGGGCCGATGACGACGATTTCGAGGACTGAGGCTGATCCGCGGCGCGGCCGCAAGCCGCCCGCCTCTCTCCCCACCGCACCCGACCCCAATTGCCCGCTGTGTCCGAGGCTCGCGAGCTATCGCGACTCGGTGCGTGCGCGCGAGCCAACATGGTTCAATTCGCCGGTGCCGTCGTTCGGCGATGCCAATGCCGCACTGCTGATCGTCGGCCTCGCGCCCGGCGTGCAGGGCGCCAATCGCACCGGGCGTCCCTTCACCGGCGATTTCGCCGGCGACCTGCTCTACGCCACGCTGCTGGAATATGGTTTTGCCAAAGGCGTCTATCAGGCCAGGCCCGACGACGGGCTGAAACTGGTCGATTGCCGGATCAGCAACGCGGTGCGCTGCGTGCCGCCGCAGAACAAGCCGTTGCCCGTCGAGATCAACACCTGCCGCCAGTTCCTGATCGCGACGATCGCGTCAATGCCCAAACTGCGCGCCATCGTGGCACTCGGCCGCGTCGCGCATGACTCGATGCTGAAAGTCCTGACGCTTCGCGCCGCCGCAGCGCCGTTTGGACATGGTGCGATCCATCAGGCCGGCGCGCTGAAGCTCTACGACAGCTATCATTGCTCGCGCTACAACACCAACACGCGGGTGCTGACGCCGGAGATGTTTCGCGGGGTGTTTGCCAAGGTGCGCGCGAATCTGGATTCGTAGGTGGGCAAAGGCGCCCTTGCGCCGTGCCCACCATCTTGCGTCCAACGTGTCGCATGGTGGGCACGCAAGCGCTTTGCCTACCCTACAAAATTCCTACACCCGGTTCTGCTTCAGCCACGCCACCACATCGCCGGCATTACGATCCGGCGGAAACACCGGATAGAACACGTGCGTGATGCGCGCATCATCGATCACCATCGCCAGCCGCTTGATCAGGATATCTCCCGCCACTTCCATGGTGGGCAGGTTCAGCGCCCGCGTCAGCGCCAGCTTGGCGTCCGACAACACCGCGAACGGCAGATGCAGCCGTGACGCCATCTCGGTCTGGTAGAGGTTGCTCTGCGTCGACAGCCCGAACACGTGCTTGGCGCCGGCCGCCTTCAGCTCGGCGAACAGGTCGCGAAAGGAGCAGGCTTGCGGCGTACAGCCGCGGGCGCCCGGGATCATGTCCCAGTCATCGACCAGGCTGATCTTGCCGGGCTCGCCGGTCCGGGGATAGGCGAACACCACGATGCGTCCCGGCAGCGCCGACAGCGTCACCGAGGTATCGTCGGTCGCCATCAGGCTCAGCGGCGGGATCGTCATGCCCACCAGATGCGCCGCAGCACCATCGTCCGACGGCGCCGGAATCTTGCTCCAGTCGACTTCGAGGAGGTTCTTCTGGTTCATTGTTCTTGCCTCGTCATCCCGCACATTCAGACCTCATGGTGAGGAGGCGCCCTTGCGCCGTCTCGAACCATGAATGCCCCGATCTCATCCTTCGAGACGCGGCGAAGACGCCGCTCCTCAGGATGAGGACGGAGGATTTATCCCCGCGCCCGCAGCAGGCGACCCTTCTCCCTGCCCCAGTCGCGCTTCTTCTCGCTCTCGCGCTTGTCGTGCAGTTTCTTGCCCTTGGCCACCGCCAGCAACAGCTTGGCGCGGCCGCGCTCGTTGAAATAGAGTTTTAGCGGGATCAGCGTCATGCCGTCGCGGTCGACCGCGCCCATCAGCTTGTTGATCTGCTTGCGGTGCAGCAGCAATTTGCGCGGCCGCTTCGGTTCGTGGTTGAAGCGGTTGGCCTGCAGATATTCGGGGATGTTGGCGTTGATCAGCCAGATCTCGCCATCCTTGGTATCGGCGTAGGATTCCGCGATGGTGGCCTTGCCGGTGCGGATCGACTTGACCTCGGTGCCGGTCAGCGCGATCCCCGTTTCCATCGTATCCTCGATGGCATAGTTGAACCTGGCCTTGCGATTCTCGGCGACGACCTTGATCGCGCGCTCGTTCTTTTCGGCCATCTTGATCCTGGACTCTCTCTCGGGCCGGCAGCGATAACACCCGCATCCGGCCTGCGCACGTCAAGACTTTTTGAGCAGGTCCCGGATTTCGGTCAAAAGCTCGACCTCACGGGTCGGCTTTGGCGGCGCGGGTGCGGCTTCATCCTTTCGCTTCAGCTGGTTCATGAACCGGATGACCAGGAACAGCACGAAGGCGATGATGATGAAATTCAGCGTCAGCGTCAGGAAATTGCCCCAGGCCAGCACCG
This sequence comes from Bradyrhizobium sp., assembly GCF_030654605.1. Lineage (GTDB taxonomy): Bacteria > Pseudomonadota > Alphaproteobacteria > Rhizobiales > Xanthobacteraceae > Bradyrhizobium. The sequence goes on from NZ_JAURXB010000118.1 coordinate 21,840, forward strand.
CGCCCTGCTTTTTCGCGTCCGCCAGATTGCCCGCGGTAACCGCCTTCGACAGGCCGGTAAAATAGTTGGAGAAATCCAGCCCGCCGGTGATCGCGCCGATGATCGGCATGATGATGTCGCCGACCAGCGAGGTCACGATGCCGCCGAAGGCCGCACCGATGATGACGCCGACCGCGAGGTCGACCACATTGCCCTTCATGGCGAATTCGCGAAATTCCTTGAGCATCTGCAGCCCCTTCTCTTCGAGTTGATGGACCGGAAGACTCATGACGGGAACGTCGCCGGCTCAGTTGATCAGGCCCGCATGCACCATGGCGTCATGGATGACCTTGCCGGTTGGCGGCGTCACGGTCATCAGTGGCAGGCGCACTTCTTCCTCCAGCCGCCCCAGCAGCTTGAGGCCATGCTTGGCGCCGGCGAGGCCCGGCTCCTTGAAGATGGCATCATGCAGCGGCGTCAACCGATCCTGAATCTTCAGTCCGCCGGCGTAATCGCCCTTCAGCACGGCGTTCATCAGCTCGGCGCACAGCTTCGGCGCCACATTGGCGACAACCGAGATGCAACCATGTCCGCCCGCCGCCATATAGGCCAGTGCGGTCATGTCCTCGCCGGAAAGCTGGATGAAATCCGGTCCCATTGCGTGGCGCTGCTGCGATACGCGGGCAAGATTGGCGGTGGCGTCCTTGACACCGGCGATGTTCTTCAACTCGAACAACCGGGTCATGGTCTCCACGGACATATCGACGACGGAGCGCGGCGGAATGTTGTAGATGATGATCGGGATGCCGATGGCGTCATTCACCGCCTTGAAGTGCTGATACATCCCTTCCTGGGTGGGCTTGTTGTAATACGGCGTCACCACCAGCACGGCATCGGCGCCGGCCTTCTCGGCATGGACAGCCAGATCGACGGCCTCGCGCGTGGAGTTCGAGCCCGCGCCGGCGATCACCGGCACGCGCCCCTTCGCTTCATCGAGACACAACTCGACGACCCGGTGATGTTCGGCATGGCTGAGGGTCGGACTTTCGCCTGTGGTGCCGACCGGCACCAGGCCGTGCGAGCCCTGCTCGATCTGCCAGCTCACGAGGCCACGGAAGGCCGCTTCATCGATCGAGCCGTTCTTGAAGGGCGTGACCAAGGCGGTGTAGGAGCCCCGAAAATTCGTCTTGGCTGCCATGGACTTCCTCCGAACGCTCGCTGCTGGCCGTTTACTGGCGGTAAGGTCAATTCATACCGGGTCTGGCTGACCTGCGAAAGGCCGCCCGGCCGCGATTTTGCCGCGGTCATGGCGCAGACATCGCAGACACCAGTGATTTTTAGCATTTTATCCACATAATCAATCAAATAGAGCTAGAGCTCTCAGCGATTGAATGATTCGCCGTTAGGGAAAGCAGTGACCCGATCCGCCCGCGCAGCCGCTTTGCGATCGACGGCATTGGCGACAAGCCTGGCGCTGGCCATGGGACTGTCGCCCTTTACGGTCGAAGCGGTCGCCAAGACCAAGGTTCCATTGCCGAAGCCGCGGCCGATCGCGCGCAATCTGGTTCCCACACAGACTGCCAAGAATACCGCGGCGGCAGCGAGCCCTGCACCCGCCGCGCCAGCTCTGGCGCCCGCGCCCCGCCAGCCCGCGGCCCTGCCGCCGCCACCACGCAAACCGTCGGTGCCGGCCGCCATCGCCGCGACGTCGTCAACCTCGCAAGCCGACATTGAGGCGCTGGAAAACGTCATCGAGCTGGTGCGCAAGCGCAAGCCGGCGGATGCGACGCAGGCGCAAGCCGCGATATCGGATCCGGTTGCGAAGAAACTCGCGGAATGGATCATCCTGCGCAGCGACGACAACGGCGCATCGGTCGAGCGCTATCGCGCGTTCCTGTCGGCCAATCCCAGCTGGCCCTCGCAGACCTTCCTGCGCCGGCGCATCGAGGCGGCGCTGTGGGACGACCGTCGCGACGACGCCACGATCTGGGCCTGGTTCGAAAACGAATCGCCGCGCTCGGCCAAGGGCAAGTTCTCGCTGGCGCGCGCGATGATCGCGCGCGGCGACCGCGCCAATGCCGAGCGTCTGGTGCGCAGCGCGTGGCGAACCGATTCCATTTCCGAGGATACCGAGAACGCGGCGCTCGACCTGTTCGGCGCGCTGATCACGCCGGGCGATCACAAGGCGCGGATGGATTTCCTGCTCTACGGCAAGGAGACTGCTGCCGCGTTGCGCGCCGCCAAGCGACTTGGCGCCAATCAGGTGGCGCTGGCGAAGGCGCGCATCGCGGCCAACAACACCAAGGCCGGCAACGCCAAGGCGCTGCTGACCGCCGTGCCCGGTGAATTGCACAACGATCCCGGCTACATCTTCAGCAAGATTCAACTGCTGCGCCGCGATGAAAAATTCGCCGAGGCCGCACAGCTGATGCTGAATGCGCCGAAGGACCCCAACAGGCTCCACAATCTGGACGAATGGTGGATTGAACGGCGGCTGCTGTCGCGAAAACTGCTCGACACCGGCGAGACCCGCAACGCCTATCTGATCGCCCGCGACGCGGCCCTGCCCGCCCGCGACATCTACAAGACCGAGCAGGAATTCACCGCGGGCTGGATCGCACTGCGTTTTCTCAACGACCCGGCGACCGCCGCGCAGCATTTTGCGCGCATCGGCGTCGGCAGCGTCAATCCGACCGCGCTGGCGCGCGCCGGGTACTGGCAGGGCCGGGCCGCCGAGGCGGCCGGCCGCGCCCAGGAAGCGCGCGCGGCCTACACCCGGGCGGCCGAGCAATCGACCAGCTATTATGGCCAGCTGGCGCGCGCCAAGCTCGGACTGCCGCAGATCGAGTTGAACGGCGTCCCCGGCGGGCGCTCGCGGGGAATTGAAAGACTGGAGATCGTCCGCGCGGTGCAACTGCTCTATCAGCTCGACGAACGCGAACTCGCAATCCCCATCATGGGCGACCTCGGCGAAAACGGCGATCCGGATGCGCTGGCAGGACTAGGCGAACTGGCGTCGCGCAACGGCGACGCGCGCGGCATGCTGCTGCTCGGCAAGGCCGCCCTCAACCGCGGACTGCCGTTCGATCACTATGCCTATCCGGTGGTTGGAATCCCGCGGTTCAAGCAGATCGGGCCCGAAGTCGAACCGAGCATCGTCTATGCCATCGCCCGGCAGGAGAGCGCCTTCAATCCGGCGGTGGTCTCGCCGGCGCAGGCCTATGGCCTGATGCAGGTGACGCCCGATGCGGCGCGTTATGTCTGCAAGCGCCACGGCGCGACCTACGACCTCGCCCGGCTGAAGAACGATTCGGTCTACAACGCCACCCTCGGCGCCGCCGAGCTCGGCGGGCTGATCGAGGATTATCGCGGCTCCTATATCCTGACCTTCGCGGGCTATAATGCCGGCCGCGGCAGCGTCAGGAAATGGATCGAACGCTACGGCGATCCGCGCGATCCCAAGGTCGACGCGGTGGACTGGGTCGAAAAGATCCCGTTCTCGGAGACCCGCAACTACGTCCAGCGGATCATGGAGAACCTGCAGGTCTATCGCGCCCGCTTCGGCGGCGGCACGCGCCTGCAGATCGAGGCCGACCTGCGCCGCGGCGCCAGCGTCGAATAGCGGACCGCTCTCGAGCCGTCGATAACCCACATCCGGGCCGGGTGTTCAGCCAAATTCACGGACTGCACTGTCACGTCCGGGCAACAGCAGGACAGCAGCGGTCCTGTCGCATTCAACAGGCGTGGCCGGATCGCAACATGTGGCGTGGCCGCGCGCGCCACCTGGACAAAGAAAAACCCCCGGCAGTTTCCTGCCGGGGGTTCTTCGCGTGTTTCAAGTCTTTCGGGATCAGAAGTTGCGCTGAGCACGAACGTTCAGGAACACAGTGCTCTGGTCCTTGAACTCGTAGAGAGCGGTCGGCTTCGGAGCAGTCGCGGTGAACACCGAGCTACCCGACATCTTCTGGTCGAGGAAGAACGCACCGACTTCAGCCGAGAACGTCAGGTTCTTGACGGGAGTCCAGCGGGTCACAACACCGATCTGCGCGATGTTGAAGTCCGGGTTGCAGCTATAGGTACCGGCTGCGCCGGCAACTGCGACCTGACCCGCATGGGTTGCTGCGAAGCCTGCACAATAGGCACCCTTCGCAGAGGTGAGGTTGCCGTTGACGAAGTCGGTGCCGTTACCGTCGTACTTAACCTGGGCGTAAGAACCCCAGAGGCTGGACGACCAGTAGGGATCCCAGTTGTGGTTGAACGCACCACGAAGACCCCAAGCCTTGGTCAGGATGATGCCGTTGGTACCGCCCACGCCGGGGAGATAGACGCCATCGCTGGTGTTACCGAAGCCAACGCTCTGATAGCCAATGCCGCTGCTGCCGAACATGGCGAAGCTCGGCGAACCGCCGGAGGTCGAGATGACGTCCTTGGTGTTGCCCTGGGAGTACACTGCGCTGACCTTGATGTCGTCGCCGGCACCGGTCGGGATGTTCTTGATCTGCAAGGCACCCTGAACCGAGAAGCCCCACTTGCTGTCGGGATGGCCGCTGATTTCCGACAGGTTGGTCGGAACGCCACCGGCGCCCAGCGTGTTGTAGGAAGCGTTCACGAGGTGAGCGCCGGCCGACAACTGCAGGAGACCCCAAGCCTGATCGACGCGGATGTTGCCGACGATGTCGGGAGCAACGATGCCGCCGTAAGCGTTGGTGCCGCCGCCGTTGACGTTGACGCCGAGGCCGAGGTTCTGAACCGAGGTACGGTGGAACACGGTCGGATCGTCGAGGCCGATGGTGCCCGACACGCCGTTGCCGAACTGAGCGGTGTACTGGATGTTGTTGACACCGGTAACGGTGTCATGGCCGCCCATCAGGAACGAGTTGTTGTTGCCCGGATAACCATGCCACGGCGCAGCGAATGCCGAAGCCGACTTACCGAAGGTGAAACCAGCGAACTGGATGAACACCATTTCAACCGCGACATAACCGCCGCCTGCCGCGCTGAGCAGACCGCTGTTCAGGCCAGCCTGGGAGCCAACCGGAAGTGCCGGGTTGGTGCTGCCGAAGTTCTGGAACTGGAAGTCGCCCTGGCCGAAGGTACGGACGACGCCGTATTCGGTGGCAGTGCGGGTATCAACCGTCAGCGCCATACGCGAACGGGAGTTGAACTGATCGCGGAAGCGATTGCCCTGGCCCGCATCGCCGTTATAGAACGGCTGACCGTAGACGCCACCGTTGAACGTGGTGTCGACGCGCAGATAACCACCCAGCTTGATGCAGGTGTCGGTGCCCGGAATGTAGAAGAAACCGGCACCATACAGGGAGCAGATCCTCACGTACTCGACCGCTTTGGCCTTGACGGGAAGATCAGCTGCCTGTGCCCCACTCATGGCGATGAGACCCGCCGCTGAGCCGAGGATAAGGCTCTTAACCATCTTCATGTTAACCTCCAAGTTGCTCTGTAGGGAAGGTTCCGGATCCGCTGGGTGAAACACCCTAAGGTTGGTTCCCTTGTCCCTTAAAACCCGCTTAGTCGCTTCGCGCCTTCGGACACTCCCGCTCAACGCGAGGGACTTAAGCGAACCACCTAACGGGACGACCTCGGGATGCCCCCCTCCGTCGCAAGATGACAATTACCGAACACTTCTGCACACGCAACAAAGGAACGCTTCAGAACGGCACGAGTCAGACTGTTTCTGGACGGGTGTTGCACAAATAACACGCAACCGTGATCAAGCTTCTACCGCAAGTCTTTGTTTTACAACACCATTTTAGATTAGTTCCATTTTATCCGCCGACCGCTGCGAAAGCACCCCTGCCCCGGCCTATCCCTTCCCGCGCTTCGACTCCGGCCGAATCGAGCGCCCGGAGTGGCTGATTCCGCTCGAAAGCGATCCGCGACATGGCAAACAATGGCGTTCATTCATCCCACTGACGGAATCGCCGTGTACATCGTCATGGAAATCCGGGATGCGAGGCGCGAAGCACTGCCGCACATTCGTCGGTTTGCGTACATAACCGGACCACATGGATTTACCCGACATCGCAGAAACCCATATTTTCCGGGATCGAAATGCATTTCGCGATCTTGCGTCCGGATTCACCGATGCGACGCGGCTGAATCTCTGACACATCGAATCTCGACGAAGTGTCGGCTGCCGCCTGACACTTCGCCTGCGAAGACGAAGTGAAACTGCAGGGAACCCGGGGCATCCGCAGCGATTGGCTGGACGACATCGTGGTGCGAGCACGGACGAATCTGCGACGCCCTGCCGACCTGCGCCAGACTGCGGCCGAGGCACCTCTAGATAAGAGATGAGCTTCAGGGATCGGTGGGAACCTGAATATAAGGTAGCGAGCGTCACTAAACGGGCTGGAATTCGCCGAGGACCGCCAGCATGCGTTTCAGGCGTGGCGGAGAGGAAGGGATTCGAACCCTTGATACAAGTTTCCCCGTATGGCGCTTTAGCAAAGCGCTGCCTTCAGCCACTCGGCCACCTCTCCGGTGCCGGTCTTATGCCTTGAATCGACCGGCAGGGTCAAACCGGAATCAAACCGGAAGGTGGGTGCCCCCGCGTGCCACTGGTCGCTCCACCCATATAAGGAGGCTGCGAAGCTGCGACGGCGGGACATTTTCCTTCCCTCCCCGCCAGCATCAAATATAGATCACTGATCCTGTTGGCAGCCATGGAGCAGGACGTGACGTCCAGTAAAGACAATCCAATGACGCTGACGTTCCGCTGTCCGGCGGAACTCGAAGGCGTGCTGCCACCGCCGGTGCCAGCCGCGCTCGGCCTCCCCGCCTGGCTCAAGGCGATGCCGTCGCAGGCGTTCAACGCGTTAAATGGCCGCGATGAGAACACCGTCAAGCGGTGTCCGCCGTTTGTCGACGCCATGACCTGCGGCTTCCTGATTCCGCTGATGTGCGACCTCAGGGTCGAGAACGGCGAATTCACCTGGGACAATGAAATTCCCCCGGGCGGAGCGGTCAGCTTCTCGCGCTCGCCGATCGGATTCCACGACGGCAGCCAGGTCGCCGGCTCGCCGCTGTTCGAAGACGATCGCTTCCTGATCAAGTTTCATAATCTGTGGACGATCGAGGCGCCGGAAGGCTACGCGCTGCTGTTCACGCATCCGGCCAACCGCTTCGATCTGCCGTTCACCACGCTGACCGGACTGGTCGATTGCGACCGCTACCACGACAACTGGATTCATTTTCCGGCGCACTGGCACGACGCTGACTTCAGCGGCGTGCTGCCGAAGGGCACGCCGGTCGCGCAATGCGTGCCGGTGAAGCGGGAAAGCTGGGTGGCGCGCACCATGCCGTTCACGGCGGAAGAGAGCCAGCGGGCGCACGAACTCACCACGGCGATCGAACGTGAACCAGGCCTCTATCGCCGCCAGTTTCGCGCCTGAGCCTTTAACCTCGCAGGAATTTCGCGGCGGCGCTCGGCCGCAGGAAAAAACGTCCGCGCGAGGAAATCGCCAGCGACATGATGGCCCGGCCGAACAGCTGCGGACTTTCCCGCGTCGCCATCCGGATGTTCGCCTCGCCGGCGTCGCGCTCCCCCATTTCCAGCAGACACCTTCCCAGATCCGCCCGCGCGAGGGCATCGTCGGGCCGCAATGCCACGACGTGTCGAAGCGTTTCCGCCGCGGAAGCGTATTCGCCATCCAGCAGCATGACCTGAGCGAGCCCGGTCTGGAGATCGGGCCGGTCCGGCGCCACCTTGAGAGCCCGCAGCAACAGCTCGCGGGCCTTGACGCGGTCATTACGCTTGAGATGAAGCGCGGCAAGTTCCCTTAGCATGTCGACGGCGTCGGGCGCGAACCCAAGGCCGCTTTCCAGCGCCGCGACGGCCTCTTCAAATCGTCCCGCTCTTGCCAGCTGAATGCCATGCTCGAGAAACGCCGGAGGATATGGCGGCCGCCTTGCGGTGGCCCGGCTCAACTGCTCGAGCGCCTCGTCGCGGCGCCCGGTGAGCGCAAACGCCGCGCCCAGCAAGGTCTCGACTGCCGGATCCCCGCAGCGCCGTGCGGCCTTTTCCAGTGGCGCGATCGCCTCGGCGCCGCGGTTCTGCATCAGCAGCGCCTGGCCGAGGACCTGCGCGGCGCGGACGTTGCCGCGATTGGCCTTCAAAACCTCGGCGGCGACGCGCTCGGCCTCGCCGGGACGCTGCATCTGCAACGCAAAGCTGGCGCGTTCGAGCGCCTGGTCATTGGCGTTCGGCCGTCCGGGACCGGCAGGAAATGGCGGGCGCTTCGACATCGGCCCCGACGATAAACAAAAACCCGGATTACGCCAGCGGCGCAAACGCCTCGCGCTGTCCAGGCGCGCTTGCGCTCTAATGCGCGGTGATCCAGGCGCGGGCCTCGCGCTGCGCCGTGGCGATTTCGACCTCGGACATCAGCTCGGCGACCTCGCGACGCAGCTCGATGGCCTCGGTGCGTCCCTTCAGGGCGGCGAGGTTGAACCATTTGTGCGCGGCGACGAGATTGACCACGCCGGAACGTCCGCTCGCCCAGTACAGGCCGCGTTCGAACAACACGTCCGGGATAGCGGTTGCCTGCACCGGTATCGCCGTATCCAGATCGATTTGCCCCTGAAACATCTGACATCCCCTTTTTGATTGTTGGCCGCCCTCCCCCGAGCGCGGCTCCTGTCCACTATTAAAACGCCCCGCTAGTCCCTCGCCGTTTGCCGGCTTGTTGGGATGATCATGACCGATCAAATTTGAAGGGCAGTTTAAATATCGCGATGAATGCAGCGTAAACGCCGATCCGGCGCCAGCGATGACGGAATTGCAGAAGTACCTGTGCCATGCGGGTTTCCGCGCGTTCGCGGAATTTGGTTTACCGTGGCATTTCGCGAAACGATAACCATTGCAGCGATCGGAAGGGCCGGACGCCGCGTAACCCGCCATTGGCGCATTCAAAGGATCGAGTCCGGGCTCTACGGGCCGGCACAAGAGTGCCGCCCCCTGTCCGGGACACGAACAATTGCCCGCCGCGCGAGCGCCGCCGGTGATCAAATCGACAATGTGGGAAATTTGGGCAGGCGCGCCGCGCATCATCGGCGGCGGCATAAAGAACGAGGGCGTCGGCGAACACGTCAGGACCAGATTTCACATGAAGCTCAAAACCAACTGGAAGCTCTGAGGCCGCCGGTGAAATTGCGGATCATGAGATCCCGCACCGAACGAAGAAAACCTGTTTCTTCTGCCGGACCGGTTTTCGAAAAGAGCGAACCCTCTTGAAAAAACGATCCAGCCGTTTGACCTGATGTCTCGCCGACACCCTCTTTCGTCGATGGAGCCTACTGAGTTGAATTTGCTTCCAGGGAGGCAAACCGTTCCGAAGGCTCTAAGGACGTGCCGGCATCAAGTCGCCGGCAATTTTCTAGAAGCGAAAGTTACTTCTTCTTCTTGGCGACCTTGCGGGTCTTCTTGGCAGTCTTCTTCACTGCGCTCTTCGCCTTCTTCGCCTTCTTAGCTTTCTTGGCCATGTTGCCCTCCGATGTAGAGATGACTTTATCGCTGCGTGCACTCGGGAATCGAAATGCACGCATTCCGAATACACCAACACATGCAAAAAAACAGTGTCTCGCTTAAGGAAGTGTTGACGCGCGGGATAGAGCGCGCGCGTGCGTGTTCATCGACGACACTCCACCGCATTCTCGCGACGATGCGGAAAGTGTGCGAAAACGCTGCATCGACGAATGTCAATATCGCTGCAAATACTATAACTGAAGGCATTTTCGTCGTTCACGCAGGGCCTTGACGGTGCGCGATGGAGCTCGTCACGACTCACCTTGGCCGGTCGAAAGCGCGTTGCGCGGACTCTGAGTCGCGGTTTTTGGCAATAAATAAATTTTCGTGGCTACAGGCTTGGCGTCTCATCGGCGCTCGCCAAAACCGGATTTTTGGGCGAATCGCCGTCACTGATTCGCAGGACGATTTTCTCGCCGCGCGCGATGCGTCGACATTCATGGTGAATAATCGGTGCACGCTTCGACGCATGAAGCGCGACGGCGGCGATGCCGCCGGCGTCACGTCGCGCGCTCGTTCAGATGCCGAGCTTGGACTTCAGCAGATCGTTGACGGCCTGCGGGTTGGCCTTGCCGCCGGATGACTTCATCACCTGGCCGACGAACCAGCCGGCGAGCTGCGGCTTGGCGCGGGCCTGCGCCACCTTGTCGGGATTGGCGGCGATGATCTCGTCGACCTCCTTCTCGTTCGCGCCGAGATCGGTGACCTGCTTCATGCCGCGGCTCTCGACCAGCGCGCGGGGATCGCCGCCCTCGGTCCAGACGATCTCGAACAGGTCTTTTGCAATCTTGCCGGAGATGGTGCCTTCGCCGATCAGGTCGACGATGGCGGAGAGCTGTTCGGCTGACACCGGCGAGCCCGTAATATCACGGCCTTCCTTGTTGAGACGGCCGAACAGTTCGTTGATCACCCAGTTGGCGGCGAGCTTGCCGTCGCGGGCCTTGTCGGCAAGTCCCGCCAGAACAGTCTCGTAGAAGTCCGCGCTCTCGCGTTCGGCCACCAGCACGCTGGCGTCATAGGGCGAAAGGCCGAAATCGGCGATGAAGCGCGCCTTCTTCTGGTCCGGCAATTCCGGCAGGCCGGCCTTGATCTCGGCAACGTAAGCCTCGCTGAACTCCAGCGGCAACAGGTCGGGATCCGGGAAGTAACGGTAGTCATGCGCCTCTTCCTTGGAGCGCATCGAGCGGGTCTCGCCCTTGCCGGGATCGTAGAGCCGCGTCTCCTGATCGATGCTGCCGCCGTCCTCGATGATTTCGATCTGGCGCCGCGCCTCGTATTCGATGGCGTCGCCCATAAAACTGATCGAGTTCATGTTCTTGATCTCGCAGCGAGTGCCGAGCTCTGTGGTTCCGGCCCTTCGCACGGAGACGTTGACGTCGGCGCGCAGCGAACCCTTCTCCATGTCGCCGTCGCAGGTCCCGAGATAGCGCAGGATCGAGCGCAGCTTTGTCACATAGGCCTTGGCCTGCTCGGCGTCGCGGATTTCCGGCTTGGAGACGATCTCCATCAACGCCACGCCGCACCGGTTGAGGTCGACATAGGACAGGTTCGGGCTGCGGTCGTGCAGCAACTTGCCGGCATCCTGTTCCAGATGCAGCCGTTCGATACCCACGGTGGCGGTCTTGCCGCCGTCCAGCTCCAGCACCACTTCGCCCTCGCCGACAACAGGCGATAAATACTGGCTGATCTGGTAGCCCTGCGGCGAGTCGGGATAAAAATAGTTCTTGCGGTCGAACACCGAACGCAGATTGATCTTCGCGTTGAGACCGAGCCCGGTCCTGACAGCCTGCCTGACGCATTCCTCGTTGATCACGGGCAGCATGCCCGGCATCGCGGCATCGACCAGCGAGACATGGCTGTTCGGCTCGCCGCCGAACTCGGTCGAGGCCCCGGAAAACAGTTTTGAGTTCGAGGTGACCTGGGCATGGACTTCGAGCCCGATCACGGTTTCCCAGTCGCCGGTGGCGCCCTTGATCAGTTTGCCGCTTGCCGCACTCATGCTCTTCCTCCGAGCAATGACAAAACCATCCGCTCCCATTCGGTCTCGATCGCATCGGTCGCGACCGGCTTGCCAGCCTGGCGGTACCAATAGCCTGCATTGCCGAGATCGCCCTCGACGCGGTGCAGATAGGCGTGGACCCAGGCGCCGTCAGCGCTCGCTTCGTCCTGGGCGATGCCGTGCGCCTGATCCCAATTGCCCTTGGCGGCCCACCACAGCGCCGCCAGCGGCGCCGCAAGACCGGGCGCGGGGGCCGCACCCGACAGGCTGGCTTTGAATTCGGCCATGGTCACCACCACCTCGCCGGCGTGAAGCGGCCCGCCGCCTGCTCGATCACCTCGCCGAGCGAGAACAGCGTCTCCTCGTCGAACGGACGCCCGATCAGCTGCAGGCCGAGCGGCAAGCCTTGCGTATCCTTGCCGGCGGGAACCGCGATTCCCGGCAGGCCCGCCATGTTCACCGTCACCGTAAAGATGTCGTTGAGATACATCTCGACGGGATCGGCGCCCTTCTCCCCGATGCCGAACGCCGCCGACGGCGTCGCGGGCGTCAGGATGGCGTGGACGCCCTTGGCAAAACAGTCCTCGAAATCGCGCTTGATCAGGGTGCGCACCTTCTGCGCGCGCAAATAATAGGCGTCGTAATAGCCGGCCGAGAGCACATAGGTGCCGATCATGACGCGGCGGCGCACCTCGGCGCCAAAACCCTCGGCGCGGGTGTTCTCGTATTGCTCCCCGATCGAGCGGCCGGGCACCCGCAGGCCGTAACGCACGCCGTCGTATCGCGCGAGATTCGACGAAGCCTCGGCCGGGGCGACGATGTAATAGGCCGGCAGCGCGTATTTGGTGTGCGGCAGCGACACATCGACCAGCTCGGCGCCGGCCGCCTTCAACCAGGCCGCGCCCTCGCTCCAGAGCTTTTCGATTTCCTGGGGCATGCCGTCGAGGCGGTACTCCCTGGGGATGCCGATCTTCATCCCCTTCACCGATTTTCCGATCGCGGCCTCGTAATCCGGCACCGCGCGGTCGGCCGAGGTGGTGTCCTTGGGATCGTGACCGGCCATCGAGCGCATCAGGATCGCGCTGTCGCGTACCGTGCGGGCGATCGGCCCGGCCTGGTCGAGCGAGGACGCGAAGGCGACGATGCCCCAGCGCGAACAGCGTCCATAGGTCGGCTTGATGCCGACGGTGCCGGTGAACGCCGCCGGCTGACGGATCGATCCGCCAGTATCGGTCGCGGTCGCACCCATGCACAAGAGCGCCGCCACCGCCGACGCCGATCCGCCGGACGAGCCGCCGGGCACCAGTGTGGTATTGGAGCCGTCGCGCCGCCACGGATTGACCACCGGGCCGAAGCACGAGGTCTCGTTCGACGAGCCCATCGCGAATTCATCATTGTTGAGCTTGCCCAGCATGACAGCGCCGTCGCGCCACAGCTGCGAGGTTATCGTGGATTCGTAAGTCGGCACGAAATCGCCGAGGATTTTGGAGCATGCGGTGGTGCGCACGTCCCTGGTGGCGAACAGGTCCTTGATCCCCAAGGGAATGCCGGCCAGCGGACCGCCCTCGCCCTTCGCGATCTTCGCATCAACGGCGCGGGCCATGGCGCGGGCCTGATCCGGCGTCTCCATCACGAACGCATTGAGCGCGCGCGCGGCCTCGATCGCGCCGAGATGCGCGTCGGTCAGTTCGAGCGAGGTAAAGGATTTGTTCGCCAGGCCCTCACGGGCCTCAGCGAGCGTCAGCGATGTCAAATCGGTCATTTATCAACCGGGCTGCAGAAGAACGGAGACAGCGTCTTGTCGTTGGCCGGGTCGTCCAGCTTGCGGGTCTTGTCGGAGGCTTCGAGCGCATCGAGCACGGCGTCCATCGCCTTGTCCGGATCGCCGGTCTTGCCCTGCCGCTCCATCGCGTCGAGGTAGTTCATATAGGCCTGATAGGCCTTTTCATCGTCGCAGAGGAGACACATCGGATTTCCAGTCTCAATAGATAGAATTACTCGATGACCTTGGGCACCAGAAAGAAGCGATCGTCGGTGGCCGGCGCGTTTCTGACGATATCGTCGGCGATCCCGCCATCATTGACCATGTCGGCGCGTTTCTTCATTTCCATCGGCGTCACCGAGGTCATCGGCTCGACGCCGTCGACATTGACTTCGCTGAGCTGCTCGACAAAAGCCAGCATCGCGTTCAGTTCGCCTTGCAGATGGGGAACTTCGTCGTCGGTAACCGCGATCCGCGCGAGATGCGCGATACGGCGGACGGTGGCGGCATCGACGGACATTATATAGGGCCTCTGGCGGAGAATTCAGCCCGCCGTATAGCAGAGGCTCCTTTTGCGCCGCAACCGTGGCAAGCCCCCATCTGGGGACGGTGGTCTTCACCTCTCCCATCGGGAGAGGTGCAGGGAAACTCACCCCGCCATCTGGCTTAGCCGCGCCAAAGCGGAGCCGGCCAGTGCGCGGGTCAGTTCCGCGGCCGGCATCTCGCGGGCGAGCCGCACCGCCTGCCCGGCCCACAGGTTGGTGAAATCGACCTTGCCCAGCTTTTCGGCAGCGGCCTTCAGCGGCCCGAGCGCGGTAGCGGAATGCGGAAATGCCGGGGCATCCGGTGAAATCGGGCCGACTTCGCGCATCACCCGGTTGGCCACCCCGCGGGCCGGACGCCCGGTCATGACATTGGTGATGACGGTGGAATCGTCGCGGGCCTGCGCCAGCGCCACCCGCGCCGGCGCTATCACTTTGGATTCCGGGCAGCGCAGATAGGCGCTGCCGATCTGCACGCCCGAAGCCCCCAGCGCGAACGCCGCCGCGATGCCGCGCCCGTCGGCGATGCCGCCGGTCGCGATCACCGGCACCTTCACGGCATCCACCACCTGCGGCACCAGCGCAAACGTGCCCGGCTGCTCGGCGATGTTGTCGGTCAGGAACATGCCGCGATGGCCGCCGGCTTCAGCCCCTTGCGCAATGATGACATCGGCGCCGTTCTCCTCCAGCCAGATCGCCTCCCGCACGATGGTGGCCGACGACATTACGATACAGCCGGCCGCCTTGACGCGCTTCAACAGTTTGGGATCCGGCAGCCCGAAGTGAAAGCTGACGATCTCGGGCTTCAGCTCCTCGACCAGAGCGCACATCGCCTCATCGAACGGCGCGCGGTTGGAAAATGGAATCAGCGCATCAGGATCGAGGCCATGTTCCTTGTAATAAGGCGTCAGCCGCTTGCGCCAGGTCGCTTCGCGCTCGGCGTCGGCATCAACGGCCTTGTGGCAGAAGAAATTCAGATTGACCGGCGTTGCGACGCGCTGGCGCACGATGTTGACCTGCTCGCGGGCCTTTTCAGACGAGATCATCGCACATGGCAGCGATGGAAGTGCACCGCCCTCGGCTGCGCCGATCATGATATCGGCGTCCTGCACCCCGGCCATCGGCGCCTGGACGATGGGAAATTCGGTCTTGAAGAGGTCGAGGATTCGGCGGTCCGGCCACATGGTGCTGTCTTTCTCTTGTTGGCTTTCTCCCCCTCTCCCCTGGGGGGAGTGGGTGGATCGAATGCGCGATTAGCGCATTCGAGACGGGTGAGGGGTTGGCTCAACAGACATCTTGCTCGCGGATAGAGACCCCTCATCCGGCGCGCTTCGCGCGCCACCTTCTCCCACAAGGGGAGAAGGAAGAACTCGGCTCGCGGAGTTACGCCGCCCAGACAATATCTGGTCGGCTTCGGAGACGATACGATCGATGATTTCGGCGGCTGGCGCGATGTCATGGATCAGCCCGACGGCTTGGCCGGCAATCACCGCCGCGATGTCGAAGTTGCCGGCGGCCCGGGCCGCGGCATAGTCGGCGGCGACCTCCGTCACATTCTGCAGCAGTTCGATTTCCCGGCCCATCCAGCGGCGCGCATGATCGTTGATCAGGCAGCGCCCGTTGAACGGCGCCGGCCAGACGTTGTTTCGCGAGAGGTCGAAGATGATGCCGCGCGTGGTCGTACCCGCCGTGGCGGCGCAGATGCGCTGCTTGGCCTGCTCGGCGCCATCGCATTCCTGGCTGGCATAAAATCGTGTGCCCATGAGAATGCCTGTCGCACCGAGCATCATCATCGCCGCCAGGCCGCGGCCGTCGCCGATGCCGCCGGCGGCCACCACCGGCACGCGGCCAGCCGCGAGGTCGACAATCGACGGCACGATGTCGATGGTGGTGCGCGACGCGCCGTGGCCGCCGGCCTCCGAGCCTTGCGCGATTAGAATGTCGGCGCCGGCATCCAGCGCCTGTCGCGCCATGGCTTCATCCTGAACCTGACAGATCAGCAAAGTTCCCGCCTGCTTGATGCGGGGCGCGAATGGCTTGGGATCGCCGAAAGATAGCATGATCGCGCGCGGCCGTGCGGCCAGTGCGACATCCAGCAGGTCAGGCTGTTTTGCCAGACTCCAGGTGATGAAACCAATGCCGAAGGGCGCCGCTTGCTGCTTGAGTTTATCCGTCTCCTGTTCGAGCCAGGTTCGTTCGCCATAGCCGCCGCCGAGAATGCCAAAGCCCCCGGCCCGGCTCACCGCCGCCGTCAGCCGCGCGCCGGCAATCACATCCATCGGCGCCGACAGCACCGGATGGCGGATACCCAACAGGCCGTTCAGCGGCGTCTCGATCGACATTTCCATTCCTCGGTTCTGGACAGGCACTGTAGGTCCGGCTAGCATTCTGGATAAATGATTTCTATGGAACGCTGCCATCTCTAAAACAAAACGGAGCCGACGCCGTGGAATTATCCGATCTGGTGACGTTTTCGACCGTGGCACGTCTCGGCGGCGTCACCCGCGCCGCCGACGAACTCAACACCGTGCAATCCAACATCACGCAACGGATAAAGTCGCTCGAAGCCGAAATCGGAACGGCGTTGTTCGAGCGGCACAGCCGCGGCATGACCCTGACCGGCGCCGGCCGCCGCCTGCTGCCTTATGCGCAGCGATTGGCCGCATTGTCGCGCGAAGCCGTGCTGGCCGCGCGCGAGGATGGCGAGCCGAAAGGACCGCTGTCGATCGGCTCGATGGAAACCACCGCCGCCGTGCGGCTGCCGTCGCTGCTCGCGGAATTTCACCGGCGTTTTCCCGCGGTGCAATTGAGCCTGCGGACCGCGCCGACCGCCGACCTGGTCGCCGCCGTGCTCGATGGTTCGCTCGACGGCGCCTTCGTCGCCGGTCCGATCGCGCATGCCGAACTCACCGGCGTGACGGCATTTCAGGAAGAGCTGGTGCTGGTGACGGCGCGCCGATGGGCCAGCCTCGCCGCCCTTCGCGCCGGCACACCGGAATCCGGGCCGACCGCGCTGGTGTTCCGCACCGGCTGCAGCTACCGGCAGCGGCTCGAACAACTGCTGACGGAGTTTGGCTGGCCGTCCGCCGCACGGTTCGAATTGGGCACGCTCGACGGCATGATCGGCTGCGTCGCCGCCGGCATGGGCGTCACGCTGCTGCCGCGCGCCGTGGTCGAGCGCAACGACCAGAGCGGCAACATCCGCATCCATCCGCTCAGCCCGGCGCAGTCGCGGGTCGATACAATCTTCATCCGGCGCCGCAGCGCACATCAGTACAGCGCCCTGCAAGGATTTGTCGCTTGCCTGGAGAACAACAGCCAGGTCATTGCCGCCTGAGGCCATCAGGGTATTCCGCGCGGCGAAACACGCCGTCATGAAATTGCAGCAAACCGATCGCGCATTTCGCGCTTGCGAATGCCGGGTTGCATCGCAGTTCAACACTCGTGTCGAAAACTTTGGACGTGCCGCCCCACTACGTTAGTATGAGGCGCTAGCTACCAACAACCATAACGTCAACGCCTGGGAGGAACTGCGATGCTAAGGGCAATCGTATTGTGCTGTTCTGTCGCCGTGTTGGGTACGGCCGGAACCGCGAGCGCACAGGACTGGACCAAATCGAAATGGGGACCGAACGACGAGATCGGTGCCGCCAACTACATGAAGCCGGAACTGGTCGTGAAGGCCGCGTCGCTGGTGAAGACCGGCAAGACCTACGCACTCGGCATTCCCGTCGATTCCAAGACGCCGGCCTACCCGCCCCGCGCATTCAAGATCACGGTCGTACAACCCGGCCAGGCCGGCATTCCCGGGCTCGGTCCGAACAAGGCGACCTACAATGACGACCTGCTCGACGGCTGGGTCGGCGTCGGCAGCCAGCTCGACGGCCTCGGCCATCTCGGCATCGAGCACGTCTACTATAATGGCAACAAGCTGGCCGATTTCGCCGATCCCACCGGCCTGAAAAAGCTCGGTATCGAGAAAGTCCCGCCGATGGTCACCCGCGGCGTGCTGCTGGACATGGCGGCCCACTATGGCACCGACGTGGTCAAGGAAGGCACCGCCTTCAACGTCAAGGAGATCGAGGAAGTCGCCAAGAAGCAGGGCGTCGAGATCCGCCAGGGCGATGTCGTGCTGTTCCATACCGGCTGGCTCAGCCTGATCGGCAAGGATGACAAGCGCTACGGCGGCGCCGAACCCGGCCTCGGCGTCGAAGGCGCCAAGTATCTCACCGGCAAGGGCGTGGTCGCGGTCGGCGCCGATACCTGGGGCGTCGAAGTCGTTCCCTTCGAGTCCAAGAACCTGTTCGAAGTGCACCAGATCCTGCTGGCGATGAACGGCACCTACATCCTCGAAAACATGGACACCGCCGAACTCGCCAAGGACAAGGCCTATGAGTTCCTGTTCGTGCTCGGCCAGCCGCGCTTCAAGGGCGGCGTGCAGAGCATGATCAACCCGGTGGCGATCCGCTGAATGTAATATCGGAGTTCGGTCTTCCTTCACCTCTCCCCGATGGGGAGAGGTGTCGTAAGCGCTTTGCGTGAGTACGGCAGCGCGTGTTAAGCGAACCCATGCCCGCTCTCATCCTGCCCTTGATCGAAGCTGTCGCGCACTGGCCGGAGCGCGGCGCGCTGGTTGGACTCGATCTGGGAACCAAGACCATCGGCGTCGCGGTGTCCGATCCCGACCGCCGGCTCGCGACCGGGGTCGGGACCATCCAGCGCAAGGCGTTCACGTCGGATGCGGCGCGGCTGGTCGCCATTGCCGCCGAGCGCAACGCCGTCGGCTTCGTGCTCGGCCTGCCCGTCAACATGGACGCCAGCGAGGGACCGCGCGCGCAGTCGACCCGCGCCTTTGCCCGCAATTTTTCAAAACTAACCGATCTGGCGATCGCCTTGTGGGACGAACGGCTCTCCACCGCGGCGGTGGAGCGCGAGCTGATCGGAACCGACATGAGCCGCGCCCGGCGCGCCGAGGTGATCGACGAACACGCCGCGATCTACATCCTGCAGGGCGCGCTCGACCGGCTGATGACGCTCGGCGACAGCCGCAGAGGCCGCTGAAGATGGCGTTGGTAATTTCGGCGTTGCTGCCGGTGTTCCTGCTGATCGTGCTGGGTTTCATCCTGAAGCGAAGCCTGCTGCGGCTGGACACGCAATGGCACGGGCTGGAGCGGTTGACTTACTACGTGCTGTTCCCGGTGCTGCTGGTCCAGACCCTGGTCAAGGCCGATCTCACGACCGTGCCGGTCGCGGGCGTCGGCGGCGCGCTGCTGCTCTCGCTGCTGCTGATGTCGCTGTTGTGCCTCGGCTTGCGGCCGCTGTTGGCGCGCTGCGCCATCGACGGGCCGGCCTTCACCTCGATTTTTCAGGGCGCCACCCGCTGGCAGACCTACGTGGCGCTCGCGGTGTCAGTCAATCTCTACGGCGACACCGGGCTGGCGCTGGCTTCGGTGGCGATGGTCGCGATCATCCCGCTGGTCAATGTCTTCAGCGTTTCCGTGCTGGCGCACTACGCCTCCCCGGAAAAGCAGTCGGTCCAGGCCATCCTCATGACGGTGGTGCGCAATCCCCTGATCTGGGCCTGCGCCATCGGGCTGGTGCTCAATACCCTGCATTTGCCGCTGCCGCGGATCTGGCATGAGGTCGCCGACGCGCTCGGCCGCTCCTCGCTGGCGATCGGCCTGCTCGTCACCGGAGCCGGCTTGCAGCTGGCCGGCATGTTCCGCCCGAGCCTCGCTGCCAGCGTCGCCGTGTTCCTCAAACTGGTGCTGATGCCGGTGCTCGCGATCGCGCTGGCGTTGTGGTTCGGCCTTACGGGCTCCAACCTGGCCATCGTGGCGGTGTGCTCGGCGGTACCGGCGTCGTCGAGCGCCTATGTGCTGGCCCGCCAGATGGGCGGCGACGCGCCCCTGCTGGCGCAGATCATCACGCTGCAGACCATTCTGGCGGCGTTCACGATGCCGATCGTGATCGCGCTGGTGGCGTAATTCGTCATTGCGAGCGCAGCGAAGCAATCCAACTTTCTTTGCGCTGCGGCATGGATTGCTTCGCGGAGCCTGTCATCGGGCGGCGCTTCGCGCCGACCCGTTGGCTCGCAATGACGGGGAAAGACCTACCCACTCCCCGCCAGCCAGATGCTCTGCAGCGTCGCCGCGAAATTGTTGAGGCCGTGCAGCACCACCGTCAGCCAGGTCGAGTGATAGCGATAGCGCATCCAGCCGAACAGCAGGCCGATCGAAAACACCTGGCCGAAAAAGAACCAGTCGTATTGCAGATGCAGCCCGGTCCACACCAGCGCCGACAACAGGATCGCGCCGGGCACTTTCAGGAACGATTCCGACCAGCCGCGATAGAGAAAGCCGCGGGCGAAAAATTCCTCCGAGATCGGTGCCGCGACACAGAATGCGATGATCAGGAGCCACAGCGCGCCGTCGGCGCGCGCCGATTTCAGCACGTCGACCATGAAACCGGGCGCGACCTCCCGCCCCATCGCGCGCGACAGCAGGTCCCAGCTTGCGACCAGCACGACCAGCGCGACGATGCCGATCGCCAGATGACGCCAGGACGGCCGGTGCAGCGCGAGATATGCGGCGAACGGCGTGCGCGACAGCCGTGTGGCGATCCATATCGCGCCGAGCGCGGCAGGCATGCCCATGATCACCGAGAGCGAAATCGTCAGGCCCGCGCCGACGACATGGATCGCGGCGGCAAGGTCGAACGGCCCGTCCTGCCGGAACACCATCCACGCCACCACAAGGATCTGACCGACAAACAACGCGACGAAGATGAACAGGCCCCACAGCGTGGTGCCCCAGAATTTCCAGATGCGTGGTGGGTGTTGGGCCGGCGTCACCAGGAGCGGAGGCGCGGCGGGATCGAGGGAGTCCATAAGTGAACTTTCACATCAAATTGCCGTCATGGCCGGGCTTGACCCGGCCATCCACGTCTTTCTCTTCATTCGAAAGAAAGCAAAACGTGGATGCCCGGCACAAGGCCGGGCATGACGAGATAGTTAAGGCAGCGCCCGCTCCAGCAAACCCCGGATATCGTCATTGGCCAGATCCACCGCGCCATACATGCTGGCATGATTCTGCCCCAACCGGGTCGCCGCGAACAATTCGGCATGGCGCGGCGACACCTGATTGAGTGCTGCAGTCGCCGCCAGCAGCGCCAGCTTCTCCACCGCCAGCCTTGCGACGCGCTCGCCGTCCGGGCGGCGGAACGCCCTGGCGATGAAGGCCACCGCCTCACCCGCCCCCGGCAAGCCGCTGGTTTCCCCGGCGAGACCCTGCAACACCGCGGCCGCCGCATCGGCCTCGCGCGACAGCGCCCGCAGCACGTCCAGGCACATCACGTTGCCTGAGCCTTCCCAGATCGCATTGACCGGCGACTCCCGGAAATGCCGCGCCAGAATGCCCTCCTCGACATAGCCGTTGCCACCGAGGCACTCCATCGCCTCGTACAGGAATCCCGGCGCGCTCTTGCAGACCCAGTACTTTATGGCGGGAGTCAGCAGCCGCATGAAGGCCGCCTCATTGGCATCAGCGGGCGCGCGGTCGAACGAACGGCAGAGCCGCATCACCAGCGCGATCGACGCCTCGACATGAACAGCCATGTCCGACAGCACCGCCTGCATCAGCGGCTGATCGGCCAGATGTTTTTGAAACACGCTGCGGTGACGGGCGTGGTGCAGCGCATGCGCCAGCCCCGAACGCATCAGGCCGGCCGAGGCAATCGCGCAGTCCTGCCGCGTCAGCTGCACCATCTGGATGATGGTGCGGATGCCCTTGCCCTCGTCGCCGACCCGCTCGGCATGGGCGCCGAGAAATTCCACTTCCGAAGAGGCATTGGAGCGGTTGCCGAGCTTGTCCTTCAGGCGCTGAAACTGGATCGCGTTGATCGAGCCATCAGGCTTGAAGCGCGGCATGAAAAAGCAGGTCAGGCCCTCGTCGGCCTGCGCCAACACCAGGAAGGCGTCGCACATCGGCGCCGACATGAACCATTTATGCCCCGAGATACGATAGAAATCGCCGTCGCGCTCCGCTCGCGTCATGTTGGAGCGCACGTCGGTGCCGCCCTGTTTTTCCGTCATGCCCATGCCGAGCGTCATGCCGCGTTTTGTCCGCCACGGCGCGAAGCCCGGATCGTAGGTGCGCGTGCCGATCACCGGCATGGTCTTTGCCAGCAGGTCCGGCTGAACCGCCAGTGCCGCCACCGAGGCGCGGGTCATGGTGATCGGGCACAGATGTCCCGTCTCGACCTGCGCGGCGATGTAGAATTTTGCCGCACGCACCACCTCCGACGCCCCGCCGGCCGGCCTGCCCTGCGCGTCCCAGGTCGAATTATGCACGCCGGCATGGGCGCTGCTTGCCATCAGTTCGTGATAGGCGGGATGAAACTCGACCTCGTCGCGGCGGTTGCCGCGCGAGTCAAAAGTCCGCAGTTTTGGCGTGTTCTCGTTGGCGATCCGCCCCCGCGCCGCCATCTCGGCCGAACCCCAGTGCTGGCCGAACTCGGACAGTTCCTTCCCCGCCGACGATCCGCCATTGGCCACGACGGCCTCGACCAGCGGGCGATCGGCGTTGAAGAGATCAACGCCCTCGAATGGCGGCGACTGGTTGAACACTTCGTGTGTGGTGAAGGAAGGCTGGGGCATGGCGGACTTCCGGCTGTCTCGTCTGGCTCGACGCCGACTCTATCTCAACGCCGCCTGATCGGAAAATCATACGCCTGCCCGCCCGCGCCCGGCATCGAAAAATGCCACCATTCCTTCGAATAGTTGACAAAACCCTGCTTCGCCATCGCGGCCACCAGCATGTTGCGCCAGCGCCGTTGTGCCGGCGTGATGCTTCGCGCCGCGGTGTGCGATTTCACGTCGGAACAGTCATAGCCGGTGCCCATGTCGACGCTGGCTTCCGGCGCGCGGGCGGCTTCGGGTGCGGTGCAGTCAGCATAGGTTTTGGCGGGATCGAAAGTGGCGGAATTGTCGGCGGCAAGGTCAACCAAAGTGAGATCGAGCGCGACCCCGGTGGAGTGCTGCGAACGCTCGGCGATATAGCCCAGCCGGAACAGGTCTTTCTTGGGCAACGCGGGGTTATAACGCCGCTCGGCCGCCGTCTCCCGCCCGTTCTGCGCCCACACCACCATGTCGTGCGAGGCGCGCGCCGGCCGGTAGCAATCGAACATCTTCAGCGACAGGTTTTGCCTGGCCAGTTCCGCCTGGACGGCTTTCAACGCCCAGCCTACGCGCCGCTTCACCACGCATTCGGCCGCGTCGTAACCCGAAAGCCTGCGGCCGACGAAATTGTTCGAGGAGGCGTAGCGTATGTCCTGCAGGATGGTGGGATCGACGTCGCGCAGAAAGACAAAATCGCCGGGCAAGGGCTGGGATGCGGCCGGGGAAACGGCCGCGCTACCGATAACGAGCGCGATCACAATTACTTTCACGAACCACCCACCTCCGACCGTCATGGCCGGACTTGTTCCGGCCATCCACGTCTTTTTTGCGGGGATTTGCATAAATTGCAAAGGAAGACGTGGATGCCCGCGACAAGCGCGGGCATGACGGGCACGGGACAGACCGGGGGATAACTCGCATGAGCCCTATTCGCGCTTGCCCCGCGCGCGAACCCTGCCTATAGGTCTCGTTTTAATGACCCCTGTATCGAAATCGACCTTCGTCCTCGGTCACCGGCATCTGCTGGGAATCGAGGGCCTTTCCGCTGCCGACATCACCGGCCTGCTCGACCTCTCCGAGGAGTATGTCGAGCTCAACCGGCAGGTCGACAAGAAACGCACCTCGTTGCGCGGCCGCACCCAGATCAACCTGTTCTTCGAGGCCTCGACCCGGACCCAGTCCTCGTTCGAACTGGCCGGCAAGCGCCTCGGCGCCGACGTCATGAACATGTCGGTGTCGTCGTCCTCGATCCGCAAGGGCGAAACCCTGGTCGATACCGCGGTGACGCTGAACGCCATGCACCCGGATATCCTGGTGGTGCGGCACCATGCTTCCGGCGCGGTGGAACTGCTGGCCCGCAAGGTCGACGGTTCCGTCATTAACGCGGGCGACGGCGCCCATGAGCATCCGACGCAAGCCCTGCTCGACGCCCTGACCATCCGCCGCAACAAGGGCCGGCTCGAAGGGCTGGTGGTCGCGATCTGCGGCGACGTCATGCATTCCCGGGTGGCGCGCTCCAACATCCTGCTGCTCAACATCATGGGCGCCCGGGTCCGGGTGGTCGCACCCTCCACGCTGCTGCCGCGCGGCATCGAGCGGATGGGCGTCGAGGTGGCCCGCGACATGCGCGAGGGGCTGAACGGCGCCGATATCGTCATGATGCTGCGGCTGCAGCGCGAGCGCATGAACGGCTCGTTCGTGCCCTCGACCGGCGAATATTTCCATTATTTCGGGCTCGACCAGAAGAAGCTCGCTTACGCAAAACCCGACGCGCTGGTGATGCATCCGGGGCCGATGAATCGCGGCGTCGAGATCGACTCGATCGTGGCGGACGGCGCGCAATCGCTGATCCGCGAACAGGTGGAAATGGGAGTGGCGGTGCGGATGGCGGTGCTCGAAGCGCTCGCCCGCAACCTGCCGAACGCGTGACATCATGCTGACCGACCGCCGCCCGATCCTGCTCGCCAACGCCCGCGTCGTCGATCCCTCCAGGGATTTCGACGGCCCCGGCGACGTCCTGATCGCCGACGGATTCATCCGCGATAGCCGGCGCGGCATTGGCGCGGCCGGTGTCCCTGAAGGCACCGACATCATCAACTGCGCCGGCAAGGTCGTGGCCCCCGGGCTGATCGACATGCGCGCCTTTGTCGGCGAGCCCGGCGCCAGCCACCGCGAGACCTTTGCTTCCGCCAGCCAGGCCGCGGCCTCCGGCGGCATCACCACCATCATCTGCCAGCCGGATACCTCTCCCGTCATCGACAATTCGGCGACGGTGGATTTCGTGCTGCGCCGCGCCCGCGACACCGCGATCGTCAACATCCACCCGATGGCGGCTTTGACAAAAGGCATGCGCGGCGAAGAGATGACCGAGATCGGCCTTTTGAAGGCCGCCGGTGCCGTCGCCTTCACCGACGGCGACCGCAGCGTCACCAATGCGCAGGTGATGCGGCGCACCCTCACCTACGCCCGCGACTTCGACGCGCTGATCGTGCACCACACCGAAGATCCCAATCTGGTCGGCGAAGGCGTCATGAACGAGGGCGAGTTCGCGGCACGGCTGGGACTGGTCGGCATCCCCAATGCCGCCGAGGCCGTGATGCTGGAGCGCGACATGCGCCTGGTCGCGCTGACCGACGGGCGCTATCACGCGGCCTCGCTGACCTGCATCGAGTCGCTGGAAATCCTGCAGCGCGCCCGCGATGCTGGTCTTTCCGTCTCCGCCTCGGTCTCGATCAATCACCTGACCCTGAACGAGAACGACATCGGCCCGTACCGCAGCTTCCTGAAACTGTCGCCGCCGCTGCGCACCGAGGACGACCGCCTCGCGCTGGTCGCCGCCGTCGCCTCCGGGCTGATCGACGTCGTGATGTCCGACCACAATCCGCAGGACGTCGAAGTCAAGCGGCTGCCGTTCGCGGAAGCCGCCTATGGCGCAATCGGGCTGCAGACCATCCTGCCGGCCGCCTTGCGGTTGATCCACAATGGCGCGACCGATTTCAAAACCCTGATCCGAGCGATGTCGACGCGCCCGGCCGAACTCTTGGGCCTGCCCGGCGGATCGCTGCGCGCGGGCTCGCCCGCCGACGTCATCGTGATCGACCCCGACACGCCGTGGGTGCTCGATCCCGCCGATCTCAAATCGCAATGCAAGAACACGCCGTTCGACGCCGCGCGGTTTTCGGGCCGCGTGGTGCGCACCATCGTCGGCGGCCGCACGGTGTTTGAGCATGTCTAATGGGAGCCAAAGCGATGTCGCCTGAAGCATGGCTGCCGATGGGGCTCATCATCGGCTATCTGCTGGGATCGATCCCGTTCGGGTTGATCCTGACAAGACTCGCCGGCACCCAGGACCTGCGCTCGATCGGCTCCGGCAGCATTGGCGCAACCAATGTGCTGCGCACGGGCAACAAGGGGCTTGCAGCCGCGACGCTGCTCGGCGATGCGCTGAAGGGTACCGTCGCGGTGGTCATCGCGGGCTATTTCGGCGGCCCCAACGCCGCGATGCTGGCAGCACTCGGCGCCTTTCTCGGCCACCTGTTCCCGGTCTGGCTGAAATTCAAAGGCGGCAAAGGCGTCGCGGTCTATATTGGCGCGCTGATCGGATTGTTCTGGCCGGCGGTGGTGGTGTTTGGCCTGCTGTGGCTGGCCACCGCCGTGACCACGCGCTACTCGTCGCTGTCGGCGCTGGTCGCAAGTTTCGTCACGCCGATTTTCTTCTGGTGGTTCGGCCACCCCGCGCTGGCCTCCCTGTTCGCCGTCATGACCATGCTGCTGTTCTGGGCGCACCGTGAAAACATCAAGCGGTTGCAGGCCGGCACTGAGGGACGGATCGGGGAGAAGTGACGACGTTTCGGATTTCGTAGGGTGGGCAAAGCGTCCGCCGTCGCTCAACGAGCGAAGGCGGAAGCGTGCCCACCATCTTTCGGGCCACGCGAATGAAGAACGGTGGGCACGGCGCGAAGAATGCGCCTTTGCCCACCCTACGATTCTACGATCGCCCCAACGCCTCTTCCACGAATCTCGCCGCCGCCAGCGCCCCCGCATCGTTGCCGAACCGCGCGATCACCTGCACGCCGACAGGCAATCCGCCCTCGGTGACATAAGCCGGAACATTGACGCAGGGCACGCCCATCAGGGTCCAGAGCCGGTTGAAGCGGGGGTCGCCGGTCGAAGCCAATCCTTTCGGGGCCACGCCCGGCGCCGAAAACGTCAGTAACACGTCGAAATCATCGAAGATTTTCGCCAGCGCCTTGCGGGCGCGGTTGGCGACGCTGCGCGCGGCGTCGTAGTCGGCGGGCGCAATTCCCACACTTTCGTCGAGCCGTCCGCGCAGCAGCGGCGGCATGTCGGCGTGTCGCGTCCGGTATTCCCAGGCCAGCGCCCGATGCGCCTCGAAATCCTGCAGGGTGGGATGAATCCGCCACGCCTCGCCGACAATGTCGGGCAAGTTCAGTTCGCGTACGCTCGCCCCGGCGCGTTCCGCCGCCTTTGCTGCGAACTGCAGCGCCTCGGCGCCCGCCGCTTCCGGCGCGCCGGCAAAATCCTGCGTCACGATGCCGATGCGCGGCGTCTCGATCGGAGTACCGAGCTTCAGTTCGGCCCTGCCGGTCATTGCCGACAGTCCCTGCGCGAGGTCTTCGACACCGGCCGCGAACAGCCCGACCGTGTCGAGCGTCCAGGAAAAACATTTCACACCTGTTGTCGGCAGCATCCGGAACGACGGTTTGATCGCGGCCACGCCGCAGAACGAGGCCGGCCGGATCACCGAACCGCCGGTCTGCGTGCCCAGCGCCAGCGGAATCATGCCGGCCGCGACCGCCGCCGCCGAGCCCGAGGACGAC
>NZ_JAURXB010000130.1 GCF_030654605.1 Bradyrhizobium sp.
TCGTGCCGAATCTGCACAGGCGCTATTCCGGCGTCACCGCGACCAACCGCATGGTGGCGCCGAAACTGGCGAAACTGTTTCGCGCGGGCTGGCTCGGTTCCGATGCGCCCGAGGGGATCGCGCGCATCGGACTTGCGGATCTCGCGAAATGCTGGCGCCGCCGCGACGCCGTGATCTGGCATGCGCGACGCAACAACGAGATGATCGCGGGCGTGCTGTTGCGCGCGCTCGGCTGGCCTCTGAAACTGGTCTTCACCTCGGCGGCGCAGCGGCATCACAGCTGGATCACGCGCTGGCTGATCCGGCAGATGGACGCAATCATCGCCACCAGCGAAATATCGAAATCCTTTCTCAAGCGCGAAGCTGATGTCGTGATGCACGGCGTCGATACCGACACCTATGCGCCACCTCGAGATCGCGCAGCGGCGTTCGCGGAAGCCGGATTGCCCGGCCGCTACGCCATCGGCTGCTTCGGCCGGGTGCGCGCGCAAAAGGGCAGCGACGTTTTCGTGGAGGCGATGTGCCGGCTGTTGCCGCGCTATCCCGACTTCACC
Organism: Bradyrhizobium sp.; assembly: GCF_030654605.1. Lineage (GTDB taxonomy): Bacteria > Pseudomonadota > Alphaproteobacteria > Rhizobiales > Xanthobacteraceae > Bradyrhizobium. The sequence goes on from NZ_JAURXB010000130.1 coordinate 555, forward strand.
GCGGTCATGGTCGGCGCCATCACGCCGGAGCAAACCGCGTTCGCGAACGAGTTGCGCAAGCGCATCGATGCCGCCGGGCTGCAATCGCGCGTCGTCATAACAGGTGAACTCGATATCGAGGAGGTGCCGCGCTGGTACCAGCGGCTGACGATCTACGCCTTCACATCGCGCAACGAGGGGTTTGGGCTGACGCTGATCGAGGCGATGTCGGTGGGCGCGGCGCTGGTGGCCTCGCGCGCTGGCGCGGCCGAACTCGTGGTCGAGGATGGCGTCACCGGCGTGCTGACGCCGACGGATGATGTCGATGCGCTGGTGGCGGCGCTGGAGCCGCTGATGCGCAATCCCGTTGCTGCGGCGGCCATGGGCGAGCGCGGCCGGGCGCGGGTGCTGGAACGCTTCAGCCTCGATGCGGAGGCCAACGGGATCGCCGAGGTTTATCGGAGGCTGGTCTGAGCCGTCGCCGCACGTCGCGACCGGTTCCCAACCAAAAATGTCGAAAACAACCCCATGCACAGAAACCAAGTCCTTGGAGTGCTAGGTTTTTTTTAGATCTGACGAAGGCCTGCGTGCGGTATCAGGATGACGACAATCCTGCCGATAGAATATCCGCCACGAACGCGTCGAGGTCGCCGCCCGCAAACAAAAATCCCGGCAGCCCGGCGGCTTCTGCCGCCTCGATATCGCTGGCGCGGTCGCCAATGACAAAACTGCCCTGGTGACGCACCGGCCAGTGCGCCATCAGATCGTGGATCATGCCGGGCGCCGGTTTGCGCCAGTGATGGTGTTCCAGATAGCCCTCGACGGACCCGGCGGGATGATGCGGGCAATACCTGATGTCGTCGACCCGCGCGCCTTGCGCCGCCAGTTCTTCGAGCATCCAGTCGTGCAGCTTGCCGACGTCGTCCTCGGTAAAGAAGCCGCGCGCCACGCCGGATTGGTTGGTGAAGAAGAAGACCAGATAGCCGGCGTCGTTGAGCCGGCGGATCGCCTTCGCTGCATTCGGCATCCAGCGGATCCGCTCGCGCGTGCCCATATAGCCGTCGTCGTGATTGACGACGCCGTCGCGGTCGAGGAATGCCGCGGGCCTGGGCAAACCGGTTTTGCTCATGGCTGCGCCGCCTCGGCCAGCACGCGCTCAGTGATCCCGACCACGTCGGAAGCGGGAATGTCGCGCATGCAGCGGTGGTCGTTCATGGTGCAGACCGTCCGCTGGCAGGGCTGGCATGGCAACACGGTTGTGGTCTGAACGGTCGCGGCGAGGCCATTGAGGGGCGCCCAGAGATAGGGGCTGGTGGGACCGAAAATGCCCATGGTCGGCGTCCCGATCGCCGCCGCGATGTGCATCAGCCCGCAATCGTTCGAGATCGCCACGCTGGCCGCCGCCATCGCCAGGATGCCGTTGCGCAGGTCCGACCCGGTGAGGTCGCGGACCCGCGGGCCGCCGGCCCCCACGATCTCCGCCGCCAGCGCCTTTTCGCCGGGTCCGCCGACCACCCAGACATCCAGCCCGCGTTCGGCCAGCAGCCGGGCGGCCTCCGGATAGTGGGTCCAGCGCTTGGAGGCGCCCACCGAGCCCGGCGCCAGTGCGACGGCGGGACCGGCGCCCAGCCCGTTCGCCTGCCGCCAGCGGCCGGCTTCCTCGGCGGGAACCCTGAGTTGCGGCACCGGCCATTCCGGAGGCAGCGGCGCGCCGTCAGGCAGCGCCAGC
>NZ_JAURXB010000132.1 GCF_030654605.1 Bradyrhizobium sp.
GGCCAACGGCCTCACAACGTTCAATGCCGGCGGATGTTCCTCCTGTCATGCCGTGCCGGGCCAGCCCGATCGGCTCAAGCTCGGCGGCGGCCTCGCCATCCCGTCACCGTTCGGCACGTTTTATTCGCCGAACATCTCGCCCGATCCGGCCGATGGCATCGGGCGATGGACCGAAGCCGAATTCGTCAGCGCGGTGCTCAAGGGCACTTCGCCTTCGGGCGCGCATTATTTCCCGGCCTTTCCCTATGCGTCCTACGTTCATGCCCGAGTCGAAGACGTCCGCGACCTGTTCGCTTACCTGAAGACGCTGGCACCGGTGTCCGGCAAGGTCAGGGATCACGGCGTTCCATTCCCGTTCAATGTCAGGCGCAATATCGGAATCTGGAAATTGCTGTTCATGGACGACAAGCCGTTTGCGCCGGACCCCGCGCGCTCGGCGCAGTGGAATCGCGGCGCCTATCTCGTCGGCGGCCTCGGCCATTGCGCCGAATGCCACAGCCCGCGCAATTTTCTCGGCGGCATCGTCGCGGCGCAACGTTTTGCCGGCGGACCGAATCCGGAAGGCGAGGGCTGGGTACCGAACATCACGCAGAAGCGGCTCGGCGACTGGAGCGCCAAGGACATCGCCTATTTCCTCGAGACCGGGCAGACGCCGGAGGGTGATACCGCCGGCGGATCGATGGCGCGCGTGATCCGCAATACCTCGCAACTGTCGCCTGAGGATCGCGCGGCGATGGCGGAATACATCAAATCGCTGCCGCCGGTGGAGGGGCCGCCACGGCCGAAGAAAAAGGAGAAGTCGTAACTTCTCCCCTCCCTCCACGCGCCCTTGCGCGTGGCGGGAGGGGTCGGGGGTGGGGGGCGCTTCAGCGCACACAACTGTCAGCGAATTTGTTGAGACACCCCCCACCCCCGACCCCTCCCCACCGCTGCGCGGGAGGAGGGGAGAAGAAGCGCCATCCCTCAGAACGTGTCGATCAGGCCGGCCTTGGTGAGCGCCGCCTTGCGCGCGGCCATCCACTCCTCGGTGAATTTGGCGGCATCCGCCGACGGGGTGCCCTTGCTGAAGTTGGCCCACGCCGCGGCCAGGATTTCCTGACGCTTGAACAGTGCGTTGTTGTGCTTCTCCTGATCGTCGCTCCAGGCACCGGCTTCCTTCAGCGCCTTGACCGCGCCCTTGTGCACCGGCACCGCCCAGTTTTTGGTCTGTCCCTTCACCGCAAGCCCGCTGGCGCCCGGCGCGCCGTCCTTGAATCCGTCATAGCCTTCGATCAACGCCTTGGTCAGCATGTAGACGTCGTTCTCGGGCTGGGTGCCGTACACCGTGTAGATCGGATACGGATAGGTACCCATCTCGATCGGCTTGTCCTTCGCAATGCCCGCGCCGCAGGTGGCGTTATGCTCGGTAAAAAACGGCCCGACCTTGCGTACGCGATCCCAGCCCGCCTTGTCGGAATGCGCCAAGGGCGGCCAGACGATGCCGCGCGGCGAGGTCTGCAACTCCTTGGCAGGCCCCGAGATCGTCGAGCCGAACATCGCATCGACGTCGTTGTTGTTGGCGCCTTTCCACATCGCGTTGTTGCTGGCGAATTCGACGATCTTGACATCCTTGGCGGTGAGACCGGCGAATGCCAGCATCGCCAGTGCATTCTGGTTGAGCGCCGGCGAGCCGACCACGAAGCCGATGCGCTTGCCCTTCAGCTCCGCCAGGGTCTTCGCCCCGGCGTCGCCGGCCACTGCCAGCGAAAGGCCGTTGCAATCCACCGAACTCAAGGTGATCTGGACCGCCTGCGGTCCCCACTCCTTTGTCGCGAATTCGAACACGCCTTCCTGCGCGAAATAGACGCCGGCGCCCATCGCGGAAATGGCCGCGCGGTTGAGACGCAGGGGCTGAAGGCGGGCGACGTCGTTGCCGGCGGGCAGCACGCGCGCGTCGGTGCCGTATTTGTCCTTGAGCATCTTGCCGATGGCGACGGTGATATTGAACCCCGACGTACCGGTGTCATAGGCCGTCATCGTCACGTTGGGCGGCAATTTAACCTGTGCCGCCGCCGTCGATGCCGCGACCGCGGTTCCGGTCAGCGCGATGGCCGCCAGCATCATCTTACGCTTGATCATTCCATTCCTCCCGTTGCGGCTGTCGTTGCAGCCTTGAGACGCTTGTCGCCGATGTTTCCCGGCTCCCGCAAGGGCGTGCCAATGAGCACGTGGGGAGACAGGCTCGCGTCGGCGCGAATGCTCGCGGATTTCCGGCGCTCCCGCAAGACCGAAGCGAGACACGGACGGAGACCAATCCGCGCACCGGGGACGCGCTCATCCGACAGCCAGGGTAACGCGTGGGTTGCAATGGCGACGGTTACGGTTGTGCCGAGCCTTTCGAGTTTGCAATCTAGCTGCCGCCGAACGCCTTGAAGGTGATGATGGTGTGGGTGTCCTGGATGCCGGGAATGACCTGCACCTTCTCGTTGACGAA
>NZ_JAURXB010000136.1 GCF_030654605.1 Bradyrhizobium sp.
ACCGAGGTCAACTCGGCCCTGACGCACGCGGTCCAGCCCGCGCCCCTGGCTTCGCGGAGCGGCGGCGAAACCCGCACACCGCGCGGGTTTGAGGCCGCCGTGAACAGGGAATCCAGTTTCTCCCGCACCAGCCGCTTGACGTCGGGCGGCGGTTCCGGCGGCGGCGGCTCGGTGGCCTTGTTCCGCATGAACTCCGGCACCGGCGAGCGGCTGTCGGCGAGGCCGCAGGCCGTCACTGCCAACGCCACGCCGGCCATCAACGCCCACTGAACAACGACCCGCCGCATCCGCCGTTTTTATCCCATGCCCGTTGAGATTGCCCGCAATTGGGGAGCAATTCGCGCTGCCGCATCATCAAATTGCCGGAACCGGGTCCCTTGGGGCACACCACCCCCCGGGGGTTTGCCATGATCGCCCCGCAGGCTAGGTTGGCAGCCGGGATGACAGGGAGACCGGGCGATGAGGACCTTCACGGTGGCGATGGCGGTGGCGATGATGGCCTTGCTGGCCATGCCCGCACACGCCCAGGCCAACCGGCCCAAGGAGGAGACCAGGAAGGTCGAGGAGAAGAAGCCGGTCGTCGACGAGAAAGCCTACAAGGCCGCGCTCGAGCGGATTCCCGAATCCAGGGAAAAATACGACCCCTGGGGCGTCGCGCGGCCGGCGGAACCCGTCAAGAAGACAAAATGAGAAGCTCAGCAGCGGTATTCGCGATCCGGGCTTGAACCTCGGCGCTGATACGACTGACCAATTTGACAGCCTGGAGGTTAGCCATGATCAGTCCCGTCCTTCGCCATATCGTTCTCGCCGCGGGAATCCTGCTGGGCTCGCACGCAGCCCTTGCTGAAAACCGTGTCGCGCTCGTGATCGGCCAGTCGAACTACCGCGCCGTGGTTCCGCTGCCCAACCCGGCCAACGACGCCAAGGCGGTGTCCCAGATGCTGACCGAGTCCGGCTTCGAGGTGTTGACGGCCGCCGATCTGTCGCAGAACGAACTGCGCGCCAAGGTCGGCGATTTCGCAGCCAAGGTGGCCGAGAAAGGCCCCGATACCGTCGCGCTGGTGTTCTATGCGGGCCACGGTCTGCAGATCGATGGCGAGAATTTTCTGGTGCCGGTCGATGTCGATCCGAAGCGCGAAACCGACATTCCGCTGCAGGCGGTGCGCCTCAACGACATCCTGAACACGCTGGCCTCGGTGCCGAGCAAGACCCGCATCCTGCTGCTGGATTCCTGCCGCAACAATCCGTTCCCGGACATCAGCAAGACCGCCGCGCGCGGGCTCGCCATCGTCGATGCCAAGACCGGCGCTCCCGGCACCTTCATGTCGTTCTCGACATCGCCAGGCGCCGAAGCCGAGGACGGCAGCGGCGCCAACAGCCCCTACACCACGGCGCTGCTCGCCGTGGCCAAGGAGCCCGGACTTTCGATCGAGGATACCTTCAAGCGCGTCCGCGTTGCGGTCAACAAGGCGACCGAAGGACGGCAGACGCCGTGGGACAGTTCCTCGCTGACTGACGACTTCAGGTTCGTCGGTCCGGCCGTTGCCGGTCCAAAACTCGCTGCCGCCAGGAAGACGGTCGACGAGTGGAAGCGCGACCTGAAAGGCAAGCCGGTCGAGGCCGCCAATGAACTGATCATCGCCGATGGCACCGACGAGGCCTATGACGCCTTCGCGACCCTCTACGCACAGACGCCGCTGGGCTTGCAGGCGCGCGACTGGCTGGTTCGTCACCGCCGCATGAAGGCATGGAACGACGCCGTGATCCTGAACACCGCGGCGGGCTATCGCGCCTTCAGCGTGCAGTTCCCGGACAGCGATCTCACCCCGACCGCGCGCAAGCTGGAAGAGCGGCTGCGCAATCGTCCGAACTTCGTCGCGACTGTTGCGACAGGTGTCGGCGCAGCGAACGCGGCCGTGTCAGGCCCGGCCGGCGGTCCGCCGCAGCCGACCAACGCCTCGCTCGGCCCGACCTGTCCCTGCACCACGCCGATCGTGCCGCTGAAGAAGGTCGATACGCCGAAGAAGCGCGCCGAGCCCGACCCGCCGAAGCGCGTCGACCGTACGCCGCCGCGACGTTATGTCGACGACGACGTCGTGGTCGTTCGCCGCCCGCCGCCGCGCTATTACGAACCGGCGCCCGGACCCCGGGTCGGCATCGGCATTGGCATCGGGGTCGGCGGTGGTTACGGCGGTGGTTATGGCGACAGGGGCGGGCACCAGGGCAGGTCGAGAGGCGGATACTGAGGAGGCTGGCCCTTGCAACGGATTTTCGCTGGCGCCATTGATCCCTGAGCGATGATGATCGCGGTGCAGCTAGGGGCCATGCGTCGATCCGGCACCACCATCGGCGATAGCCTGGTGGCGTTCCGGCTGGCGCGACCGGGCGAGGCGCCTTCGTTGTGGTCGCGCACCATCGACCGGCCCGGCGGACGATTTCGGGCCAAGGCGATGCTGTTCACGCTCGCGATCGGGCTTCTGGCAATCGCAGTTTGGCGCTGGCGCCGTCGTGCCAGACTGCGCCGAACCAGCTTGTCCGACCTTGCGGGATGATGAAAGGCGTGGTTACGCTTGGGTGTCGGCGTACCACAAGGCGCCGGCGAAGATCGCAAACATGGCAACGACGGCGACAGAAACCAGAATCGAATCGAGCGGCATTGCGGCATCCCTCAGAAAAAGAATGTAACAAAACTGCCGGGTCCAACCGTTCCTTGTAATTGATATGGATCAATGCACGCGGCCGTGCTGGCAGCCCGGCGAACCGGCTTCAAATCCCACCAACGCCGCAGGAAACTTCACGAACAGCCTTGCGTCTTGAGCGCGAGGGGCAGCCGAATTATGCGTGTGCCGATGCTGAGCGGCAGCGAATGTTGTGCTGATGCAGGCGAGGATAAAATCATGGCCACTGAAACCCGCATGGATCCTCCGCGAGGTCCGGCGACGTAGCGCCAGCGGTACTTCGGCCAGCCGTCGCGCCAGCATGGCGTGACCCTGAACCTATTGAGAAGCCAACCGGATCGCGCTGCCCTTGATCAATACTGCGATCGCCGCCGCAAGCATCAGTAACGAGAAGAGCAGGCCGCTGAGATTTCTCAGGAAGCTGGCTGCCGCCTCTACCTCGGTGCCGACCGTGTATCCAAGCCAGAGATAGGCGAACATCCAGAAGCTGCGTCCCACAAGACTGAGCACGGCAAACCTGGTCGCGGAATAGCGGCTGACGCCGGCAAGCAGGCTCACGAAGGTGCTCAACGTCGAGATCAGGGTCCGGCTCAGGAAGACGGTCAGCGCCCCCCACCTGGAAAGCATGCCGGCGAGGAACGTCTGTCGTGCGAGGGAGAGGCCGAGAATAGGTCCCCAGTTGGCCAGCAGCGAAGGTCCCAACCTTCGCCCGACAAAATAGCCTCCGATGTCGCCAAGTATCGATGCGAAGATCCCGAGGGTGAATGTCAGCCCCCAATCGAGCTTTCCCTGCGCCAGGAGCGATCCTGCAATCGTGACTGCGACCCCACTTGGCAATGGAAGCCCCAACGCGGCGAGCAACAGGGTCACACCGAAGGCTGCGTATCCATATGTCAGGATCAGCGACAGGATGCCGTCGTTGAGCGCGGCCAGCCAGCCCGGAGAGGTCGACGATTTCTGAATCGGCGCCGTGTCAGCCACGGCACGCTGAACACGCTGAATATAGTCGATGCGCGGAAGCGATGTGCGGTCGGCGAGCGCCTTGAGCGTGCTCTTGGGATCCGTGTCCGGAGAAAGTTGCAGACGACCGGCGAGGGTGATGAAGGCTACGTCATAGGTCTCGGCCACGTAACCAATCGTCATCCAGGGACGGATTCCGCTGGTGCTGGGAACTCCGCTCTGGGTGGCGGACTGGAGCAGCCGATAGGTACCGTAGGTACGAAAGCCAAAGAAGGTCGCGGCGATCAGGGAAACGATGACGATTGCCGCAGCAGCCCAGCCCACCCGCGAAAGCCGGCCTTCGAATCCCGTTCGGCCGTGACCGTTGTCCACAGTACTTTTCCTTCAGGTAATCACCACGGTCGCAGCCGCCGTCATGGTCCAAGTGATTGGCACTTGCAGGCAGATTGCGGCCGTCGATTGATACAAATCAATTCGCAGGAAGATCAATGATAGCATCTCTTGCGGACGAGCCGGTGCTACAGCGTCACTTCCCGGATTTTCAGGAAAGAGATCGGTCATGGGACTGAAGAGTACGATTGATCGCTACGGCTCGATGGCGGTTTCGATCCACTGGCTGAGCGCCATTCTGGTTCTCGTGCTGATCGTCCTGGGGTTCCGCGCGGCGGGCACGGTCGATCCTGTGGCCAAGGCGACGTTTCTCCGGCTTCATCTGCCCATTGGCATTGCGGTGCTGGTGCTGACGGCACTCCGGATCGTCTGGTGGTGGCGCTTCGATCGCAAGCCCGATCCGATCGCCGGTTCACCGCACTGGCAAGAGCGCGCCGCTCGAGCGGTGCATATTCTGTTCTATGTCGTCCTGCTTGGCATGATCGCGAGCGGCATCGGCATGATGGTGCTGAGTGGCGCAGGTCCTGTCATCTTCGGTGGACAAGGCGCTGCGCTGCCCGACTTCTCGAAGTATTCGCCGCGCGCACCGCACGGTATCGGGGCGAGGCTCCTGATCGCTTTGGTCGTTCTTCACGTCGGTGCTGCTCTCTATCACCAATTCGGTCGCCGCGACGGGTTGCTGAGGCG
>NZ_JAURXB010000140.1 GCF_030654605.1 Bradyrhizobium sp.
CTTGTCGGAGGCGTCCTGGGCTTGCGCCGAGATCAGTTCGACGTCCTCGTCGGTGGCCAGGCGCGTGCGGATATCCCCGGCATCGAGCCCGATATCGGCGGCGGCCTGCACCAGCACATCGACGTCGGTAAGGTCGCCGCCGTCGCGAAAATACAGTTCCATCAGCCGCTGTTTCATCTCGGCGGATTTGCCTTGCGCATCGGCCCAGTGAATCAGCCGGTGGCAATCCGTGGTATTGGGCTGGCGCCTGACCAGTTCCGGCCGGTAGGTCAGCCCCTCTTCATTGGCGGCGGCGACGACACGGCCTGCAATACCCTTGTAGGCCTCGACCGAGCCGAATTTCTTCGTGAGATATTCGTCGCGGCTGATGCCTTCGCGCGGCACCCATGAATTGAGAAAGAACGGCCGCCAGTTGATCTCGACCGGCACATCCGGCGCCAGCGCCAGCGCGTTCTCGATCCGGCGCTTGCCGATGTAGCACCACGGGCACACCACGTCGGAGACGATGTCGATCTGAAGCGGTTTTAGCGTGCTCATGGGCGCGTTCTCCGTGAAACAATGCCCGCAAAATAGGCCGAAACTCCGGCGAAACAAGTCCCGCAGCCGCATGCCTCGCGCCACATAACCTGCGGGGTTATGGCGGGCTGGACGCGGATTTGAGCCCCTCTAGGAGTGTTTGGCCGCGGAGCCGGCCTGGTCGCCTTCTGCAAGTTCGGTCTTCGCCATCACCCGCAGGGCGGGCAGGAACTCGTGGACAGTACCCCATACGAGGCGATGGGCTACATCTTCGTAATCGTGCCGGTAGATGTTGCCCGAGGCGGACATCTGGCGCCATGGGATGTCGGGATGACGCGCCTTGGTTTCGGGCGACAGGCGGCGAGATGCTTCGGAGATGATCTCAAGGCAACGCGTAATGGCGTAGAACGTCCGCATATCCGTCACGAAACGCTCGTAGTCGAACCCCTGGGCGAACGAATTTGCAAGGTCGATGTTGAAAACGATGTCCGACAGGCTGTCGCGTTCGGTTTCAGAAAGCATAGATCGCGTCGGCGGCGGCGCTGGGGCGGAGACGGGGTTTCAGGCTTTCGCGGCTAACCACATCGACCGGGCGGTCGAACATGTCGGCGATAAAATCCTTCACGCCGGCATAATCGAAAATCGTCACGACAATTGCTGGGTCAAGATCAACAAGGATGTCGATATCGCTGTCGGGATTGTCATCGCCGCGCGCGACGGAACCAAATAGTGCAGCATGAGCGACGCCCTGCGCTCGCAGGTCGGTCTCGCGCTCCTTCAGCTTTTCTATGATCTCGTCGCGGGTCATGGCTGCATTGTACGGCAAGAAGGGTAAAAAAACACGCGTCTTTTCCGGCTCTTGCAGGCAAATCAAGCCCCCGGGATCGCCGCATACAATGCCGACCGCCCTTAAGCGCCTGTCACAGTGCCGCCATGCTGCGGATCCGCTCGGCGGTCAGTTCATCGGCCGGAAAAAACGCCTCCAGCGCCAGTTCCGACAGCGTGATGTCGACCGGGGTGCCGAAGATCATGGTGGTGGAAATGAAGCTCAGCACCTCGCCGTTCAGCCGCAGCTTGAACGGGATCGCGACATTGTCCGACGACAGCGGGCC
>NZ_JAURXB010000149.1 GCF_030654605.1 Bradyrhizobium sp.
TGATCGAGAAGGCGATCGTGCACGGGTGAGGCGTCACATCCACACAGATCGTCGTCCCCCGCGTATGCGGGGGACCCAGTACGCCGCGGCTTCTCGGGTCTATCGCCGGCGCCGCTGGATACTGGGTCGCCCGGTCAAGCCGGGCGATGACAAGTGAGAGATGACGCGCACCCCGGAATGACGAAAGTCCACTCACCCCAGCCGCCAGCCGACCTCTTCCGTAAACCTCTGATAAAACTCCGGCGTGTAGGCCTGCTCCGGCGTTTGCCGCACGCGCTCGTCGAGCGTGTGGGCATCGTCGCCGACCAGGATGCGCCAACGGTCGGCCTTGACGCCATCGAGGATGATTTTGGCCGCCTGCGCCGCCGTGGTCGGCGCCTCGTCGCGGAAGGCACGCGCACGATCGAGCGCGATCTTCTGGACGTCGTCGTCCGACATCGCCTCGGTATCGACGCCCATGGCCTTGAGACGCACGCGCGCCGACAACAGTTCGTTGGCGCTCAGAAGCTCGGATTCGGTGCCGCTCTGGATCTTGCGCGAATTGGACACGATCGAGGTGCCGATATGGCCGGGCATCACCACCGAGCATTTGATATGCGGCGCGTTCAGCCTGAGGTCGGTCATCAGCGCTTCGCTGAAACCCTTGACCGCGAACTTCGCGGCGCTGTAGGCGGTGTGGGCGACACCGAGCCCGACCGAGGCCCAGAAACCGTTGACGCTGGAGGTGTTGACGATATGGCCCTCGTCGGCCTTCATCAGCATCGGCAGGAAGGTGCGGACGCCGAGATAGACCCCGCCCCAGCAGATGTTGAAGGTCCGTTCCCACTGCTCCCGCGTGTTGGTGAACATACTGCCGCCGCCGCCGATGCCGGCATTGTTGAACAGCAGATGGATCCTGTCGGTCGCCTGCTGCTCGGCGAGTTCGTCGCGAAATCGCGTCAGCTGGTCCTCGATCGAGACGTCGGCGATATGGGTGGTGATGCGCAGGCCCTGCGGCAGCTTTTCGACCTCGCACAGCCGCTTCGTTTCCGCCATGGCCTCGGCCGAGACGTCGCACATCGCGACGTTGCAGCCTTCCGCGACGAGTTGCCGCGCCAGTTCGCGGCCCATGCCCGTGCCGCCTCCGGTGATGACGGCAATTTTTCCGGCAAAGTCTTTCATGGGGGGCGCTGACCTTTCCATTGCAGGCTGGTGAGATTTTGAATCCGACCTTTCCGGTATAGTCGCACCAACGCTCGCCGGTCAAACAACACTGGCATCCCGAATTGCATGAGCCGGAACGGATGGACCGGGCCGCGAATGAAAATTCCTTAACCAATGGGGTGCAAAGTTAGCAGCATCGGCGAGATCAAAATGAATTTTGAAAACGGAACAATTGACAGCATCCGGTCGACCAGCCAGCGCAGCCTGGCCGGATATTGGGCGAAGCTCGCGCTCGCCGAGAGTGGCTTGCCGCCGTTCGATCAATTTGCGCCCGGCCCGGGAATTCACGATCCCAAATACATCGCCGTGTGGAAAGTCGAAGCCGGCAAGGACCAGCTGGATTTTCGGGCATTGTACCGCGGGTCGTTCATCGACGAAGCCGTCAAGGACCCGTGGGTCGGAAAGACCCTCTCCGAGGTCGCTCCGCCGGTCCTGAGAATCCCCATCATCGCGGCGTCGGCCCACTGCGCCAGCAGCGGATGCGCCATCTACACCGTTCTTCGAACCTGCGACAGCGCAGGATCGCCGGTCGATCTGGAGCGCTTGCTGCTGCCCTTCGGCACGCGCGGCCGGGTTCGGGTGATCGTCGCTTCGCTGCAGCTGGTCAGCCTCGAAGGCAAGGTCGAACGCCGCAAGGCGGTCGAGAGTTTTGAAATACAAACCGACGTCGTGCTGTCGTTCCGGATATCGGCCAACAGCTTCAAGGAATCGCGGCCGAAGAAGGCTGCTGCTGTTCCCCTTCCAGCCTGAACACCTACAGGCGCGCAGGACCTCCCGCCGCCTCCGTCAAAGCAGCCGCCGTGCCAGCTCCCTGAACGCCAGCTGGCTGCCTTCGGCCGAAAAATGGTCGTCGCCGAGGATGTAGTG
>NZ_JAURXB010000157.1 GCF_030654605.1 Bradyrhizobium sp.
GACGTTTTGTTAAGGGAGCGGCGACCGGATGCAGCGGCGTTCCCCGGACGCAGCGCAGCACCATAAGCGCGTTCACGCGCGTCTTCGACGCGCTAGGGTGATGCGCTGCAGATCCGGGGGCCATCGCTCAAGGGGGGAAAAGTGTGGGTCCCGGCTCTGCGAAGCAGCGCCATGCGCTGCATCGCGCCCGGGACACGGGACTAGCTGAAGGTGCCGAGGCGGTCGCTGAAGAGATCGAGCCGGCCTGGCGGCCGGACTTCGGGTTTGTGTCCCGATAAAGATTGCGCTGCGCTGGTTGATGAAACCGAGGTTGCTGACGCAACCGCAGTTGCTGACGCAACCGAAGTCAGCGACGAAGAATTGCCCCACAATTCCTGAACCGCCGGCGAGACCGGTTGCGCGCGATCGCCGGCCTGGAACAGGGAACGAAAGATCGGATCGGTCGGCTGCGGTGGTGTCTGCGCCGATGCGAACGACGTCGCAACCGGCGTCACGGCGCGGGAATCCGGAAAGCTCGAGAGGTAGGCGGCGTTGTCCACCGGCACCGTGGCCGGCGTGGCGCTGGCCAGCGTCACGCGCCGCGGCGCGTCGCCACCGGCTGACGCCATCGCGGTACGCGTCGCCTGCGAATTGGCGGCGCTGGCATAGCGCGCGTTCAGCACCGAATAGACTTCGGAGACGCTGCGCGCGCGGCCGGTCTTGTCATAGAAGATCGGGCGGTTGGCGGCGGCGGCATTGGGAAACAACGCAGCACCCGAGGCGTTCGGATTGTTTTCGGCGTTCGAGATCAGCTTGCCGGCGCCGTTGGCGCCCATGAAATGCGCCATATAGAGTTCGCCGTCGGTCGGGCGGCGCCCGATCTTGCCGGTGAGCTTGAAGCTGTTGGACTGGGCAAACACCGCCGCCATCGACGAGGCCGCCTCGGGATCGTCGCGCAACTTCATGATCGCGGTGCGGGCGGCGGGATCGCTGACGGAATAGCCGCCGGAGGGGTTTTTCGTGATGGCGTCGGCATATTTGCCGTAGCCGAGCTGGCTGCCGGCTTCCTTCACGGTGCCGAGCCAGGTCTGGTCGATGAACTGGTAAAGCCCGCGCGCCGACGAGGTGGTGGCGGCGGCCTTCGGATTGAAATTGGATTCCATCTTGGCGGTGGCCAGCATGTATTCGAAGCTGGTGCCGGTGGTGTCGGCGGCCTGCTTGATCGCGCCGGCAATCCGGGCGCGCGAGGGTTCGACACCTGCCGTGGCCGTGGCGCTTAACGTGTCGACCGACATCTGTTGGTGCCCCGCTCCTCGCGAAACGACCGCCCGGCCATCTCGGCACGACAGGCGGCGCTCAGGCCTCCTGCAACCCTGCGTCGGTTATGGTTAATGGCGCGTTAACCCGGAAGCCGCTAACCGCTCACATCGACCGCGTGGGTTTCCTTCGAGGTCGACAGCACGATCACGGTCTCGGTGCGCTGCACCCCTTCGATGCCTTTCATGGCCGCGAGGAAGGTTTCGAGATCGCGGGTCGTGCGTACCCGCACCTTCATCAGGTAATTCCAGGCGCCGGTGACGTGGTGGCATTCGAGCACGCCGGGCATCCGTGCAATCGCGTCGAGGAACGCCGACTCGGTTTTCGAATCGCTCCACCCGACATAGACGAATGCCAGCAGATTGAGACCGAGCACTTCGGGCGAAAGCTTGGCATGAAAGCCGCTGATGACGCCCTGCCGCATCAGCCGCTTCAGCCGGTCGTTCAGCGTCGAGGTCGCGACCCCGATCGCCTTGCCGAGTTCGGCAAGCGGCAGGCGGTCGTTCTCCTGCAGCGAGGTCAGCAGTTTTCGGTCGATGTCGTCGAA
>NZ_JAURXB010000180.1 GCF_030654605.1 Bradyrhizobium sp.
CCAGTGAGATCGGGCATGCCGGCGGCGCTGTCAATGCCGACGCATCACGCCGCAACTGAATGGGCGGCGATGATCTGGTCGGCGGCGCGGCCGGTGACTTCGGCCATGCGGTCGAACTGGCGGGTGAAGCTTCCGGCGCCGGCGGTGGCCGAGCGCAGCTCGACGATCAATTCGCCGATCTCGGCTTCCGGCATCATGGCGCGGACGCGGTCCCAGCCGGGCCAGCCCTCGCGGGTGTCGAAGCCGAGGATCTGGCCGCGCCGTCCCGACAGGATGGCGTTGATCTTCGCCGTGGCCTCGGTCGGGCAGACGATCTCGACCACATGGATCGGCTCCAGCAGCACCGGCGCGCTTTGCTGCTGAGCTTCGGTGACGCCGATCCGCGCCGCTGTGCGGAAGGCGAGATCGGAGGAATCGACGCTGTGATAGGAACCGTCCATCAGCGTCACCTGGACGTCGATCACGGGGAAGCCGAGCGGCCCTTTCAGCAATCCGTCGACCACGCCCTCTTCCACCGCGCCGATATAGTTTTTCGGCACCGCACCTCCGACCACCTTTTCGTGGAATTCGAAGCCGCCGCCGCGCGGCATCGGCTTGACCTCCAGCACCACGTCGCCGAACTGGCCATGGCCGCCGGACTGCTTCTTGTGCCGGCCGCGCTGGGTGATCGATTTGCGGATGGTTTCGAGATAACCGATCGAGGGCGGCTGCGATTTGACGTTGACGCCGAACCGGTCCTTGAGCCGTTCCAGCGCCACCCGCAGATGCATCTCGCCCTGTCCCCACAACACGATGTCGTGGGTGCGCGGGTTGTGAATCATGGTCAGCGAGGGATCCTCCTCGTTGAGCCGCAGCAGCGCCTGGCCGAGCTTGACGTCGTCCTTGCGGTCGGTGGCCGACAGCGACAGCGCCAGTACGGGCGGCGTCGGCTCAACGCTGACCAGCGCCTTCGGCGCGGTCTTGCCGCTCGACACGGTGTCGCCGGTCTTGATGGTGTCGAGCTTGCCGAGTGCTACCGTCTCGCCGGCCTCGGCGGCGGGACGCTTGCTGTCATGGGTGCCGCTTACCGCAAGAATTCCGGACACCCTGCCGTGCTCGCCCGATGACGACTGCAGCGTGGCGCCGTCGTCGAGATGGCCGGCGAGCAGCCGCGTCAGCGACAGTTTTCCGCCGTGCTGCAGATGATGGGTCTTGAACACATAGGCCAGCGCATCCTTCGGCGACGACACGCCGAGCCGCTTCGCGGTCGCGGTGACGTCGGGCGCTTCGTGCCGCAGCGCCTTCATCAGCCGCAGCACGCCGTTCTCGCGGATCGCCGATCCCAGCAGCACCGGACAGATCAGGCCTTCGCGCAATTCGCGGGCGAGATCGTCGAACACCGCATCGCGCGGCGGCGGGATATCCTCCAGCAACTGCTCCATCAGCGCGTCGTCGTGATCGGCGAGTTTCTCCAGCATCGAGAAGCGGGCTTCCTTCTCGCGGTCGAGATCGCCGCCCTCCAGCGCCACCACTTCGGAGGCCTTGTGCTCGCGGTAGACGAAGGCGCGCTCCAGCGCGAGGTCGACGAAGCCGGCGATCAGGTCGCCGTTCCAGATCGGAATCTGTCGCAGCACCAGCGGAATCCGTGACGCCGGCTGCAGCGTCGCCAACGTTTCGCGGATGCGCTTGTTGGCGCGGTCGATCTTGTTGAGAAACAGGAAGCGCGGAATGCCGAGGTCCTCGAGCTCGCGCAGGATGATCTGCAGCTGCGGCAGCTTCTTCTCGTCCGCCTCGCAGACCACGACCGCGGCATCGACCGCCGGGATCGCGGCGCGCATGTCGTGCGCGAATTCAACTGAACCGGGACAATCGATAAAGGTGTAGCTTTCGCCCATGAAGGTGGTGGTGGCGGCGGTGAGCCCGGTTCCCATCTTGTGATGGCGGGCCTCGGGACTGGCGTCCCCGACCGAGGTTCCGGCATCGACGCTGCCGGCGCGAGGGATGGCGCCGGTGCGCGCCAATATGGCTTCGAGAAGTGTAGTTTTACCGCTCTGGAAAGGGCCCACCAGCGCAATGCACCGTGGACCCGATTTTTTAGTGCCTGGGGGACTTCTGACGTCTTGTCCCATCGCCGCCTCCTTGGTTGGAGCTCGGCCCGTGATTGGGTCGGCAGGGCGATGCTCCGCCTGTCCCGTGATTTTGGCAAGTGGGAAATATTGTTGATGCAGTGCATTGTGAAGTGCACAGCGACGGGCACAGACTGTGAGCCGCAATCAAAAGGGTCGCGCGAAATGCGCGCGGACTCGTCGTCCCCGCCTAGTGCGCAATTGCGCACGGGGCGCGGGGACCCATACGCCGTGCCGTCAATCGTGTGGACGGTGTCAGTGGGCTTGTTGAACCATCGCGGCGTTGCATCAAACTACCGGGGTTATGGGTCCCCGCGTTCGCGGGGACGACGCTGATAAATTTCAAATCAGCCGCAAGCACAGTTCCGCGTTCTCGCGGCACGATCTGCCCGAGCTTTGCCAATCATTCCCCCTCAAATGAGGGAGCAGGGAATGTCGGATGCGCGCTGCACCCGCGATCTCGTGTGCGAAGTCGTGCAAAAAAAAGCTGCACACGAGCATACAGGGCAGCGGAGAACATCCGACATTCCCTGCGCAATGGCTCTACGGCTTATACGTACTCTCCCCGGTGAGCTACGCTCTGTTGCCACCGTCGCCTGCGAACAAGTCGCAAGCTTGGCGCCAGCCTTGCGGCGCCAGGACCACACGATTTCGCCGTACGCTTCGGCACCGCTCGTCCGCACGTTCCAAGGACCGCTCACGGAGTTTATCCCGCCCTGCAATCCCGTTCCGCGCCCGATGCCGCCGCGTCCACCGCATCCCATCCCAACGTTCGGTGACGATGGCCAACGCCCCTTCCTAAGGGGACAGGATGGCGTGAGTCATAAAGGTGTTTCGGGCTTCGGGAAAAGCGAAATCTTACCCGACGGGTTAATTTGTCGCAGGTGGGGCGCTTCAAAGTAAAATATCGGAATGCTTTGAGGCTCGCGACAGGCAACAGCATCCGATTTTGAATTGCCCCGCCCCAGCCACCCATTCCCGCCTTTAGCTAGGCTTCCAGAGGGCCGGAAATCCGGGCTTTCGCTCATTCAATTTCTTCTCCCGGACTCGTGATTGACCGAATTCGAGGTAGAAATAGCCGAAAGTCGTCGCCAAAAGATGCCAATATGCCAGATAGCCATTGGCTCTTGCCGCAATTTTATACACGCTGCCAGCACGCGCAGCTTGGAGGCGTCCTCACGAGCGGCCCACATTGGACGCAGAACCGATGACCAAATATTTTCAACTCAAACGGCGCTTCGTGAAATTTCCCGCGCCTGGCGACGAAGATGACAGCGAATCCTCGTCTTGGCAGTTTTCTGGTGAAGGTAAGGTTTGGCAAGATGTTCTTGGCGACCCTTGTTCAGTCATTGTAGGTGAGGGCGGAACCGGCAAGACCGAAGAGTTTAGGCAGCAGGCACTCGCTCTAAGGGCACAAGGTAAGCCTGCCTTTCTCTGCCGCCTAGAGATGCTGGCGGAGCTACCCCTGCAGGCCGCCCTTGAAATCGGGAAGCCTGAAGAAGTCCAGGCATGGTTCGAGTCCGACGAGCACGCCTATTTTTTTCTGGATTCCGTTGACGAAGCAAAGCTGGTTTCGGCCCGAAGCTTCGAGACGGCAATAGTACGTTTTGCTGAAGCCGTTAAGCCTTTTGCACGGCGCGCGACAATTGTCATTTCAACGCGTCCTCACGCTTGGCAAGCATTCTCTGATAGAGACCTCGTTTGCCGGATACTCGAACTCGTGCCGACTTCCCGCACCAGCGAGCCTGTCGAAACAATTGACGAACATCACGCGCAAGAAGCCGGTGGCGAGCAAACGCAGGCGCCTAGCGTAAAGGTAATTGCTGCAATCAATGTCTTGCAGCTTGCGCCGCTTGATAACGAGCAAATCAGGCATTTCGCCGAGGAATCTGGTGTTGCTGACAGTCAAGTTTTTCTCGATGCCATTGAGCATGTAGATGCCACCATATTCGCGAACAGGCCCGCCGACTTGCCGGGGCTTATCGAACTCTGGCAGTCAAAACGCAAGATTGGTCAATATTCGGAAGTGGTCGAGAACAACATCCGCCTTAAGCTGCAAGAGAAAAATGCTCGACATTTGGCAGCCTCGCCGATGGGGCCCGATCGCGTGCTCGAAGGAGCGCAAGTACTTGCAGCGGCGGTTACGCTCACCGGCCGCACCTCTATTCTTTATGCGCCAGACGGGGCCGACGAGAGTGTTAAGGCCATATCCATTGACCCGCATGAGGTACTTAGACAGTGGCAGCCCAATGAGATTAACGCGCTATTGAGCAGATCACTCTTCGACGAGTCGCTCTACGGCGCGGTCAGGTTTCACCATCGTACCGCGCGCGAGTACCTGGCCGCCCGATGGTTTCAAAAACTTCTCCAATCGGGAAAAGGTCTTCGCGAGGTTCAGAAGATATTCTTCGCCAAGGCCTATGGCAGCGAGCGGTTGATTGTATTGCCCCCCATGAAGCCGATTGTTGGCTGGCTTGCAATCTGGGACGACCGGTTTCGGAACCAGGTAATTCGAACTGACCCCAAGCTTTTGCTGTCCCACGGAGATGCGTCTTCGATTGATGTCGAGACAAGAGCGGCAGTTCTGAGGCAGTTCGCCAAGCAATACGCCAAGCAGCAGCATACGCCGCTAAGTCTGAATCTTCGTGAGGTGCGACGTCTCGCGAGTCCAAGCTTAGCTGGTACCATAAAAGAATTGCTCAAGAAGCATCGAGATCACCACGACCTCAGAACCCTGCTCCTTCGGACAATCCGTGAAGGAAAAATAACAGACTGCGCCGCCGTTGCAGCAACATTTGCCGCTGATGACGCAGTGAACACCTACTCGCGTGGAGTGGCCGCGCAAGCGGTAGGAGTTGCCGGAACAACCGCGCAGAAACGAGCACTCATCAAAGTTCTTCTCAGGAAAGTCGACGCGCTTGATCGTCAAATTCTCGCGGCCGTTATTGAAACAATGTGGCCCGAGGTCCTCACAGATAAGGAGTTGATGCGAATTATCGAGGGGACCAACGCTTCGAAGCCTTACTCCATGGACCATCTCGAGCGTGAACTGGAAGACCTATGTAACCGGATTCCCAGCGTCGGGCGTGGCGTCACCCTGCTGGAAGCGGCCTTGATACTGGTTGGCAAGCCTCCGCTGCACAACGGCGGGTTTTGCCGCATTTCGGCGGACCACGGGTGGCTTATCCAATTTGTTTGGAAGTTGGTCGAGTATGTCACCGCGCATGACGGGTTACCGGAGGACAGTCCCATCTTACTTCAGGCTTTGGCGTTGTGTGAGCAAGCAGACCACCTTGATCGCTATACAGGCGACGTGCACAGCAAGACTATCAAGTTTATTAGCCAGCGCCGATCTCTGCGACACGCCCTCTTCTGGTACTCCGCCCAAATAGAACGGGGACACTCGGCTCAGCCGGTTAATAAGTTCTGGCTCGTTATGCAAAGCCCAACTCTCGGCAATATTGACGAGGGTGACTTTGACGGATTTCTGCTTGCGCTCAGCGAGCGGCCGCTATTTGACGATAGGCTGGTAGCCCTTTCAGCACTCTGCTTCCTGTGCCGCCGGTCGGAAAATGGCGATGAACTACTCCAAAGAGTTAGGGTTGCCATTGCTGGCTGCGCAACTCTCGAAGAGGCATTGGAAGATGAATTGACACCGCGTGAGCCGTCTCAATCTGAGAGGAATTTCGCCATGCGGCATCAGCGTCAAAAAAAGCAGCAGCAAACCCGAAAGCGCAAGAACGAAGCGGGACGCCAGAGCTTCATTAGGCGGGTTAGGGCTGACCCAAACTTGATTGGCAGTCTCGATTTGGCAAAGAACGAAGCAAAGCTGTGGAATTCCACTCTGTGGCTATTTAAGGAAATTCGACAAAAGAAGTCACACAACTCTCGATGGACCATCGCAGATTGGGAGGTCCTCAAACCAGATTATGGAGACGAGGTCGCGCAGCGATTTCGAGACTTCTGCATCGCTTTGTGGCGGGTCTATCAGCCTGAACTTCGCTCCGAACGAAGGAAGGAAACCAATGGTACCTCTTGGATCACCATTGCGGGTCTCAGCGGGCTCACAATGGAGTCGCGACTGTCCGGTGAGTGGGCTGCGAAGCTAACGCCTGAAGAAGCCTCACTAGCGACGCGCTATGCCGTCGAAGAGCTCAATGAGCTTCCGCCGTGGATGTTAACGCTCTATGCGGCTCATTCTGGTCCTGTTACAGACATTATTCTCAAAGAGATCGAGTGGGAAATGTCGCTGGCCGAGGAAAAGGCGGCGCCTTCTTACGTACTCTCGCGGTTGCTCTGGAACGCAAAGGAGCTTGGCGATCTTCTCCGACCGAAGATCATGGAGGCAATCCAGAAGAACCCCCAGGCCAACGCCTCGGCGTTGCTCGCTAGCCTATCTGTCGTGTTGCGCCGTCCCGCACCTCTTTCCAGAGAGTTCAAAGCATTTGTCGCCAAACGCGCGAAAGGTGCCAAAAGCGAGAAGGCCCGCTCCGTATGGATTGCGGTATCGCTCTGCTTGGATTCCAAAAGGGGCTTAGAAGCACTTGAAAAATGGGTAAAGCAGGCTTCAAACAGCCGGGAAGCTGAAGAGCGGGTGTCAGGCGTTCTCAATCTCGTTTGGGGCGACCGATACGAGCGCCTGAGTTGCGAATTCAAGGACTTCATGAAGGCGTCCGCGCTATTAAGGCTAATAAAGATCGCCCATGGCCATGTCAGGATAGAAGACGACATCGAGCATAACGAGGTTTATTCGCCGGCGCCGAGAGACCACGCACAGCGCGCTCGCGATCACCTGCTGAACTTGCTGCTTTCGATTCCCGGTCAACCCACACGCGACGCCCTTTTGGAGCTTTCAGAGTTTCACACGGCAGAGTATCCGAAGAACCGAATGCTCGTGCTCGCCGAAGAGCATGCCGAACGCGACGCAGCCGCTCAAGCGTCGTCGTGGACAGCAACGCAGGTGGCCGAATTCGTCGAATCTGCGGAAAGAAGCCCCACTTCTCAGAAGGGATTGTATGACCTTGCGCTTTCTCGCCTCGACGACCTCAAACTAGATTTGGAAGAGGGTGACGAAAGCGAAGCGACCGTATTACAGCGCGTCACAGATGAGATTGAGTTGCGGCGCTCGCTTGCCAATAGGCTAAGGCAAGCTGCGCGCGGAAAATACACCATCGCGTCCGAAGAAGAGCTTGCCAATCAGGACCGCACCGATATTCGGCTTCACAATCCAGCAGTGGAAGGGCGGACCCCAATCGAGGTGAAAATCGCTGGTCAATGGACGGCCGCTGAACTGAGTGAGCGGTTGGAAAATCAGTTAATCCGTCAATACATGAAGGAGTCTCGCTACGGCGTTTTCCTGATCGTCAATCGAGGTTCGGATAAGGACAAGCTAAGCTGGGTCGTTTTAGGCAAGCACCGTCAGCCGTTTTCCGCACTTATCGAATGGCTAGAAAAAGAAGCTGTACGGCTCGCGAAGAAGCATAGCGCGAGCGTGCAAGGCCTGGAAATCGTGGGCATCGACCTGTTGAAACGCAATTCGGGCAAGATCGCCAAGAAGGCCGTTGTCGCAAAGAGGGGCAAGAAAGGTGTAACCAAGTCATCTGCGAGGGTGCGTGCTCAGCCTTACCGGAGGAGACGTCCTTCGGCCCGAACTAACTGAAGCGGCGCAAAGTTGTCGCTTTACCGACGGTGTCTTCGGATGGCGCGACAAGGTATCAAAGGCGCAGGAGTGCTGCCAAGCAGCAGCGCGTTCGCATCAAAGGAAAGAACCGATGGACCTGAAGGGCACCGTCGCACTGGTGACGGGCGGCAATGGCGGGCTGGGGCAGCGGATCTGCCACGCGCTGGCGCAAGAGGGCGCGCATGTGGCGGTGGTGTACGCGCGCAGCCGCGAGCAGGCGGAAGGCGTCACCGGCGAACTGGCGTCGCAATATCAGGTCAACGCCCGGGCGTTCGGCTGCGACATCGCCGACGGCGCCGATGTGGAGCGGCTGGTCGGCGAGGTCATCAAGGCCTTCGGCCGGCTCGACGTGCTGGTCAATGACGCCGCCTACAATATCGCGATCCCGTTCGGCGATCTCGACGGGCTGACGCCGGAGGTGTGGGAGAAGATCATGGCGATCAACCTGACCGGGCCGATGCGCCTGATCAAGGCGGTCGCCCCGGTCATGAAGGCGCAGGGGCAAGGCCGCATCGTCAACATCGCCTCGGTGGCGGGGCTGAGCCCGACCGGCTCCTCGATCGCCTATGCAGTGTCGAAGGCGGGGCTCATTCACCTGACGCGCTGCATGGCGGTGGCGCTGGCGCCGGAGACGCTGGTCAACTGCGTGGCGCCGGGCCTGCTGGACGGCACGCGCGCGACGGCC
>NZ_JAURXB010000083.1 GCF_030654605.1 Bradyrhizobium sp.
CAACAGCGCTGAAGTGAAGCAGGAGATGCGGCTGCTGCGCGAGCTGGTCGGGACCGATCCCGACGCGCTCGAGCTGATGCAGGCGGCGCTGGCCGCCG
This sequence comes from Bradyrhizobium sp., assembly GCF_030654605.1. Classification (GTDB taxonomy): domain Bacteria; phylum Pseudomonadota; class Alphaproteobacteria; order Rhizobiales; family Xanthobacteraceae; genus Bradyrhizobium. Next base: position 99 of record NZ_JAURXB010000083.1, read on the forward strand.
ACTGCAAGCGCGTGGTGCTGAAATGGCCGCTGCGCGCGGCGCCGCTGCAGGGCTTGCGAAAACCGTCGCACTCGATCGGCGGCAAGACGGTGCGCTATGATGTGTTCATGATGCCGGCGCGGTGAAGCAACGGGCACCGTTGTCATCGCCCGGCGAAGACCGGGCGACCCAGTATTCCAGAGACGTTTGAAATCGACCGAGAGGCCGCGGCGTACTGGGTTGCCCGGTCAAGCCGGGCAATGACAGTTTTTATTGTGGCGGCCACCTTACGTCGGCTTCAGGAATCCCCGCCTTCTTTCCCGAACGTCTTCTCGTAATAGATCTGCGTCGGCACGAAGCCGACGCGGGCCAGCACCGACTTCATGCGCTCGTTGTCGGCGCGGGTGCGGAACACCACCTTGCCCATGTTTTTCTTTCGGCAGTGGTCGAACACCGCTTCGACCAGCGCCGCCACCACGCCGCCGCCGCGCTGCGAGGGGGCGACGTAGATGCTGTGGAAGTCGGCGTATTTTTCCTTGGTGATGAAATTCTGCCGCTGGCTGACATTGGCCCAGCCGACCACTTCGCCGCCGCTCTCGGCGACGAACGCGGCGGCGTCCTTGTTGGCCATCAGCTGCTTCAGCTTCTTGACATAGAAATTGATGTCCGTGATCGGATCATCGGGAAACGAGATCTTGGCAATTTCCCCTTCGAACACGGCTACCGCCTCGAGATCCTTCTCCTCGAGGGGGCGCAGACGGAAAGTTGGTTTGTCAGACATTTTTCGTACCCATCAGATTGATATTCCTTGGCGCACTTGCGCCGGACTCAGTTGGCAGACGCGCCGTTCATGAGGGTCGGACCGACTGCCGGCGGAACACATGCCCGCCGCAAGAGCGGCAGCCCGCAATCTTGGCTTCTTCGATAGTGGCCGGGATGCCGTCCTCGCCGAGCACGATCTCCTTGCCGCAATCGGTGCAGGCATAGACGCGCAGCCGCGGATTGACCTCGGCGGTATAGAGCGGGCCGCTGAAATCCGGCAACTCGGCGGCCGACCCTGCGACATGAACGAGCTCGATCAGCTGGCCGAGATTGCCGAACATGCTGGCGCCGGCATAGCGGTTGAAGTTCGGCCACACCGCGCGCACCGCGAGACCGAGTTCGGTAAACACCTTCTGCAGCTCCAGCATCTGCGACGCGGGCCAGTGGGTGAACGAGAAGAAACAATGACCGTCAGCCCCCGTGGCGAGCGCTTCGCAGCCGCGGGCCAGAAACAGCCGCGCGCCTTCCAGCGTATAGGGCGGGTCGGTCTCGATCGTGTCGAACGAACGGAGCAGGCCCGCCGGCAATTGATGGCGCAGGTCGTGATGGACGACATCGAGCGACAATTGTTCGCGCGCGGCAGCATCGCGCAGAAACGAAATGCGCCGCTCGTCGGCATCGACGACGGTGACACCGCGGGTGAGATCGCCCTTGCTAAGTTCGTTCTGGCGCAGCGCGCGGCCCAGCAGGCCGATCGCGATCGACACCGAATCGTCGTCGCCGAGCAGCAGCACGCGCTTGCCCTCGAGCGCGCCGTTCTGCAGCATCAACAGCGCGCGGCGCATCGCGGTATCGGGCAGGCAGGGCGCCTGGTCGAGCGTAACGTCGACCGACGGCGCGCTGGTGATGATCTCCGCCAGCCGTTCGACTTCGGCTTTGAGGGAATCCGGAATGACGATGCCATGTCCGGCGCAGACCGCGCAGGTGATGTCGAGCTGCGTTGTCCGCATGCCGAGATCGCGCTCGACGAATTCGCGGCCGTCGCCGGTCAGCGACAGCCCCTGCTTGCGTTCGAGCAGGCCGGCCTTTTCCAGCTCGCGGCGCACCGCGCTCGCCACCGGCAGCGGCAACCGCGCCTCGCGCGCGGCATCCTGCAGGCGCAGCGAGCCGGCGCGGTAGACCGCGCGCAGCAGAGCCTGGACGCCGGCGGATCCCTCGCGCAAACGCGTCGCCTGCGCTATCAGGTCCAGAATCGACGTCGCGGCCATTACTTCTTGATCTCGTTGGCAATTCGGTTAACTAGGGCCTTATCGCACACACCCCGTACAATTGCGAGTTGGGCCAGGCATTCGGATCGGTCCTGGCGCAAGGAGCGTCTCGATGCTGATGACCCATATCCTCGCGGAACTGTACGAGTGTCCCGAGATCATCGATGACGCGAAGGCGCTGGCGGAAGCCGCCAAGACCGCGGCGCAGTCGGTGGGCGCCACCATCGTCGGCGAGTACGAAGTCCGCTACGTCCCGCACGGTCTCACCATCGCGATCTTCCTCGGCGAGTCGCACATCGTGCTGACGACGTGGCCGGAGTATCATTTGCTGCTGGTCGATATCCTCCTCTGCAATCCGGACATGAACCCGCGCGAAGTCGCAGAGCGGATCAAGGCGCAGATCTGCCCGTTGGGACAAATGGTGGTGCATGAGACGCCGCGCCGGATCGCCGCGCAGGCCTGAGGCGGCGGGCATTCGTCGATGCCGGCACGCGCCCTGCCCGATTCGGATCCAGCCTCGCCGCCAAATCGACACGGTGCAGGCGAATTGCAGTCAAACGTCTAAATCACACCTATTCCCCTGCAGTGAGCATCGGGGAGGTGACATGGCGTTCGAGATCGTGGCGAAGAGAGACGGCGAAACGGTCACCATGCAGCGGGACAGTTCGCTGATCGCAATTGCCAAGGCGCGGGTATGGGCCAGCGAAGGCTGGAACGTCACCATCGTCGTCAGGGATGAGACCGCGCCGGCGCCAGCCGAGGAATGCTTGTTTGCCCCGTCCGTGGTGACCGATCGTCAGTTCGATCTGAGCCTGGCCGGCTGAACCGGACTGGCCGCATGCTGGCGGCCGCCGCCGGATTGGCGGTCCGGCCCGGACCGGCCGAAAATATCCTGGATCGGGGAATTGGATGGTGGGCGCGACAGGGATCGAACCTGTGACCCCCTCGATGTCAACGAGGTGCTCTCCCGCTGAGCTACGCGCCCCTCACAGGGTGATCTTTACGGGTGGGGTCCGTATATCGGCTCCAAAGCGGGCAGGCAAGCACGCTGGACCGGTAATAAGCGACCTGATCAGGCCGCCAGCATCTTGTTCACTTCGCTGACCAATTCGCGAAGGTGGACCGGCTTCGACAGCACCTTGGCGTTTTTCGGGGCTTCCGAATCGGAATTGAGCGCCACGGCGGCAAACCCGGTGATGAACATGATCTTGATGTCCGGGTCGAGTTCCGAGGCGCGGCGCGCCAGCTCGATACCGTCCATTTCGGGCATCACGATATCGGTGAGCAGCATCTCGAACGGCTCCTCGCGCAGCCGCTGATAGGCGGACATGCCGTTGTCGTGGGACGAGACCTGAAAACCGGCGTTTTCAAGCGCCTTGACCAGGAAGCGGCGCATATCGTTGTCGTCTTCGGCGAGGAGGATTTTGTGCATGATGATGGGTCGTCGAATCCGGTTAAGAGGATCAATCCGCTCACTAAGCCCGACAGAGGGTAAATTTGGGTTAAAGAGTGGCGCGCGGCCGGGCGGCGGATGGCGCTATTTCTGTACCGGAAAGCGCCCCGAGGCAATGAAGCCGGGCCTTTTCGGCTCCCGGAGGTGTTCCGGCAGGTCTCAAACTTTTTCGCTCTGCAAAATTTACTTGGCAGAACGGTTGTGATTACCGACAATGCCTTCTCATAAGAACACCGTTTTTCTGGCAGAATCGACGCATCCAGAGCAGCGGATTGCAGGGACGGCGCCCGACGATGCCCCAGTTTGATGGCGAACTGTCGCCTCCGTTCGAGATCGTGGAGCCGGCCCAATGGCGGGCGCCGATCATCTTCAATTCCCCGCATTCCGGCTCGGTGTATCCGCGCGAATTCCTCGACGCGTCACGGATCGACGTGGCCGCACTGCGCCGCTCCGAAGATTCCTTCATGGACGAGCTGATCGCGGATCTGAGCGATCGCGGCTTTCCGACGGTCAGGGTCAATTTTCCCCGCTCCTATGTCGACGTCAACCGCGAGCCCTACGAACTCGATCCCAGGATGTTCGCAGGCCGGCTGCCGAGCTTTGCCAATACCCGCTCGATGCGGGTGGCCGGCGGTCTCGGCACCATCCCGCGCGTGGTCGGCGACGGCCAGGAGATCTATCGCGAGCGGCTTTCGGTCGATGACGGGCTGGCGCGGATCGAGGCGCTGTACAAGCCCTATCACCGCGCGCTGCGCCGGCTGATCAACAAGGCGCATCAGACGTTCGGCACCGTGATCCTGGTGGATTGCCATTCGATGCCCTCGGTGGGCGTATCGCGCGACGAGCCGCGGCGGCCGGACATGGTGATCGGCGATCGCTACGGCACCAGCTGCGCCGCCCTGCTGCCCGACATGGTCGAGCAAACCATGACCGCGCTGGGTTATTCGGTCGGGCGCAACAAGCCCTATGCCGGCGGGTTCATCACCGAGCATTACGGCAATCCGGCATCCGGACTGCACACCATCCAGCTCGAGCTCAACCGGGCGATCTACATGGACGAGCGGCGGCGCGAACGCAGCGCCAGGTTCAGCCAGGTGACCGCGGATTTCGCCGCACTGGCCGATGCGCTGGCCGCGGTTCCGTTCGGCGATCTCGGCCCGTTCCAGGCCGCGGCGGAGTAGATGATCTCGTCATTCCGGGGCAGCCCGCAGGGCTGAACCCGGAATCTCGTTCCACAATCTCCGGATTCCCCGATGTGCAAGCGCACATCTGAGGTTCGCGCTGCGCGCGCCCCGGAATGACCGCACAGTCCCAAAAGAAAAAAGGGCCGCTTGAATGAACAAGCGGCCCAAGTCTAGGGAGGAAACGCCCAAGGAGGGCAGCGATAGCGCGAGGCGCTACCGCACCGCAACAATATGCGACCGCGCTGCACAAAGTGCAAGGGTTTTTGACTCATTTGCGGTGCAAAATACGCATGGCTGGGCTGCAGTTGGATAACGTATACCAACCGTTTTCCAAGCTATTTCAGTGGCTTCACCGCCATGCCGCCACGGCAGGCGCATCATCGCCGGACTCGCGCCAGCAGCCTCCCGATTTCGTGATCGGCGGTGTCACCGAAAAATACACCGCGATGCGGATTGATTCGGACCCGATCGGAACCCTGGAGCTGTCGCAGGCGCCCGTATCGGCCGCTGTATAATGTTTGCGTTACCGGTGCGCGGCCTGCCGGATTGGGCTAGGCAAGGGCAAGAACATCCTCCACCCGCTCCATCCCTGAAGGAACCGCCGTGACGGTCATCGACTTTACCGCCTTTATTGGCCGCCTCGCGACCACGTCGGGCGAAACCATCCTGCCGTTCTTCCGGACCTCGCTCTCGATCGACAACAAGAGCAGCCACGATTTCGACCCGGTCACCGAGGCCGATCGCGCCGCCGAGGCGGTGATGCGGCGACTGATCAAGGGCAATTTCCCCCAGCACGGCATCGTCGGCGAGGAGTTCGGCAGCGAGAACGAGGACGCCGAATATGTCTGGGTGCTGGATCCAATCGACGGCACCAAATCCTTCATCGCGGGGTTTCCGATCTGGGGCACCCTGATCGCGCTGCTGCACAAGGGCACGCCGGTGTTCGGGATGATGCACCAGCCGTTTATCCGCGAGCGCTTTTACGGCGACAGCGGCTCGGCGAATTATCAGGGCCCGCTGGGCGAGCGGAAACTGGCGGTGCGGCGCTGCGCCTCGCTCAGCGAGGCCACCGCGTTCACCACCAGTCCGCTGTTGATGAACGCTTCCGACCGCGCCGCCTTCGGCCGCGTCGAAGGCGCGGTGCGGCTGACCCGCTACGGCGGCGATTGCTATTCCTATTGCATGCTGGCCGCCGGCCACCTCGACCTCGTCGTCGAGACCGAGCTGAAACCCTACGACATCGCGGCCCTGATCCCGATCATCACCGGCGCCGGCGGCGTCGTCACCACCTGGGACGGCAAGCCTGCCCAGAGCGGCGGCCGCATCATCGCCGCCGGCGATCCCCGCGTGCACGAAGCGGCGCTGAAGCTGTTGAACAGCTAGTGGCCATTGCATGGACGCCATGCTCATCGTCGACATGCAGGTCGGACTTCTGAGCGGGGCGCCAAAGCACGATTTGAGCGGCGTCATCGCGCGCATCAACTCGCTGGCCGCCCGGGTACGAGCCCAATCCGGCAAAGTAATCTTCATCCAGCATTGCGGCGGTACAGGTGACGATTTCGAGCCGCAGACAGCGGGCTGGCAGTTTCTGCCCGAACTCGAGCGAGATCCCGCCGATATCGTGGTCGGTAAGGAGCTGAACGATCCGTTCGCGGGGACCGATCTGCAGGACCGCCTGAAAGAAATCGTCCCGGATCGGGTCTTGATCGCGGGATGGGCTACCGACTTTTGCGTCGATGCCACCGTCCGGTCCGCGGTCTCGCATCATCACCACGTCGTCGTGATCGCCGACGGCCATACCTTGAGCGATCGCCCTCACCTCGATGCCGCCAGCGTCATTCGGCATCATCATTGGGTCTGGAGCGAGCTGATCACGCAGCGATCGATCAGGATCGCCAATACCAGCGAGTTGCTGCCGCACTTGTAGGTCGAGGCTACTGCGCGGCTTTGCGCAAATGCTCCACCAATTGCTGCGCCGGCCGCGGCAACGCCCTGAAACTGCGGGCGCAGATCACGAGCTTGCGGCTGGCCCAGGGGTCGCGAATCCGCACCAGGCCGATCCGCATCGATTTTGCGCAGCGCCGGGCCGCGACTTCCGGCATCACGGCGATGCCGATGCCGGCCGCTACCATCTGGCCGATCGAATGGAAATTGTTGAGCCGAGCCCGGAAGCGCAGACGCGCGCCGAGCCGCGCCGCATGCCCGGCGATATGCGCATGCAGCGCGCTCGCCGTGGTCAGGCCGATGAAGTCGCGACCGGTCACTTCGCGAAAATCGACATGGCGCCGTCTTGCCAGCTCGTCGCCGCGGGCGGCGACCAACACCAGGCGGTCGTCGTTGAAGGCAATCCGCTCGATCGTATCCGGCAAGGCATGCTCGGCCGCCAATCCGAGGTCGGCGGTGCCTGATACGATGGACCGGGCGATGTCGGCGCTTTCGCGTTCCTCGACATCGATGGAAAGATGCGGATGAAGGCCGAGAAAGGCCGCCAGTGTCTTCGGCAGGTACTCCGACAGGCCCGAGGTATTGGTGAGCAGGCGGATCGTGGCTTTGGTGCCATCGGCGTAAGCCGCGAGGTCGCCGCGCATCGCATCGACATTGTGCAGGATGATGCGGGCATGATCGAGCAGGCTTTCGCCCGCCGCGGTCAGTTCGATGCCGCGCCGGCCGCGCTTCACCAGATCGGTGCCGAGCGCTGCCTCCAATCCCTTGATCCGCGCGCTGGCCGACGCCAGCGCCAGATGGGCGCGGCCGGCGCCGCCGGTGATGCTGCGCGCCTCGGCCACGGCGATGAACAGTTGCAAGTCGACCAGGTCGAAACGCATGGCAGGTTCCAGTGGTCCGTGATCCTCATGGTGAGGAGGCGCCCTTGCGCCGTCTCGAACCATGAAAGCCCGTGTTTCTCATCCTTCGAGACGCGGCCAAGGGGCCGCTCCTCAGGATGAGGTCGCTCCAGCCTTCGCTTTAGCCGAAGGCTGGCTCCGTAAGCTCCAGATTGTGCCGGCAGCCTCGATCGGTCAATGTGATTCCATGTTCGAACCCCTGTTGCTGCTGGTCGCCGCCGCCTTCCTGCTCGCCGGATTCGTCAAGGGGGTGATCGGGCTCGGCCTGCCGACGGTGTCGATGGGCCTGCTCGCGGTGACGATGCAGCCCTCGCACGCGCTCGCCATCGTGATCGTGCCGGCCATCATCACCAACATCTGGCAGACCTTCGTTGGCCCCTATCTGCGCGATATCATCCGCCGGCTGTGGCCGCTGATGGTGGGCACCGTGATCGGCATCTGGCTGAACGCGGACATGCTGACCGGCCCCTATGCGCGCTACGGCACCATCGCGCTCGGCGTGCTGCTGGTGATCTATGCGATCATCGGGCTCAACAAATTCACGTTCCACGTCGCGCGCCGCAACGAAGGCTGGGTCGGAGGAATCGTCGGAATCATCACCGGCCTGGTTTCCGCCGCGACCGGGGTGCAGGTGATCCCGTCGATGCCGTTCATGCAGGCGATCGGCATGGAAAAGGACGAGCTGGTGCAGGCGCTCGGGGTGTTCTTCACCGTCGCGACGGTGGCGCTGGCCTTCAATCTCACCGCATCCGGCCTGCTGACCGCGGCGACCGCGCTGCCGGGCGCGGTGGCGATGGCGGCCGCATTTGCCGGCATGTTCATCGGCCAGGCGGTGCGCTCGCGGATGCAGCCGGAGGCGTTCCGCCGCTGGTTCCTGATCGCGATGATCCTGCTCGGGCTCTATCTGGTCGGCAGCACGGTTTATAATATGCGGGCCTGAGGCAGCACAAAACGGCGTCAAAAAAAACTGATAAATCAATGCCATCCTTACTGTGCATGGGGTTGTTTTTGACATTTTGGCTGGTGCGGGCAGCAGCGCCTCAAATCAGGGCGCTTGCCTTCACGTCACCGCGCCTGGAGCAGCGCGATGCGGACGCCGAGATAGATGAACAACCCGCCCAGCGCGCGATTGATCCAGAGCAAGGCATGGCCGGATTGCCGGATGCTGCGGGCGGCGCGCGCCGCGAACGCAGCCACGCCGAGGCACCACAGCATGCCGTTGAAAATGAAAATCAGGCCGAGCAGCACGAAGGCGGCGGCCTTGTGCGGCGAATCCGCAGCCACGAATTGCGGCAGGAAGGCGAGAAAGAACAGCGCCACTTTCGGGTTCAGCACATTGGTCAGCGCGCCCTGCCAGAACACCTGACGCAGCGAGATCGCGTCACTGGCCGGCGCCGCATCGGCTGACGGCATCGCGCCCGGCCGCGACAGCAACAACTGGATGCCGATGAAGCAGAGATAGGCAGCTCCCGCCCATTTCACCACGGTGAATGCGACCGATGACGCCGCCAGCAGCGCCGACAGGCCTAGTGCCGCGGCAAACACATGCACCAGACAGCCGGTGCAGATGCCGAGCGCCGCAGCCGCACCGCCGCGCCAGCCCATCTGCACGCTGCGGCCGATGATGTAGGCGGTATCCGGTCCCGGCGTGATGTTGAGCAGCAGGCCGGAGAGGATGAAGAGCCAGAATTCGTGAATGCCGAACATGAGATTTAGTTTTCCAGTTCGCGGGCGCGGCAAGGCGATCGGCAGGAGATAGCCGCTGCCTATCGGGCGCGCATGCGCGCAATGGCTCCCGCAATGATCTGCATCGTCACGCCGGCGACCCATCCGGCCATGATCATGGCGGTCCAGAACATGTGCGGATTCTCGCGCAGCACGATCACACCGACCGACACAAACGCCGTCAGCGCCGCAAGAAAGGTGCCGACGGCGCTGAGAAACTCCGCGGCGTCGATCCTGCCGCCAGCTCTGCCGTCGGCAGACTCCTCGTGCGGCTCATGAAAAGGCAAAGGCGGCGTGTCGATTCCGAGGTAGAACCCGGTCGCGCCGGCAACCATCATGATGAGCAGAAAGCCCTGGGTAGTCAGCACCGCGATGCTGGAGCCGACAAGGGCGGCGACAAACAGGCCGGCAGCGGCGCCGGCCATCGCAAGTCCGGTGCGTTCCAGCACATGGGCAAATCTTCGTACGCGAGATCGCATCGTCGTCCCCCCGGAGCGCCGAGATGTCAGGCTAGGCCATTTTTCCGGAGTGGGGAAGCCTTTAACGGCAAGCAAAACCCGCCGGCGGGCCGGCCGGCGGGCGATGTCTGGCTATGCGATGTTACGGCCGCATCAGCACTTCCGTGCGCCGCTGTTGCAATCCCGCTTCATGCGGTCGCCGTGCGGATCGGCAGAGGCGGGAGCCATCGCGGCGAAAGCACCGGCGACCGAGGCGAGCAGGACCGTCAACAGGATGAAGCGCTTCATTTGTTTTCCCTTGTTGCCTCCCTGTCCACGAGACGCAGGGATGCTGGCGTTTGGCAGCGTCCGGCCAATCCGGAGGCTGGTGACACGAATGGTCGTGCCGACAGTGCGGGCAGCCGATTCCGCCGTCATCCCCCAAATGGATGATGCCGCCGGGCGATGCGGCGTCACCCCGTCTATTGCGACGACCGGCGGCCGGACTTCAGCAACAGCAGCACGACGAACGCCGAGAGCGAGGCAAACCCGCAAAACCAGAGCGCGCCGGTGCCGAAATATTCGGTCATCAGCCCGATCGCCAGCGGCGCGATGGCGCCGGTGGCGCGCGCCGGCAGCGAGAGCAGTCCGACGCGCTTGCCGAAACCCTCGGGGCCGAACAGGGCCAGCGGCAGCGTGCCGCGCGCGATGGTGAGAATGCCGTTGCCCGCGCCATAGAGCACCGCGAACAGCGGCGCCACCACCGGGCCCCCGATCAGCAGCGCCAGGACACCCAGCGGATTCATCAGCGTCGCCAATCTGGCGGAAACCAGGGGATGATAACGGCTCAGCCATCCGGCCTCAAAGAGACGGGCGGCGACCTGGGCCGGCCCGATCAGCGCACCCGCCAGCAGGGCCGCGGCCGGTGTGGCGCCGAACTGCATCAGCATCGTCGGCAACAGCGCTGAAATTCCGGAGCTGACGAAGGCGGTGGCGGCGAAGACATAGGCCAGCGCCATCATGATCAGCGAAGTCTCGCGCGCGCTGCGCTGTGCGATCGCGTCTTCGGTGACCGGAACCGGCGACGTCGCGCGCGGCAGCGTGAGGTTGATCGGCAGCGCCAGCAAGAGGTGGATCAGCGCCCAGCACTGGCAGGTGGCGCGCCAGCCGTAACGGGCCTCTAGCCAGGCCGTCAAAGGCCAGCCGACGGTGCTGGCGAACCCCGCGATCAAGGTGATGCCCGTGATCTGCCTTCGCGCCGCCATCCCGTAGATCCGCGTCAGGGTCGCGAAAGCCGCCTCGTACAGGCCCATGCCCATGCCGACGCCGATCACGATCCAGGCCGTGAACAGCAGCCGCGGGCCGGTAGCGAATGAAAGCAAGCCAAGGCCAAGCGCCAGAACGCCGTTCGAGACCGCCAGCATGCCTCGGCCGCCGACCATGTCGATGGTGTGCCCGATGCGCGGCCCGAGAATTCCGGAAATGACCAGCGCGCCGGACAGCGCGCCAAACACCAGGGTCTGCGTCACGTCGAGCTCGCGCGCGATCGGCGCCGCCAGGATGGCGGGCAGATAGTAACTCGACGCCCAGGCGATGGTCTGCGTGGTGCCGAGCGCGAGGACGACGCCGAGATTGCTTCGCGTCATCGTGCTCACTTGAACAGCGGCGTGCCCGGCACGAAGGCGTCGAACGCGGCCCAGAACTGCGCGCGGTAGCGGTCCTGCTCCTGCAGGATCTCATGCCGGGAGCCGGCGATCACCAGATGTGAGCCGGCGCGCAAATGATAGGCGAATTCCTCGATCGCCGCAGTCGAGACGATGGTGTCGCTGGAGGCGGCCAGCATCAGGATCGGCTGGCGGATCTGCAGCGGATAATTGGCCGCGCGAAATCCGCGCATGGTTCGAACAGCGGTATCGGCCCATGCCACCGTCGGCGAGCCGAGCCCGAGCGTCGGGTCCTCCTCGAGGATGGCGGCGTTGCGCGCGAAGCGCACGGGATCGCTGGTGAAGGGATTGTTGACGAAGGATTCCGATCCCGTCAGCGCGTCGCTGCCGCCGGGAACGTAGCGGCCGCCCTGCCCGGTGAGGCGAAGGGTGCGCAGCAGGGCGACGGCGGCAAGCGAGGTGGCGCGGCCGGGCAGATCGATCATCGGCGCCGACAGCACCATGCGGTCGAACCAGCGTTTGCCGGCATGCGCGATGCGCAGCATCACCGCGCCGCCCATTGAATGCGCCAGCGCGAAATACGGCGGCGGGCAATCCGGCAGCACCACTTGCTGCACGAAGGTTTCGACGTCGATTTCGAAATCGGCGAAATCGCGCACATAGCCCTTGCGCGGATCGCGCAGCCGCCGCGACGAATGGCCCTGCCCGCGCCAGTCGATCATCGCCACCGCAAAACCGCGGTCGCGCAGGTCGCGCACGGTCTCGAAGTATTTCTCGATCTGCTCGGTGCGGCCGGCGAAGACGCAGACCGTGCCCTTGCGGCCGGCCGGCGGCGCCCAACGCGCGAAGCGCAGCTCGGCGCCGTCAGGCGTCTTGATGGTGCCGGTGACGACATTGTCCGGAACCGGATTGGCGGGAATCGAAACCAGCGTCATGAAGGGGACCGGCTAGGTAAAGGGCTTGGAAAATCAAGGGTGGGGGCGTGAAAAAAGCGGCAGGTCCCCGCTTCTTGAACGCGCTTGTCGCCCTCCCATATCACCTTCGTGCAGGCCGCTACCAGTGTCTCGGAAACCGGAACATTCCATTGTTTCGAATTCGAAACACAAGGCTGCACAGAGCAAGAGCCCGGCCCGATGGCGGGCGGGTTTAATTCACAGTCGCTCAATGGAGGACTACCCTATGCGCAACTACGATCTCACCCCGTTTTATCGTTCCACCGTCGGCTTCGACCGCTTCTTTTCGCTGCTCGATCAGGCCGCCTCCGACGGCAGCCCCGGCTATCCGCCCTACAACATCGAGCGAACCGGCGAGACCACCTACCGGATTTCGGTCGCCGTCTCCGGCTTCTCGCAGGGCGAGCTTTCGATCGTCGCCAAGGAAAACACCCTGACGATCAAGGGCGAAAAATCCGCCAATGAGAACGGCAGCAAGGCCGAAGTGCTGTATCGCGGCATCGCGGCGCGCGCCTTCGAACGCGCCTTCCAGCTTGCCGATTTCGTCCAGGTGAAGAACGCCTCGCTCGAAAACGGCCTGCTCCACGTCGATCTCGTGCGCGAGATTCCCGAGGCCAAGAAGCCGCGCAGCATTCCGATCGCGACCACGAGCGCCGTTGCTCCGCAGGTGGCCGACGGCTCGGCCGAAAAAGCCGCCGCGTAACGACGGCCGATTTTCAGCAGATATTGGCTGAAACGAAAACGCCCCGGGAAACCGGGGCTTTTTTTGCGTCATTGCGAGGAGCGCAGCGACGAAGCAGTCCACACTTTCTTTTTGCCGTATGGATTGCTTCGCTGCGCTCGCAATGACGGTCTACTCCAGCCCCTGCGCCTTCGGCATGTCCTGGGTCGGCAGTATCTGCGGCGCAGGCTTGGCCTCGGTGGCGGCAGGTGCCGCAGCGGCGGCCGGGGCCACAGCCTGGCCGGTCGTTTGCGGATTGGCCGGAACCGCCGCAACCGACTGCTGTACCGGCGGAGCTGCTGCAGGCTGGGCTGGCTGCGCGGCCGGCGGCGCGGCGGCCAGCGGCCTGGCTTCGCCGGCGCGCGGCTTCGGAACCGGCACCCCGGGCGTGCGGCTTGCCACCTTCGGTGCGGCGCGCGGCGGCCGCGGCTCGCCCCTGAGTGCGCCGGCCGGCGACGGCGGGCCGGGCGGGCCGTAGATGGTCGTCAGGGCGGCATCGAAATTGTCACCCATCCGGTTCGCCGGCAGGAAACGCAGGATCCTCCCGGTGCGGGCGTCAATCACCAGCCGCCCGTCGTCGCCGCCGCGATCAATCACCGAAATCGTGTAGAACAAGCCGCGCCGCACCGGAATACCGAGCGGCGAAAATCCGCTGTCGCGCAGCACCGTGTAGACCTCATGCGGAGGCAATAATCGCGGGCCGTAACCAGGCCGATAGTCAGGAATTCGCGCTTCCGGCGGCATCGCCGCATAGGGCCCGCCGATGTCGGACACCACCCGATATGGCGAGCGCGCGCCTTCGTAGGGCGCCAGCACTTGCGCATTGGCGACGCCGGCCGCCACTACCAGTCCGGCCGACATGATCCATCCCGTGAACAGCTTCATCGGACAATCGCTCCTGCTACGCCTCTGAGCGTTTTCGCTCGTTGGTCCCGCCGGCAACATGTTTGCCAAATCCGGCAGTCCTTGGGCCGGATCGCGGCGCGTTTGCTCCAAATCCGGGGCGGGCCGGTTATCCCCGCCGGCAGCACGGATCTGCCATGCAACCGGCGACTTTCACGCGCTTGTGTGATAGAAAAAAATTTGGCATGGTCTGAGTTAGGACAGCATGACTGTCTCAATTGTGGTGCGATCCCGGCACAGGGATTGCAACGAAAGATGGTGCTCAGGCGCCAGGAAGTAAAAGGCAAGGCCGTTCGTCGGGGACGCCGGACGCCCAGGCCTGAATTTACGAAATTGCGGCTCGCGGAGGACGAGCGGTGGCCCGGTGGGTGCCGCAAACGCCCAAGGTGCGCCACCGGACGGTGAGGCGCTTCGCCTTATTGAGAGGACGTGAGATGAGCGGGTCGGAGTTCGCAAGCGAAAACATCGTGACGGATGCGCTGTCGGCGGCCCCGGCCTCGAAGCCGGCCGAAGCCGCACGCGAGTTCAGCTGGCGTCCGCCGGCCGAAGGCCTGTACGACCCCTCGCTCGAGAAAGATTCCTGCGGCGTCGGCTTCATCGCCAACATCAAGGGCAAGAAGTCGCATCAGATCGTCGCCGATGCGCTCAGCATTCTGTGCAACCTCGAACACCGCGGCGCGGTCGGCGCCGATCCGCGCGCCGGCGACGGCGCCGGCATCCTGGTGCAGATTCCGCACGCCTTCTTCGCGCGCAAGGCGGCCGGGCTCGGCTTTACGCTGCCGAAGCCGGGCGAGTACGCGGTCGGTGCGCTGTTCATGCCGAAGGAAACGGCCTGGCGCAAAGTCATCAAGAGCATCATCGCCGACCAGATCAGGAACGAGGGACTGGTGCTGCTGGGCTGGCGCGAAGTGCCCTCGGACAATTCCTCGCTCGGCGTAACCGTCAAGCCGACCGAGCCCGCGCACATGCAGGTATTCATCGCCCGCAACGGTGCCGCCAAGACCGAGGACGAATTCGAGCGCAAGCTCTACATCCTGCGCAAGTCGATCTCGCAGGCGATCTACCAGCGTCGCGACCGCGGCCTGGCCGGCTATTACCCGGTGTCGCTGTCGTGCCGCACCGTGGTCTACAAGGGCATGTTCCTCGCCGACCAGCTCGGCAAATATTATCCCGATCTCTCGGAGCCTGATTTCGACAGCGCGCTGGCGCTGGTGCATCAGCGCTTCTCGACCAACACCTTCCCGGCCTGGTCGCTGGCGCATCCGTACCGGATGATCGCCCATAACGGCGAAATCAACACGCTGCGCGGCAACGTCAACTGGATGGCGGCGCGGCAGGCCTCGGTGCATTCGGAACTCTACGGCAAGGACATCAGCCGTCTCTGGCCGATCTCCTATGAGGGACAGAGCGACACCGCCTGCTTCGACAACGGCCTCGAATTCCTGGTGCAGGGCGGCTACTCGCTGCCGCACGCCGTGATGATGATGATTCCGGAAGCCTGGGCCGGCAATCCCCTGATGGATGAAACGCGCCGCGCATTCTACGAATATCACGCCGCGATCATGGAGCCGTGGGACGGCCCGGCCGCGATCGCCTTCACCGACGGCCGCCAGATCGGCGCCACGCTCGACCGCAACGGCCTGCGCCCGGCGCGCTATCTCGTCACGTCGGACGACCGCATCATCATGGCGTCCGAGATGGGCGTGCTGAAGATTCCGGAAGAGAACATCATCACCAAGTGGCGGCTGCAGCCCGGCAAGATGCTGCTGGTCGACCTCGAACAGGGCCGTCTCATTCCCGACGACGAGATCAAGGCGCAGCTGGCCAAGAGCAATCCCTATCGCACCTGGCTCGACCGCACCCAGATCGTGCTCGAGGAACTGCCGGACGCTCCCACCAAGAGCCTGCGTTCCAACCTGCCGCTATTGGAACGGCAGCAGGCGTTCGGCTATTCGCAGGAAGACATCACCATCCTGATGACGCCGATGGCGTCGACCGGCGAGGAAGCCAACGGCGCGATGGGCAACGACACCCCGATCTCGGCGCTGTCGAACAAGCCGAAGCAGCTGTTCACCTATTTCAAGCAGAACTTCGCGCAGGTCACCAATCCGCCGATCGATCCGATCCGCGAAGAGCTCGTCATGAGCCTGGTCTCGATCATCGGGCCGCGGCCGAACCTGTTCGACCTGCAGGGCCTGGCCGGCACCAAGCGGCTCGAAGTGCGCCAGCCGATCCTGACCGACGGGGATCTGGAAAAGATCCGCTCGATCTCCGATGTCGCCGACAGCCATTTCAAGTCGCGCACGCTCGACACCACCTTCCACGCCGGCTTTGGCCCGGCGGGCCTCGAGCAGGTGCTCGACGAACTCTGCGCGCGCGCCGAAGCCGCGGTCCGCGAAGGCATCAACATCGTCATCCTGAGCGACCGTGCCGCGGGAAGCGACCGGATTCCGATCCCCTCGCTGCTGGCCTGCGCCGCCGTGCATCATCATCTGATCCGCACCGGCCTGCGGACGTCGGTCGGCCTCGTGGTCGAATCCGGCGAACCGCGCGAGGTGCATCACTTCGCCTGCCTCGCCGGTTACGGTGCCGAGGCGATCAACCCCTACCTCGCGTTCGAGACCATCATCGCGATGAAGGACCATCTGCCGGCGGCGCTCGACGACTACGAGATCGTCAAGCGCTACATCAAGTCGATCGGCAAGGGCCTGCTCAAGGTGATGTCGAAGATGGGCATCTCGACCTATCAGTCCTATTGCGGCGCGCAGATCTTCGACGCCGTCGGGCTGAAGGCGGATTTCGTCGCGAAGTATTTCGTCGGCACCCATACCCGGATCGAAGGCGTCGGGCTGGCCGAAATCGCCGAGGAAACCACGCGCCGCCATGCCGATGCGTTCGGTGGCGCGCTCGAATACAAGACCGCGCTCGACGTCGGCGGCGAATATGCCTATCGCACCCGCGGCGAGGATCACGCCTGGACCGCCGACTCGGTCTCCGCGCTGCAGCACGCCGTGCGCGGCAATTCGCTGGAGCGCTACCGGGCGTTCGCGAAAATCCTCAACGAGCAATCCGAACGGTTGCTGACGCTGCGCGGCCTGTTCCGGATCAAGACCGCCGAGGACGAAAAGCGCAAGCCGGTGCCGCTCGACCAGGTCGAGCCGGCCAAGGACATCGTCAAGCGCTTTGCCACCGGCGCGATGAGCTTCGGATCGATCTCGCGCGAGGCGCACACCACGCTGGCGATCGCGATGAACCGGATCGGCGGCAAGTCCAACACCGGCGAAGGCGGCGAGGAGAGCGATCGCTTCAAGCCGATGCCGAACGGCGATTCGATGCGCTCGGCAATCAAGCAGGTCGCCTCGGGCCGGTTCGGTGTCACGACGGAATATCTCGTCAACGCCGACATGATGCAGATCAAGATGGCGCAAGGCGCCAAGCCCGGCGAAGGCGGCCAGTTACCCGGCCACAAGGTCGACGCCACCATCGCGCGCGTGCGGCATTCGACGCCCGGCGTCGGCCTGATCTCGCCGCCGCCGCACCACGACATCTATTCGATCGAGGATCTGGCGCAGCTCATTTACGATCTGAAGAACGTCAACCCCGACGGCCAGGTGTCGGTAAAACTCGTCTCCGAAATCGGCGTCGGCACCGTGGCCGCCGGTGTTGCCAAGGCGCGCGCCGACCATGTCACCATCGCGGGCTTCGAGGGCGGCACCGGCGCGTCCCCCCTCACCTCGATCAAGCATGCCGGCAGCCCGTGGGAAATCGGGCTTGCCGAAACCCACCAGACGCTGGTGCGCGAGCGGCTGCGCAGCCGCATCGTGGTGCAGGTCGACGGCGGCTTCCGCACCGGACGCGACGTCGTGATCGGCGCGCTGCTCGGCGCCGACGAGTTCGGCTTCGCCACCGCGCCCCTGATCGCGGCCGGCTGCATCATGATGCGCAAGTGCCATCTCAACACCTGCCCGGTCGGCGTCGCGACGCAGGATCCGGTGCTGCGCAAGCGCTTCACCGGCCAGCCCGAGCACGTCATCAACTACTTCTTCTTCGTCGCCGAGGAAGTCCGCGAGATCATGGCCGCGCTCGGCTACCGCTCTTTCAACGAGATGGTGGGCCAGACCCAGATGCTCGACCAGTCCACTCTGGTGGCGCACTGGAAGGCCAAGGGGCTCGACTTCTCAAAACTGTTCGTGCGCCAGAACGAACTGCCGGGCCAGAAGATCTATCATTCGCAGAACCAGGACCATCATCTGGAAGCCGTGATCGACCGCACCTTGATCGAGAAGGCGCAGCCCGCGCTCGACCGCGGCGCGCCTGTCAGGATCGAGGCCGAAATCAACAACACCGACCGCAGCGCCGGCGCGATGCTGTCGGGCACCGTTGCAAAGATCTACGGCCATGCCGGCCTGCCGCACGACACCATCCAGGTCAGCTTCAAGGGCACCGCGGGCCAGGCCTTCGGCGCCTGGCTGGCGCGCGGCGTCACCTTCGATCTCGAAGGCGAAGGCAATGACTATGTCGGCAAGGGCCTGTCCGGCGGACGCATCATCGTCAAGCCGCCGCGCAATTCCGGCATCGTGCCGGAAGAGTCGATCATCGTCGGCAACACCGTGATGTACGGCGCGATCGAGGGCGAATGCTATTTCCGCGGCATTGCTGGCGAGCGTTTTGCCGTGCGTAACTCCGGCGCGGTCGCCGTGGTCGAGGGCGCCGGCGATCATTGCTGCGAATACATGACCGGCGGCATCGTCGTGGTGCTCGGCAAGACCGGGCGCAATTTTGCGGCGGGCATGTCGGGCGGCGTCGCCTACGTGCTGGATGAAGCCGGCGATTTCGCCAAACTCTGCAACATGGCGATGGTCGAGCTCGAACCGGTGCTGTCGGAAGAGATGATCAACCAGAACACCTATCATCAGTCCGGCGATCTCGATGCACATGGACGGGTCGACGTGTTCCAGAACCTGCTGGAGTCCGACGTCGAGCGGCTCCACGTCCTGATCACCCGCCACGCCAAGCTGACGGACTCGAAGCGCGCCGCCGAGATTCTGGCGAACTGGAAGACCTATCTGCCGAAATTCCGCAAGGTGATGCCGGTGGAATACCGCCGCGCACTGAAGGAAATGAAGGCGAGCGCCGACACCGAACCGAAAATCGCGATCGGGGCGTAAGTTTCACAAGCGTCATTCCGGGGCGCGCGAAACGCGAACCCGGAATCTCGCAAAGGCATCATCGAGATTCCGGGTCTGGTCCTTCGGACCATCCCGGAATGACGGAGCAAGTGTTCAGGGGCGTCTGGTTAAATGGGCAAGATTACAGGTTTTCTCGAGATCGACCGCCACGACCGCAAATACGCGCCGGTCGCCGAGCGCGTGAAGCACTACAACGAATTCGTCATTCCCCTGAGCGAGAAGGAAACCCGCGACCAGGCGGCGCGCTGCATGAATTGCGGCATTCCCTATTGCCACGGCACCGGCTCGGTGGCGCCGGGCACGCCGGGCTGCCCGGTCAACAACCAGATTCCCGATTTCAACGATCTGGTCTATCAGAACAACTGGCAGGAAGCCTCGCGCAACCTGCACTCGACCAATAACTTTCCCGAGTTCACCGGCCGCATCTGCCCGGCGCCGTGCGAAGCGTCCTGCACGCTCAACATCGACGACAACCCGGTCACCATCAAGACCATCGAATGCGCCATCGTCGACCGCGCCTGGGACAATGGCTGGCTGCCGCCGGAGATTGCGCCGAACAAGACCGGCAAGAAGATCGCCGTGGTCGGCTCCGGCCCCGCCGGCCTCGCCTGCGCGCAGCAGCTGGCGCGCGCCGGGCATGACGTGCATGTCTACGAGAAATTCGCCAAGGCCGGCGGGTTGCTGCGTTACGGCATTCCCGATTTCAAGATGGAGAAGCACGTCATCGACCGCCGCATCGCGCAGATGGAGGCCGAAGGCGTGGTGTTTCATTACGGCAGCCCGGTCGGCGGCAGCGCCCCCGGCGCGATCGATCCGCAAACCCTGCTCACCGAATATGACGCGATGGCGCTGACCGGCGGCGCCGAAGCCCCGCGCGATCTGCCGATCCCCGGCCGCGACCTCGCCGGCATCCATTTCGCGATGGATTTCCTGCCGCAGCAGAACCGCCGCGTCTCCAACGAGCCGCTCGGCAATGGGCAGGAGATCCTCGCCACCGGCAAGGACGTCGTCGTGATCGGCGGCGGCGACACCGGCTCGGACTGCATCGGCACCTCGTTCCGGCAAGGCGCGCGGTCGGTGACGCAGATCGAGATCATGCCGGCGCCGCCCGAGCATGAGAACAAGGGCGTGACCTGGCCGAACTGGCCGATGAAGATGCGGACGTCGTCGAGCCAGGCCGAAGGCGCCAAGCGCGATTTCGCGGTCCTGACGCAGAAATTTTCCGGCGAGAACGGCAACGTCGCAAAGCTGCATTGCGTGCATGTCGACGACAAGTTCAAGCCGGTTGCCGGCAGCGAATTCGAGCTCGACGCGCAGCTCGTGCTGCTGGCGATGGGCTTTGTCCATCCGGTGCATGAAGGCCTGCTGAAAACCCTCGGCGTCGACCTCGACCCGCGCGGCAATGTGCGCGCCAACACCTCGGATTACCTGACCTCGCGGCCGAACGTGTTTTCGGCCGGCGACATGCGCCGTGGGCAATCGCTCGTCGTGTGGGCGATCCGCGAAGGGCGGCTCTGCGCGCGCTCGATCGATCAATTTTTGATGGGAACGACCAACCTGCCGAGGTGACGGCCTCGTCGTCGCCCTACCTCGTCAGCCGATCCTTGGTCATCTTCAGCGTGACGATGACGCCTTCCGGATTCCAGTCGCAGCTGATCGATCCGCCGAGCTGAACGGTCATGCCGCGGTTGAGCAGCTTGCTGCCATATCCGCCATCGCCGGTGAGCGCCTGCACCGGCGGGCCGCCGCGCTCGGTCCAGACCACGGTCACCTCGGTGTCATGGGGGACGCAGGAGATGTCGAGTACCCCCTCCTGCGATGACAGCGCGCCGTATTTGAGGGAGTTGGTGGCAAGCTCGTGCACCACCAGCGCCAACGTCGTCGCCGCCTGTTCGCCGACACCCATGCGCGGCACCGAGACCCGGACGCGACCGCTGAACGCTCCCATGTCGTCATAGGGCGCCAGCAAGACCGTGAACAGGTCGCCGAGCAGCGCCGCCTTCCCGCTCTGGCCCGGCAGCGGACGAACCAGATCGTGGGCCCTGCCGAGCGCGGTCAGCCGATGGGTGAGTTCTTGCGCCATATCCGCAGTGGTCTTGGCGGAACGTGACGTGATCGCGGTCAGTCCGGTCGCGATTGCCAGCAGATTCTTGACCCGGTGGCTCATTTCGCCCGCCAGCAGCTCGTGGCCCTCTTCCGCCTGCTTGCGGCCGGTGACGTCGATGAAGATGCCATACATGATGCGGCCGACGATGCCGGCATCGTCGCCCTGCCCGCGCGCCGATATCCAGCGCACCTCTTCGCCGACCATGACGCGAAAATCGATTTCGTAGGCGCCGACAAGGGCGCGGGTCGCGGCAAACGCCGCCTTGACCCGGTCACGGTCCGCCGGATGAATATTGACCGAGAGGTCCTCGAACGACACATAGTCGCTGAGCGGCACGCCCCACAGCTCAAAGGCGCGTTCATCCATCGTGAAGCGGTTGGTGTCGACGTTCCACGACCACAGGGCCACCCCCGCCGCCTCGATGGCGAGGCGCAGATGCGCGGCGTCCCAGTCCGGCAAGCCTGATTTTGCAGGTGGCTGCACCACCTTCTGTGCGACCGAAATCGCGGTCGTCGCGCCGTCTTGTGCCGGCATCGCCATGGCTATTCCCAGCTTTCACGAACTATGGCGAGTCATCGACTGGACCGCTCAACAGGACTCTGCCGGTATGCCACGTGAACAGGTTCTGGGGGAACAAATCGAAAGGCCAGAAGACTGGCGGCAGATGACCAATGCGCGAGGGCGAGAAAGGTTCGATTCGCTTCGGAGCGGCAGTTACGTGCATGGCCGGGACGAAGCCCGGCCATGACGAAGCAGTAAGGTTTAGCTCGCTTGGTATACCATCAACCCCACGGCCCGCGCGGCGCGGCGCCGCTGCCACGGGGAGCCGTCCAGGGGCCGCGTCGGGACGATTGCGGCGGACGGGTCGGCGCCGCCATGCCTCCCTGCGAACCGAGCTCGGCCGCGAGCCGCTGCAGTTCGGCGATCCGGTTCTCGGTCGACGGATGGGTCGAGAACAGATTGTCCATGCCGCGGCCCGACAGCGGATTGATGATGAACATGTGCGCGGTAGCCGGATTGCGCTCGGCCTCCTCGTTCGGGATCACATGCGCGGCGTTCGAGATCTTGACCAGCGCCGACGCCAGCGCCATCGGCTGGCCGACGATGCGCCCGCCGAGATCGTCGGCGGCGTATTCGCGCGTCCGGCTGATCGCCATCTGCACCAGCATGGCGCCGAGCGGGGCCAGGATCATCATCGCGATCGAGCCGATGATGCCGGGACCGTGGTTGTTGTCGCGGTTGCCGCCGAAGAACATGCCGAACTGCGCCACCATCGAGATCGCGCCGGCGATGGTCGCGGTGATGGTCATCAGCAGCGTGTCGTGGTTCTTGATGTGCGCGAGTTCATGCGCGATCACGCCGGCGAGTTCCTCGCGGCCGAGCGACTGCACCAGCCCCGTGGTGACGGCGACGGCGGCGTTCTCCGGATTGCGGCCGGTGGCGAACGCATTGGGCTGCGGATTGTCCATCAGGAACACGCGCGGCATCGGCAACCCTGCCCGTCCGGCCAGCATGGCCACGAGGTCCACCAGTTCCGGCGCGCTGCGCGCATCGACCTCATGGGCGCCGTACATCGACAGCACCATGCGGTCCGAGTTCCAGTAGGCGAACAGGTTGGTCGCGGCCGCGATCAGAAGCGCGATGGTCGCGCCACCGGCGCCGCCGATCAGATAACCGACGCCCATGAACAGGGCCGTGAGACCGGCCAGCAGGATCGCGGTTCGAAAGTAGCTCATCATGGTCTCCCTGATGCCGGCGGTGGAGCCCGCGGCATACATAGAATCAACTAGATCGCCTGCGGGGCGGTTCAAGGCCGGCGGGTGCGTCGCCGCGTCGCGGCGGGGGCGATAAAGGCTCCCAGGGGCCTGGAGTCGGATCAATCGGCCCCGTTTCTGGCCATATCGGCGCCGGAAACCCGGGGGTCGGAGCGCCCGCCCGGGATATCGCTTGATCCAGCGCAAGGCAGGTGTTTGCGTGAGGCGACATGATGCGGAAATCGATGGAAAGGTAACGAAATGGCAGTTCAGAAATCCGGCGCGCGCAAGCTCGTCACCCGCGTGCTGGCGACAGGGGTCCTGTTGTCGATGTATGCGTTCGGCGTCGTTGCCACCACCGGCGCCATGGGCGTCTCCTCCGCCCAAGCGCAACGCGGTCGTGGCCGGGGTGATGGCCGAGGCCGTGGTTATGGCGGCGACAATATCGGTGCGGGAGTGGCCCTCGGCATCGGTGCTGCCGTGATCGGCGGCGCCATCATCGCGGGCGAAGCCCAGCGGCAGGAAGACGCCATCGGCTACTGCATGCGACGCTACCGGTCGTACGATCCGCAGAGCATGACCTATATGGGTACGGACGGTTACCGCCATCCGTGTCCGTAGCGGGACGATTGCCCGCGCAACGATGTGAAAACCCCGGCCTCGTGCTGGGGTTTTTATTTCGGGAGAGTAACGAAGGCCAAGCTGAATAAGGCGCTAGTGCTGCAGCCTCACGCCAAGCATCACCACGGTCGAGTTGGTGCTGTTGCCGACGATGTTGGAGTCGAGCCAGTCGCGGCGCAGCGTGCCCTTGAGCCAGATGTTGCGGTTCAGCTTGTAGATCAGGTCGCCGGAGACCGAATAGAAGCGGTCGAAGCGTGCATCGCCCTGATAGTCCTGGGTGCCCCAGGTGAACTTGCCGATCGCGGTCAGCCAGCGGCGGAAATCGTGATCGACTTCCACCGTATACGTGTTGGTCAGCACGCCGGAGACGCCGGGCACCGTGGTTTCGTCGATCGAGGTGGTGGCAAAGAATTTTGCCGTGGTCAGCGGCGTCGCCACCCACACCAGCGAGGCCGATGTCAAAAGCCCCTGCAGCGGCAGCAGCCGCGGATCCTCGTAGGTGCGCGCTGCCCAGCCGATCGCAAGTTCGCCGGTCAGGATACGCGAGAATTCGAAGCTGGTGCCGGCGCGCACCGATCCGCCGCTGGAATTGCGCTGAAAGCCGTTGCGATCGGTCAGCAGGTCATGCGAGCGGACGTTGCCGTCGATCTCGCCGAATGGTTTCAGGCCCGGAATCAGATCGTAGCTGACGCGCCCGAGGCCTCCGAACTGGTTGTAGTTGCGGTCGTCATTGGTGCTCGACGTGCCGTCGGTGAGCTTCGACGCCTGGTAGACGGTGCGGTCGGCGGCGAGGCCGGCGGACAGTTGCAGGCGGTTGAAATTCTGGTCGACGCCGAAGGTACCGCCGAGCGTCGTGTAGATCGGATAGCGCTGCAGGCCGGCCTGGATGTTCGGGCTGCCGGGATTGTCGGTGGCGACGCGTAACCGGCCCTGTCCCATCAGGCGGAAGTCGCGGCTGACGTCGAGCCGGCCGTCGATATGGCCGACAAAATCCGGCCGGTCGATCACGACCGGCGCCGAGGCGATGGTGCCGTCGGTCGGCGGCGGAAAGGTGTTGCCATAGCCGGTGAACGAGCCGCGCAGGTCGGCGACGACCGCGTGGCGCTGCCATTCTGAGACCGCGAGGAATTCCGGCGCCACCACATAGAACGGCGATCCCTTCGGCACCACGGTGCGGCGCGGATTGGTGTCGAAGCCGCCGCGCAGCTCGAGCGCGGACTTGATCAGAAAGCTGCCGGCGTAGTCGCCGATCGCGCCGAACGGATCGTCGTCGATCTTCAGCCGCTTCCGCGGCGGCTGGCCCGGCACGGTGCCGGCCATCGCCGGCGGGATCGGCGTCTTGTTGGCGGAGTCCGACGGCGGGATCGACAGCCGCACCCGCCCGTTGGCGGGCAAAGGCTGCGGCGGCTTGCTGCCGGGACCCGGTGGTGGCTTCGGCCTGGCCTGGCCCGGATAATATTTCGTCTTCTTCCTGGTCCGGTTGAGCGAGTCGTAGCCGGAGGTGGACGCGCCGCTGGCGGCGGGAAGGCCGTAGGTCGGAATCGCGCCGATCCGCGATTTCGCAGGCACGTCCTTGTCGCGCAGCCGCGCGTCATTGGCGGCATCGCCGGTGCGGTCCGTGGTCTCTCCGGTCCGGCGCAGCGGCGAATCCTGCGGCGACACAAAGCCGTCGCGGGCCGGACGGAACAGGTCGGGAGTGAGGGTCTGGGCGTGGCCGGGAGCGATATCGAGGACGAACAGCGCGAGACACGGCAATACCGCGCGTAAAACCGTTACGCGCCCGCGACGGCCCCTTGCTGGACCCGACATCACGATGAAAAATACTCCAACAAATTCATTTACTTACGCGACGGGTTCCGGGCGCATGCGAATGCCGGCGCGGAAACGTCGTTAATGGAGTTAAAACAATTATGGTTAATGAGCCGTTGAGAACGGGGCCCGCGTCGCATCACCCTCCCGCGCGTGCTAAGAGGGGGTCCGGGGCGAACAGGCCCCTGCTTCGGAATCACATGGCCCATTCGAAACCGCTGATGGCACACTCATCCGACCCCGCGAGCGCCGCCGTCCAGTCGGGCCTGCGCACGCTCGATACGGAAGCCGCCGGCATCGCGGCGATCTCGGCGGCCTTGCAAGGCCCGCTCGGGCCGGCTTTCACCGCCGCCGTCGAGCTGATCCGCGACGCCAAGGGCCGCGTCATCGTCACCGGGCTCGGCAAGTCAGGCCATGTCGCGCGCAAGATCGCGGCGACGCTGGCCTCCACCGGCACGCCGGCCTTCTTCGTGCACGCCGCCGAAGCCAGCCATGGCGATCTCGGCATGATCACGCCGGACGATGTGATCATCGCGCTGTCGTGGTCCGGCGAGCAGCCGGAGATGAAGAACCTCGTCAATTATTCCAGCCGCTTCGCGATTCCGATGATCGCGGTCACCTCCAGCGCCGTCTCCTCGCTGGGTGCTGCCGCGCGCATCGTGCTGGAGCTGCCGAAGGCGCGCGAGGCCTGTCCGCACAATCTGGCGCCGACCACCTCGTCGCTGATGCAGGCCGCGATCGGCGACGCGCTCGCCATCGCGCTGCTCGAGGGCCGCGGCTTTACCGCGCTGGAATTCGCCAATTTCCATCCCGGCGGCAAGCTCGGGGCGATGCTGAAATTCGTTCGCGACATCATGCATACCGGGGACGCCATCCCGGTCAAATCGCTCGGCGCAAGGATGTCGGATGCGCTGGTGGAGATGTCGACCAAGGGTTTCGGCTGCGTCTGCATCGTCGACGCCGGCGGCGAGATCGCCGGCATCATCACCGACGGCGATCTGCGCCGCCACATGCGCCCGGATTTGATGACGGCCCTGGTCGACGAGGTCATGACCAGGAATCCCCGCACCATCCCGCCCGGCATGCTCGCCACCGAAATGCTGGAGACGATCAATTCGTCGAAGCCGGCGGTGACGGTGCTGATCGTCGCCGAGGGCAGGAAGCCGGTCGGCATCGTGCATGTGCACGACGTGCTAAGGGCCGGTGTGGCGTAGGTATTTCTTTCTTACGTCGTCCCTGCGAACGCAGGGACGACCCGAGAGAGTCAGGTCCGCTCCGGAAACCGTGCCGCGCTCGCCTCCAGCGGCAGCGCCAGTCCGTTGGCGAGATACGACACCGTGCGATAGAAGCCGCACAGCAGCATGATTTCCAGAATCTTCGCCTCGTCGTAATGCTCCGACAGCGCGGCGAATTCCGTGTCGCTCAACGTCGCGCGCAGATGCAGCGCGTCGACCGCCGCGATAAGTGCCTGTTCGGCAACCGACCAACAGGGATCCGTGGCCTCGCCCAGCACGGTGGCGCGGACCTGTTCGTCGGTGAGGCGGGCGGCGGCGGCGAAGGCCGCGATATGGACGCCCCATTCGTACTCGCAGCCGGTGCGTGCGCAGGTGCGGTCGATGACGATTTCGCGCTCTCGCAGGCTGAGCGGGCCGCGGTCGAGCAGGCCGCCGGCGGAAAATTTCTCCCAGGCCCGCGGGCTGCGCGCGATGGTGCGAAACAGCACGAGCGGCGGCGCGCCGCGCATGATGCGGTCGAACTGCTGCTGGATCTCCGGGGCATAAGGCGGCTGCAGCGGCGCAAGGCGTGACATCGGCGACTCCCATTGCTACAATAAACGTAGCGACATGCTACATTATCTGTAGCAGACCGCAAGGGAGCCGCCGGTGCCGAAACAGGGTTCAGCCATGAAGAAACGCACCGTCCGCGGCTCGGCCTCCGGCCGCCCGATCATGGCGCTGCTCGACCTCTTGGGCCGGCGCTGGAGCCTGCGGATCATCTGGGAGCTTCGCGACGACCGCTCGCTGACGTCGCGCGCCTTGCGCACCGCCTGCGACGAGGCTTCGCCGACCATCCTGCAGACCCGGCTGACCGAACTGCGGGAAGCCGGCCTGGTCGAGCTTGTTGCCGGCGACGGCTACCGCCTCACCGCGCTCGGAAAGGAGTTGTTTGAACATTTTCTGCCGTTGCATCAATTCGCCGAGCGATGGAGCAGGTTCAAGGCCCGTTGATTCAGGCGGCCGCCACGGTCAGGCTGGCGCCGTCGGCCTGCACGATCTTGACCCGGCTGCCGGCCGGCGCATCGGGGCCGGCGACGCGCCAGATCGTGTCGTCGATTTTCACCGTGCCCGAGCCGTCGATGATCGGCTTTTCCAGCGTGAACACCCGGCCGACCAGCGCGTCGGTGCGCTTGTTGAGAAACGGGTTACTCTGGCTGACACTGCTGTTGCTGCGCGCGACCCGCCGCCACAGCGGCACCGCGGCGACGGCGAAAACCGCGAACATCAGCAACTGGGTCTGCCAGGACGGACTGATCGCGAACGACAACAGCCCGACCAGCAGGGCGGCGAGCCCGAGCCAGAACATGAAGACTCCGGGCGCCAGCAGCTCCAGCGCCATGAGGACAAAGCCGAAGATCAGCCAGTTCCAGGTGCCAAGGGTGTAAAACATCTCGGTCATCGTGTGACCCTCTCAACTGTTTCTCGTAGCCGATCACGACGATGCGTCGGCGGTGCGCGCCCTCTCCCGCTTGCGGGGGAGGGTTGGGGTGGGGGCTCTCTCAACGGCGGGACTCGCGGAGAGAGCCCCCACCCGCCTCGCTTTGCTCGGCACCCTCCCCCGCAAGCGGGAGAGGGAAAAGGGCCTGCGCCAGTGCGCTCATCATCAAACAACCTTACCGTTGCGGCGTCACCGGCGGCGGGGTCGCTCCGGTGCCGGGCACCGACGCGCGGCGCGCGGCCTGGGCGGCGACCGCGCCTTCCCCGAAAGTCGCTTTCGCGATCTCGCCGATGCCGGCCAGCGATCCCAGAATGCTCATCGCCTCGATCGGCAGCATGACGATCTTCTGGTTCGGCGAGTCCGCGAGTTGCCCGAACGCCTTGATGTATTTGTCGGCGATGAAATAGTTCAGCGCGGCGACGTCGCCCTTGGCAATGGCTTCGCTGACCATCTGCGTCGCCTTGGCCTCGGCTTCGGCGGAGCGCTCACGCGCCTCGGCGTCGCGGAACGCGGCCTCCTTGCGGCCTTCGGCCTGCAGGATCTGGCCCTGCTTGGCACCCTCGGCGCGAAGGATTTCCGACTGCCGCTGGCCCTCGGCCTGCAGAATGTCGGCGCGCTTGACGCGCTCGGCCTTCATCTGGCGTCCCATCGCCTCGACCAGATCGGCGGGCGGCACGATGTCCTTGATCTCGATGCGGTTGACCTTCAACCCCCACGGCGACACCGCGGCATCGACCACGCGCAGCAGGCGCTCGTTGATCTCGTCGCGGTGCGACAGCACCTGGTCGAGATCCATCGCGCCCATCACCGAGCGGATGTTGGTCATGGTCAGCACGATGATCGCCTGATCGAGGTTGGATACTTCGTAACTCGCCTTGGCGGCGTCGAACACCTGATAGAAGGCGACGCCGTCCACCGTCACGGTGGCGTTGTCCTTGGTGATCACCTCCTGCTCGGGAATGCTGATCACCTGCTCCATCATGTTCATCTTGCGCCCGACCCGGTCGAAATAGGGGACGATGATGTTCAGGCCGGGCGACAGCGTGCGGGTGTATTTGCCGAACCGCTCGATGGTCCAGTCGTAGCCCTGCGGCACCGTCTTGACGCCGGCAAACAGCGTGAAAATAACCAGCAGCACGAATGCAATGGCGAAGATGTCAAAGCCGCTCATAAATCCTCCAAAGCCGCAAAGTCAGTTGCTCGCGGACGTCTATTATTTGGTCTGAAGTCCGGCCGCGCCGGTTCAGTATAACCTTTTGGATAGAGGTAAGGAGGGGTTTGGCGGCCGCCAAGGGGTCACCGCCCGGACGCCGGCCAAGTGCCTCGTTTCGCTGGCGGAGCCGCCAGCATCACTTAATCGTCAAATCCAGATCAGATCCAGCCGTCTAGATCCAGCCGTCTAGATCCAGCCCTGCAGCTCCCGCAGCACCAGCTGGCGGATCACGTCCATGCCGGGATCGCTGTCGTTCAGGCAGGGAATTGCCGAAAACTGCTCGCCGCCATTGTGCTTGAAGATCTCGGCGTTTTCCTGCGCGATTTCTTCCAGGGTTTCGAGGCAATCGGCCGAAAAGCCGGGAGTCACCACCGCGATGCGGCGCACGCCATCCTTGGCCAGCTGCTCGATGGTCTTGTCGGTGTAGGGCTGCAGCCACGCGTCGAAACCGAAACGGGACTGGAAGGTGAGCATCAGCTTCGAGGCGTCGAGGCCCATGCGCCGGCGCAGGGCGTCCATGGTGGCGACGCATTGCGCCTGGTAGGGGTCGCCCTTGTCGATGTATTTCTGCGGCATGCCGTGGAACGAGGCCAGGATCAGCTCCGGCTCGAACGGCAACGTCTTGACGTGGGCGTCGATCGAAACCGCCAGCGCATCGATATATTCGGCATCGACGTAATAGGGCGGCGTGATCCGCAAGGTCGGCTGCGCCCGCATGCCGGCGAGCACGCGAAACACCTCGTCGCAGACGGTGGCTGAGGTCGCCGCCGAATATTGCGGATAGAGCGGCACCACCAGCAGCCGGTCGCAGCCCTGCGCGGTCAGCGCCGCGATCCGGGACGCGATCGACGGGTTACCGTAGCGCATCGCCCAATCGACCACGACATGGTCGTGGTCGGCGATGGCGGCGGCCAGCTTCTCGGACTGCGCGCGCGTAATGGTCTTGAGCGGGGATTCGTTCTTCTCGGTGTTCCAGATCTTCAAATAGTCGCGCGCCTTGCGACGGGGGCGCACCTGCAGGATGATGCCGTTCAGCACCAGCTTCCAGAGCAGGCCCTGATTTTCAATCACCCTGGGATCCGACAGGAATTCCCTGAGATAGACCCGCACGCCGCGCGCGTCCGCGGTGTCGGGGGTGCCGAGGTTGACCAGCAGGACGCCGACGCGTCCCGGGCTGATACCGGCGGCAGGCTCGGCATCGGGCCCGGCTTCCGGCTTGGCGGTTTCGATGGCTACAACTGCTGTCATAATGCCCGTGGCTTCGCGCGTTGGGGTATCCTTGTCAAGATAATGGCGCTTTCGATACTGTCACGTTTTGGAGGGCCAGGCGGGTCACGGCCATGCCGCATCGGGGGGAATCATGACGATCGCCGAATGGTGCGTTTTCGGAACGCTGCTGCTCTATCTGCTGACGATCGTCCCGATCAAGGCGATCGGGTTTCGCCGTTTCGACAACGCCAGGCCGCGCGACCCCGGCTTCTATGACGACCCGATCGCCGCCCGCGCGCTGGGCGCCCATCAGAACGGCATCGAGGCCTTTCCGTTCTTCGCCGCCGCGGTGCTGCTGGCGGAATTCCGGGCGGCGCCGCAGCATCTGATCAACGAACTGGCGGTGCTGTTCCTGATCGTGCGGATCGCCTACGTCTTCACCTATCTCGGTAACCGCCCGACGCTGCGCTCCATCCGGTGGAGCATCGGCTTTGCGATCAATATCGGCATTTTCTTCCTGCCGGCGATCAGGGGCTGGCTGCCGGGGTGAGTTATCCGCCGTCATACCCCGCGCATGCGGGGTATCCAGTAGCCGCGACCTATCGATTCAATCACTGTTGTCTCTGGAATACTGGATCACCCGCATGCGCGGGTGATGACGACTGAATACGACTCCGCGATCTCGCGGCACGACTAGCCCGAGCCTTGCAAGAACCTTGTCCCTCAAATGAGGGAGCAGGGAATGCCGGATGCGCGCTGCACCCGCGGTCTCGTGTGCAAATTGTACGAGTAGATGCGCACACGAGCATACAGGGCAGCGGAGAACATCCGACATTCCCTGCGCAATGGCTTTACGGCTTATACGTACTCTCCCCGGCGAGCTACGCTCTGTTGCCACCGTCGCCTGCGAACGGGTTCGCAAGCTTGGCGCCAGCCTTGCGGCGCCAGGACCACACGATTTCGCCGTACGCTTCGACACCGCTCGTCAACACGTCCTGAAGACCGCTCACGGAGTTACC
>NZ_JAURXB010000084.1 GCF_030654605.1 Bradyrhizobium sp.
TCGAGATAGGCCAGCACCAATAGCGGCAGCGTCACCAGCTGCAGCAGGTCCGGATTGTACTTGAAACCCTTGAAGTTGAAGATCGGATAGAGCGCCAGCATCACCACGACGAAGAAGGCGCGGCGGCGATCCACCACGCGCAGCGCGATCAGCCAGAAAATCACGAGGCCGCAACCGACCGTCGCCATCGCCAGCGCGTAGGTCGACCAGTTGGCGACGGGAAACAGCTTGAACCAGAGGCCGGCGACCCATCCCGAGAGCGGCGGATGCTTGCCATAGCCGAACTGGAACTTCTGGCCCCAGGCGAAGGCCTCCGCGACGTCCATATGGACGTCCTGCGCCGCCTTGAGATTGACCAGGATCAGGGTCCAGAGCACCGCATGGGCGGCGGCAAAGCCGATCACCAGCCAGAGGCCGGCCTTGGGATCGGAGGCCTGCGCGGCGAGCCACGCCGGCAAACGCCTGATCTGCGGCCAGCGGCGCGCGCGCGAAGCCGCGGGCAAAATTGATGCAGTCGACATGGCCTGTGCGTACCGCGTTTTGGCCAAAAGTGGAATCAGGTTGGCGTGAAGAAGCCCCGCCAAAAAGCCGCATTATGGTTGCCGCAGCGGGGTGCCAATGCTATCCCGCGCCCATGACATCCATCCCTATTTCCAACATCCGCAACTTCGCCATCGTTGCGCATATCGACCATGGCAAATCGACGCTGGCCGACCGTCTGATCCAGACCACCGGGGGCCTGCAGGCGCGCGAGATGAAGGAGCAGGTGCTCGATTCCATGGATATCGAGCGCGAGCGCGGCATCACCATCAAGGCGCAGACCGTGCGGCTGACCTATCCGGCCAAGGACGGCAACACCTACATCCTCAATCTGATCGACACCCCCGGCCATGTCGACTTCGCCTACGAGGTGTCGCGCTCGCTGGCGGCCTGCGAGGGCTCGCTGCTGGTGGTCGACGCCAGCCAGGGCGTCGAGGCGCAGACGCTCGCCAACGTCTACCACGCGCTCGACGCCGGCCACGAGATCGTACCGGTGCTCAACAAGATCGACCTCCCGGCGGCCGAACCGGACCAGGTCAAGCGCCAGATCGAGGACGTGATCGGCATCGACGCTTCCGACGCGGTGATGATCTCGGCGAAAACCGGCATCGGCATCGACCTCGTGCTGGAAGCCATCGTACACCGGCTGCCGGCGCCGAAGGGCGACCGCAATGCGTCGCTGAAGGCGCTGCTGGTCGACAGCTGGTACGACGTCTATCTCGGCGTCGTGGTGCTGGTTCGCATCGTCGACGGCGTGATGAAAAAGGGCCAGCGCATCCGCATGATGGGCACCAACGCCGCCTATGACGTCGAGCGCGTCGGTTTCTTCACGCCGAAGATGACGCAGGTCGACGAACTCGGCCCCGGCGAGATCGGTTTCATCACGGCCGCGATCAAGGAAGTCGCGGACACCCGCGTCGGCGACACCATCACCGACGACAGGAAGCCGATCACCGACATGCTGCCGGGATTCAAACCGGCCGTCCCCGTGGTGTTCTGCGGCCTGTTCCCGGTCGACGCCGACGATTTCGAAACGCTTCGCGCGGCGATGGGCAAGCTCAGGCTCAACGACGCCAGCTTCTCGTTCGAGATGGAAACTTCCGCCGCGCTCGGCTTTGGCTTCCGCTGCGGCTTCCTCGGGCTTTTGCATCTGGAAATCATCCAGGAGCGGCTGCACCGCGAGTTCGATCTCAACCTGATCGCGACCGCGCCGAGCGTGATCTACAAGATGCATCTCACCGACGGGCAGGAGATCGAGATCCACAATCCGATCGATATGCCCGACGTGGTGAAGATCGCCGAAATCCACGAGCCGTGGATCGAAGCCACGATCCTGACCCCCGACGAATATCTCGGCAGCGTCCTCAAACTCTGCCAGGACCGACGCGGCAATCAGAAAGAACTCACCTATGTCGGCAATCGCGCCATGGTGAAATACGAACTGCCGCTCAACGAGGTGGTGTTCGATTTCTACGACCGCCTGAAGTCGGTCTCCAAGGGCTATGCCTCGTTCGACTATCACCTCACCGACTACAAGCCGGCCGACCTGGTCAAGATGCAGATCCTGGTCAACCTCGAGCCGGTCGACGCGCTATCGATGCTGGTGCATCGCACCCGCGCCGAAGGCCGCGGCCGCGCCATGGTCGAGAAGATGAAGGAGCTGATCCCGCCGCACATGTTCGTGATTCCGATCCAGGCCGCGATCGGCGGCAAGGTGATCGCCCGCGAAACCGTCCGCGCGCTGCGCAAGGACGTGACGGCCAAGTGCTACGGCGGCGACATCACGCGCAAGCGCAAGCTTCTGGAGAAGCAGAAGGAAGGCAAGAAGAAGATGCGGCAGTTCGGCAAGGTCGACATCCCGCAGGAAGCGTTCATTGCCGCGCTGAAGGTCGATAGCTGAGCTGTGTCGGCCGGCCGAGTGCCCGTCGCGGCCCTTACGGCAGTCTCAAGACATAGAATTTCGAATCGACCGCCATGACCGGGAAGGCCCTGGGCAGGTCGGCTTTTGGCAGCTCCTCAAAACCCTTCTTTTCGTAGAACCGGTGCGCCGCCAGAAATTTATCCGTGGTGCCGAGAAAGATCCCGGTGACGCCCCGCGTGCGCGCATGCGCCAGCAAGGCGTCGAGAAGCCTGCCGGCCACGCCGAACTCCCGGCCGCGAAACGGGCTGGCGACGAACATCTTCCGCAACGCTGCCTGCCCTGAACCGATGTCCTTCAATCCGACCGTGCCGACAACTTCGTCATGTGCTCGCGCCACCCAGAATCCGCCAGTCCCCGACTGGTAGAACGCGGCAATGTCCGCGAGATCAGGCTGATCCGCCTCGGTGACGGGAATGCCGAATTCTCCCTGCTGGATCGGCAAAATGACATTCAGGACCCCTCGCCGATCGGCATCGGAGAACGCGGCTATGGAAATATTCTTCATTGATATTCCGGTCTTTCCAGACAACCCGGCGGATAAGTGCAGGTATGGATTTTGGCGCGGCTGACTATCATGAGGTGAGAGGAAGGACAATCAGGCGATTGGCTTGCGGCCTGCTCTCGCGACGCTGCGAAGTCCGCTCCAGCCGGCCGTTCCGGCGGAACCTCGTCGCTCGCGGGAACGGCGTTCTGCTGGCCCACAATCGAAATGCAGACATCCGCGGCACCCGCGGTGACGAGCGCGACTATTCGATGCATGCCAATGGGAAACAGCGCGCGGTTTCAGGAGGTGAGCTGAGTAATGACGAAATCGAGCAGTGTGCGAAGGCGCAGCATGCGGCGCAGGTCGCGATGATATCCGACGTAAGTGTCGCGACTGGGCGGGGATTCGCCGAGATCGATGCGCTTCAGACCCGGCAGGCTGTCCGCCAGCGGGCAAGGCAGGACGGCGAGCCCGGCACCGAGCTGGCAGAGGCGGGCCTGCGCTTCACGATTGTTGCTGCGGAAGGCGATCTCCGCCTCTGGCAACACGTGTTTGAGCCAGGTCGCATCCGGCATGTCGGCGAAAGCCGTATCCATCGTAACCAGCCGATATCCCCTGCCGTCTCCCGGCGTGGGTACACGGGTGCCCTTGGTGCCATAGAGCGCATAGGGAATCCGCAGCAATCTGCGCGAAATGACGGCCGGTTCGGCGAACGGCTTGATCCGAAAGGCAAGGTCGGCTTCCCGTCGTGAGAGACTGTAAAGCCTGGAATCGGTGACGAGCTCGATGGTCACCCGCGGGTGGGCCTTGGCAAAGGCGGCCAGCACCGGCGCAAGCATGAAGGTGCCAAACCATTCCGAGCATGAGATGCGCACATTGCCGCCGAGTCCGTGATCCTCACCGCTCAGACGGCGCGCGAGCGCCAGGGTCTCTTCCTCGATCTGCTCGGCGTGCGGGAGCATGAGGTTGCCGTTGTCGGTAAGAACGAAGCCTTCGGGCGTACGCTGAAACATCGCATGACCGACCGCCTCCTCCAGCGCGCGCAAGCGCCGCCCCATGGTCGGCTGGCTCAATCCGAGCTTCCTTCCGGCCCCGCCGAGCGTTCCTTCCCGCGCGATCGCCAGGAAGATGCGGAGATCGCTCCACTCCACCGTCACCCCCCAAACATTTTCGAATGAATATCATACACGATTGTTGATTTCATTCAAAATTGTTTCGCACCACATTCCGTTCGAGCGAAACGGAGATTTGCCATGCGC
>NZ_JAURXB010000187.1 GCF_030654605.1 Bradyrhizobium sp.
AATCGGTAGGGAAGCCACGGCCCATTCCTTGTTGTGATAGCCGTTGCGCGAAGCCTACCACGGGGCAATCGGTAGGGAAGCCACGGCCGTCGCCGACACCTTGGCTTGCGCACCGGCAGCCTACCACGGGGAAATCGGTAGGGAAGCCACGGCAAGGAATTGCGCGGTCTGGTTCTGCGGGTTAGCCTACCACGGGGAAATCGGTAGGGAAGCCACGGCATCTCGGAACACTGTGCCGACAGCGCTGTTAGCCTACCACGGGGAAATCGGTAGGGAAGCCACGGCACGCCGGACAGCGCAGTCCCGCCCCGAGTTAGCCTACCACGGGGAAATCGGTAGGGAAGCCACGGCCAGATCCGGAGCTGCAGCGGCCTGCGTTTGAGCCTACCACGGGGAAATCGGTAGGGAAGCCACGGCGCTATTCGCCCTCTTGCGGACTTGGATCACAGCTGCGCGCCGGACTTCATCGTGGCGCCATTCGGTATAGTTTTAACCTCCCGATAACTGATTTTCCTAACGGCCTCTTGGTACCGGTTCCGCTACAGGTGATAGGAGGGGGACGGAAGATGTCGGGTAGTCAGTCGGATAGTGCCGGTTCGGGAGGTCGATGGTTGTCGCGTGGCGGTTTGCGTCCTCGCGGAAGACTGGGTGCCGTTCAGTGGCTCATTCTGTGCGGCGCCGCCCTCGTCATCGCGATCGCGTCGGGCACCGGATATCTCGCCCTCGAGTTCCGGGAGCGCGCGCTCGAGGCCAGCGAGCGCGAGCTGGCCAACAGCGCACTGCTGCTGTCCCGTCATTTCGACCAGCAACTCGCCGACCTCCAGCATGTTCACGACGATGTCGTCGCCCACATGCAGGCAGGCAGCATGAACACGGCCGAGAGTTTCGAACGGCAGATGTCGACGCTATCGGCGCATGAGATGCTGCGTACCAAGCTCGCGGCGCTTCCGCATGTCGGCGGCTTGAATCTGTTCAACGTCAAGGGCCAGCTGATCAATACAT
The DNA here is from genome assembly GCF_030654605.1 of Bradyrhizobium sp. GTDB lineage: Bacteria > Pseudomonadota > Alphaproteobacteria > Rhizobiales > Xanthobacteraceae > Bradyrhizobium. Next base: position 1,003 of record NZ_JAURXB010000187.1, read on the forward strand.
CGGAGATGTGGCCGGTGGAGGATGTGAGCATCACGGACCGGCGCTATTTCCGCGAATTTACCTCCGGCAGGCCTACTCCCGATGTGATCGTCGAACCGGCGGTCAGCAAGGTGACGAAAGTCTGGACGACGATCTTTGCGCGCAAGATTACCGGCCGTAACGGCGAACTGATCGGCTTTGCGACCCGGGGCGTCGAACCCTCGCATTTCCGGAGTTTCGTCGCTTCCCTGGCGCTGAACAGCGACACCACGATCTCGATGATTCACCGCGACGGCACCGTCATCGCCCGCCATCCGCAAGACGACAATCTGATCGGCAAGAACGTCAGCAAATCGCGCTCGTTCCAGCAGGCGCTGGCGGTGGGTGGCAATGCTTCCGGGCGCTTCAAGCACTCGGCCGAGAGGGCGGAGCGGATCGGTTCCATCCGGGCCCTGTCAAATTTTCCGATCCTGATTGTCGCCTCGACCAACGTGTCGTCGGCGCTGGCCGATTGGCGGGCGCAGGCCAAGCTGCAGTTTTCCGCGGCACTTCTCGCGGTCATCGTCGTCATCGCCACGATCTATCTGATCGTTCGCCAGTTGAAGCGTCAGCACGCGGCCGCGCAGCGGCTGCTTTCCGAGAAGAGCCAGCATCTCGACTGCGCCATCAACAACATGACCCAGGGACTTCTGCTGTTCGACGCCTCGGGCCGCCTCGTCATCTGCAACCAGCGCTACATCGATATGTTTGGCTTATCGTCAGATGTCGCCAAGCCGGGCTGCCATCTGCGCGACCTCATCCTTCATCGCCAGGAAACCGGTTCTTTCGTCGGCGACGTCGATGCCCATTGCGCGAGGTTTCTCGACCCGAAGGATGACCTGATCAACGACACCGTCATTTCGGTCCCCGACGGCCGCATGATCCGGCTGATCTACAAGCGGTCGCCGGACGGCGGCTGGGCCACCACGATGGAAGACGTCACCGAGCGGCGGCGTGTCGCGGCCAAGATCGAGCATCTCGCCCATTATGACGCATTGACCAACCTGCCGAACCGGACGCTGTTCCAGCGGCACGCGGAAGGGTTGCTGCTTCAAACCTCCGACGTTCAATTCGCCATCCTCTACATCGACATCGACGAGTTCAAGCGCATCAACGACTCACTGGGCCATTTGATCGGCGATGAATTCCTGAGGGGTGTGTCGGGGCGCCTGCTCGAGGCCGTCGGACCGAGCGACTTCGTTGCACGGCTCGGTGGCGATGAGTTCGCCATTCTGCAGCGCGACGTCGTCTCCGACGACGATGTCGAGGCGCTGATCGTGAAGGTCTATCGGGCGCTGCGAACGCCGTTCGATTGCCTCGGGCACAGCCTCGGCAGCGACGCCAGCATCGGAATTGCCATCGCGCCGCGTCACGGGTCCGACCTGTTCGGGCTGCTCAAGAGCGCCGACCTCGCAATGTATGCCGCGAAGGCGGCAGGCCGGCGGACCCATCGTTTCTTCGAGCCGTCGATGGAAGCGCAAGCCAACCTGCGCCGCGAACTCGAGCGGGATTTGCGGACTGCGATCGCTTCGGACGGTTTCGAGATCCACTACCAGCCGATTGTCGATCTGCGCAGCAACGGGATCACCGGATGCGAGGCGCTGCTGCGGTGGCGGCATCCGGTGCGCGGCATTGTCTCGCCGGCCGATTTCATTCCGGTGGCCGAGGAGACCGGCCTGATCGAGGAGATCGGGCAGTGGGTGCTGCGAACCGCATGCGCCGAAGCCGCGGCGTGGCCCGTCGATATCCGCGTTGCCGTCAACGTTTCTCCCATCCAGTTCAGGTCACCGACGCTGTCCCTGAAGGTCGCCGCCGCGCTGGCCGATACCGGCCTCGACCCGCGCCGGCTGGAACTCGAGGTTACCGAGGCGGTGCTGATTGCCGATGACGACGCGGCGCTGGTGTCGCTCAACCAGCTTCGCGCGCTCGGGGTTCACATCGCGCTGGACGATTTCGGCACCGGCTATTCGTCGCTGAGCTACCTGCAGCGGTTTCCGTTCGACAAGATCAAGATCGACCGCAGCTTCGTCAAGGAGTTGACGCGCGGCACCGGTTCGGCGTCGATCATCAAGGCCGTCGTCAGCATCGCCGCCGACCGCAACATGATCACGACCGCGGAAGGGGTCGAGACGGAACAGCAGCGCGATACCGTGCAGTCGCTCGGATGCACGCAGATGCAGGGATATCTGTTCAGCGCCGCGCGCCCGGCCCATGAAATTCGAAGGATGCTGGCTGGCAGCGATGCGGCTGTTGCAAGCGTGGCGTGAGGGGCGCTTTTTTCTCCCCTCCCTCCACGCGCCCTTGCGCGTGGCGGGGAGGGGTCGGGGGCGCTTCCGCAAACGCGCTGCCAGTCGAATACGCCGATAGACCCCCACCCCCGACCTCGAGAGCGAGCTTCGCTCGCCTCGGACCCCACCACTCGCTTCGCTCGCGGGAGGAGGGGAGAAGCAGCGCCGTTACTTCCCCTTCGCCTGGCAGTTATAAGCCTTGCGAAATCCCGCGGCCTGGGCGTCTTCCTCGGTGCAAAACCAGCGATCCGGCTCGGTCGTGCCGGGGTAACTGCGACAGCCCTGCAGGTGATAGACGCCGACATTGCCGGTGACGCGGGCGCGCACCGCCAGCTTTCCCTTGATGTTGCAACCCGGCGGCATCACGGGGTGTTCGGGAAACAGCACGGCGCGTATTTGCTGGTCTTTGTCGGTCCTGCAGGAATCGCCCAGCAGGGTGCCGTCCTTGCGTCCGCGGCGGAATTCGTAGGGCGATGCGAAGCAGCCCTTCCAAAGACCGACTTTCTTGTCCCTGGCGCCGGACTCGTCGTCCTTGAAGCGGCCTCTCGCATAGGGTTCGAAATTCAATGCAAACCCCTGGCGGACCACCAGTTGATTGAGCGTCGCCTTTTCGCCCTCGACGGTGCAAATGCCGATATGCCGGCTCTTGTAAGGGGCCAGTCCGAGATCCTCGCAACGGACCGCACGGTTGCCGATCAATTTGACCAGTTGGTCGCGCGCTTCGACGCCGCAGGCCCAGGCATCCGCGTGCTCGTCGATGCACATCTGGTCGAGCTCGGGCGCATCGATGCCGTCGAGCCGGTAGGTCACGCCGGCCACCTGGACGGTGCCGCCGTCCTTGACGACCGCGCCGGCAGCCCAACTTTGCCCCGCCCAGAGAACTGCGAGTATCAGGATCAGGGAACGCATCCAGGTCATTGCCTCTTTTGGGTTTTGCGAAACTTGTGGCAGACGTTACGGGAAGTCCGCGCATTGATCGAGGGGCCTGTTGGTCATCGAAGGCCGCCGGCGGCGCCAAAGTTGGGAATAACCTGATAGCGCAGCCATGACAGCGACAACAACTGCTGTATTGGCTGCAGGCGTCTCAACGGGAGCCGGCCGGGATGACCGCAATCTATTTCGACCTCGACGGCACGCTGACCGATCCCAAGCCCGGCATCACGCGCTCGATCCAGTATGCGCTCGGCAAGCTCGATCAGCCAATCCCGCCGGAAGATGAACTCACATGGTGTATCGGCCCGCCGCTGCACGGCAGCCTGAAAAAACTGCTTGGCAGCGACGAACTGGCCGGCAGGGCGCTGGTGCTTTATCGCGAACGGTTCTCCGACATCGGCCTGTTCGAGAACGAGGTCTATCCCGGCATCGAGGACACCCTGTCCACGCTCGCCCGGTCGGGCCGGCGCCTGTTTGTGGCGACCAGCAAGGCGCACGTCTTTGCCGAGCGCATTGTCGATCACTTCAGATTGCGGGGCTATTTCGAACGCGTGTTCGGCGCCGAACTGGATGGCACGCGTTCCGACAAGACCGACCTGCTGGGCCATGCGCTGCAGTCCATGGGCATCGACCCGTCCCAGGCCATGATGATCGGGGACCGCAGCTTCGACATGGTGGGGGCGCGGAAAAACGGAATGACGGCCGTCGGTGTGCTCTACGGTTATGGCAGCGAAACGGAACTGCGCGACGCGGGAGCGCATCATGTTTGCGCAACGCCTCGGGGGGTGCTCGACCATACCGGGTAGGCCTGCTGGAACTCTTCGGTGAAGTTCACGGAAGCCGCGAGCCGGTCCAGGTTGTGGTCGACGGCATACTGCAACCGAAACCAGCATTGATTGTATTTGTTTGCTGAGCTACCTTGGCGCGCATTGTCACAGGGAGAATTTCATGAGAGTTTTGACCGGATTTATTGCACTGCTTGTCGCAACGCTGCTGTCCGCGACCAACGCCTCCGCGCAATTCTATTGCAGCCGGCATTTCTACAACAACTCCAACTACACCTGGACCGTCAGCAACGCGGTGGTTCAACGAAAGATTCCGCCGCGCACCACCCAGTCATTGAACTATCTGAGCATCGGATCGCAGACGCTGCGAATCAGGTCGCCGTTTTATGACCAGAGCTTCCCGGTATCGTTCTGCTATCTCAATCACAGTGGCGGCACCGGCTACATTGCCGTCAACGATCCCGCCAATGGCGATGTGCAGACCTGCGGTAATCCGGGCTGGCCGTGCCCCGCCATGCGCAGTTCCCGCAAGAATCGCCAGAGATAGGGCGCGGTGCGGACCGCGCGCTGAAAAAAGGCGGTGGCACGTCGCCATGCGATGCAGGGCGGCGTGCCGGCGGGTCGACCTGCGCGGGCGCGGGTTGACTTCATGAGAACAAAAGAAGAACATTGTTCCACCGCGCCCCGATGGAACAACCCCTGATGTCCGCCTCTTCACCCGCCAATGCAGAAGAGGACAACGGGCTGGAGGCCGCCGTCGATCAGGCGATCGCGGCATGCGGCGGCGACATGCGCTCCACCATCCGCGCCCTGATCGTGGCCAATCAATTTCTGGAAGACGAGGCGAGCGAGCTGATGAAGGCGGTCTCCCATGCCTACACGCGCGGCCGGTTCAATACCTATTCCGGCTGATGCAGCGCGTGCTTGCGTGGAAAATGCGCGATGAAGGATATTTCCATCAGATCGGACCATCCGCTAATTCTCTCCCTGAAGCGAGATTGGGCCGCATAAACCGTTGCCTCCGTTCAGTTTTGCTGTACGACGGAACTGATAAATCGTCCCGTCCAGCCGCACCGGAGGGCTGGACCCCGCCCTTCGGTTGCAAGTAAATGGCCCCATGTTCAAACGTATTCTGATTGCCAATCGCGGCGAGATCGCCTGCCGGATCATCAAGACCGCCCGCCGCATGGGGATCGAGACGGTCGCGGTCTATTCCGAGGCCGACCGTGACGCGCTGCACGTCGAAATGGCCGACGATGCCGTCCTGATCGGGCCGCCGGCGGCGTCCGACAGTTACCTCGTGATGGAGAAGATCATCGAGGCCTGCCGCAAGTCCGGCGCCGAGGCGGTGCATCCCGGCTATGGGTTCCTGTCCGAGCGTGAATCCTTTCCGCTGGCGCTGAGCAAGGCCGGGATCGTCTTCATCGGCCCCAACGCCGGCGCCATCGCCGCGATGGGCGACAAGATCGAGTCGAAGAAAGCCGCAGCGAAGGCGGACGTCTCGACCGTGCCGGGTTACCTCGGCGTCATCGAGGACGAGAGGCACGCGGTCAAGATCGCCGACGCCATCGGCTATCCCGTGATGATCAAGGCTTCCGCCGGCGGCGGCGGCAAGGGCATGCGGATCGCGCATTCGACCTCCGAAGTCGCCGAGGGCTTTGGGCTCGCCAAGGCCGAAGCCAAGTCGTCGTTCGGCGACGACCGCGTCTTCATCGAGAAATTCATCGTCGATCCCCGCCACATCGAAATCCAGGTGCTGGGCGACAAGCACGGCAACGTGATCTATCTCGGCGAACGCGAATGTTCGATCCAGCGCCGCAATCAGAAAGTGATCGAGGAAGCGCCGTCGCCGCTGCTCGACGAGACCACCCGCCGCCAGATGGGCGAGCAGGCGGTCGCCCTGGCAAAAGCGGTCAATTACGATTCCGCCGGCACGGTCGAATTCGTCGCCGGCCAGGACAAGAGCTTCTTCTTCCTGGAGATGAACACGCGGCTGCAAGTCGAGCATCCCGTTACCGAACTGGTCACCGGCATCGACCTCGTCGAACAGATGATCCGGGTCGCCGCCGGCGAGAAACTGGCGCTGGCGCAAAAGGACGTCACCCTGACCGGATGGGCGGTGGAGTCGCGGGTCTATGCAGAGGATCCATTCCGCAATTTCCTGCCCTCGATCGGACGACTGGTGAAGTACCGCCCGCCGGTCGAAAGCTCAAGCGACGGCATCACCGTTCGCAACGACACCGGCGTGCAGGAAGGCGGCGAGATCTCGATCTATTACGATCCGATGATCGCCAAGCTGGTGACCCACGCGCCGTCGCGCGCCGCCGCCATCGAGGCGCAGTCGACCGCGCTGGATTCCTTCTACATCGACGGTATCCGCCACAACATTCCGTTCCTGTCGGCGCTGATGAATCATCCGCGCTGGCGCGGCGGAAATCTCTCCACCGGGTTCATCGCCGAGGAGTTTCCTGGGGGGTTCGCGGTCCGCGTGCCCGAAGGCGAGATCGCCCGCCGGCTGGCGGCGGTCGGCGCCGCCATCGACCACGTGCTCGGCGAGCGCAAGCGGCAGATTTCCGGCCAGCTGACGGGCAGGGCGGTGCAGCGCGAGGGCCGCCGCGCGGTATGGCTGGAACGCAACGAAATCGCACTCGATATTGTACGTGAAGCCGATGGCATTGCGGTGCGCTTCATCAATGCCGACGGCACCCAGGGTCATCCGCACCATATCGTCTCGACATGGGCGCCGGGCGATCCGGTCTGGCAGGGCACCATCGACGGGCATCTGGTCGCGATGCAGGTGCGGCCGATCCCCAATGGCATTCGCCTCGCGCATCAGGGTTTCGAGGTCGCGGTCAACGTCTTCACCGAGAGCGAGGCCCAGGCGGCGCGGCTGATGCCGGTCGGCGTCAAGGCCGATACCGGCAAGAAGCTGCTGTGCCCGATGCCGGGTCTGGTGGTGTCGATCGCGGTCGCCGAAGGCCAGGAAGTCAAATCAGGCGAAACCCTGGCGGTGGTGGAAGCCATGAAGATGCAGAACGTGCTGCGCGCCGAGCGCGACGGCACCGTCAAGAAGATTCACGCCTCCGCCGGCGCGACGCTGGCGGTCGACGCGCTGATTCTCGAATTCGCCTGAACTCCGTCATTGCGAGCGCAGCGAAGTGAACTGTTGTGGCCGCCACAAGCAAAACTGTCATCGCCCGGCTTGACCGGGCGACCTGGTACGCCGCGGCTTCTCGGTCTATCTCAGACGCCTCTGGATACTGGGTCGCCCGGTCAAGCCGGGCGATGACAGCGGTGTTTTTTAGACGCGAAGGAGTTCCCCATGGCTTTCCGCAAGCGCCGCGAAGCGTTGCGTTCGATCCTGTCGGGATCATCCTGCATTCGGCCCGGTTCCGTCTATGACGCGACATCGATCCGCATCGCCGAGGATCTCGGTTTCGAACTCGGCATGTTCGGCGGCTCGGTGGCTTCGCTCGCGGTGTTAGGCGATCCCGACATCGCGCTGATTACGCTCACGGAACTCGCCGAACAGATGCGCCGGATGTCGCGCGCGGCTGACCTGCCCGTGCTGGTCGACGCCGACCATGGTTACGGCAACGCGCTCAATGTCCGCCGCACGGTGCAGGAGCTGGAGGCGGCCGGCGCCGCCGGTTTGACCATCGAGGACACGCTGCTGCCGCAGGCTTACGGTGTGACAAAGACGCAGCTGATTTCGCTGGAGGAGGGCGTCGGCAAGATCAAGGCGGCGCTGGACGGGCGGAGCGATCCCGCGCTGGTCATCATGGGGCGTACCGGGGCGGCGTCGGTGACGTCGATCGAGGACGCGATCGCACGCGCGCGGGCCTATGAGGCTGCCGGCGTCGATGCGCTGTTCTTCACCGGCGTGAAGACGCCCGCCGAGTTGCAAGCCATCGCCGCCGCCACCACGTTGCCGATCGTGCTCGGCGGCGCGCCGGAGGAGATGAGCGATCCCGGCACCCTCGCGCACCAGCGGGTGCGGATCGCGCTGCAGGGCCACGCGCCATTCGCCGCCGCCACCCAGGCGGTTTACGAAACGCTTAAAGCGTTGCGTGAGGGCCAGCCGCCCAAGACTCTGAAAGGCCTTGCGTCATCCGATCTGACCGGCCGCGTCATGCGCGAGCCCGATGTGAAAGCGCGCAGCGCGGAGTTCCTGGGACAGCGGGGATGAGCGCCGCGATCCGTCAGGTGACGATCCGGGGCCGGGTGCAGGGCGTCGGCTATCGCGCCTGGGTCGAGCACCGGGCGAGGGCGCATGATCTCGAGGGATGGGTGCGCAACGTCAGTGACGGCAGCGTCGAGGCGCTGTTCTCGGGACCTGCCGAAATCGTTGCCGCCATGGTGGAGCGATGCCGGCGCGGCCCGTCCTCGGCGCACGTCGATGCGGTCACCGAGCATGATGCCGGACCCGATGCGCTTAATCTGCGGCGGCCGGGCGAGCGGTTCTCGGTGCTGCCGACGGTCTAGCGACGACAGCCTCCCTCAGGCCTCTTGACATTCGTCCGTTTCCGTCAGATATTTCTGTCATGACAGAAACAACAGCCAAGAAGAAATTACCCGCCGCGGTCGAGCGCTTCATCCTGCATTGGGGCGACATGGGCGACGAGTGGGGCGTCAACCGCTCGGTGAGCCAGATCCACGGTCTGCTCTACCTGTCGGAAGCGCCACTGACCGCCGACGACATCGCCGAGACCCTCGGCATGGCCAGGTCCAACGTCTCCAATTCGATCAAGGAATTGCTGTCCTGGAACCTGATCCGGCGGGTCCCGATCCTGGGCGACCGCCGCGACCATTTCGAGGCGGAGACCGATATCTGGGAGGTGGCAGCCAGGATCGCCGCCGGCCGCAAGGAGCGCGAGATCGATCCCGCGGTCGATGCGCTGCGCGCCTGCGTCGTGGATGCCGCCGACGATCCCACGATGAGCCCGGTGGCGAGCCAGCGGCTGAAGGAAATGCTGGCTTTCACCGAGTTGGTGGATCGCTGGTACATGCAAATGCTCAGGGTGCCCCGGCCGAGGCTGATCGCATTGATAAAACTCGGCGAAAAGATCGTCAGTTTCCTGCCGGCGGGGAAATCGAAGTAAGGCGTGAGGCTGCTGGAGCGCATGATGGCGTCGCAAGGCAAAATCCGAAAACTTCCAGCGGCCGCCGACAGCCATGAAGATCTCGATGCACTCCTCGGCGATGTCCGATTTCGGGCGCTGCTATCCCGAGATGACTGGGCGCGGCTGCCGCCCGCTACGCGACAACGGTTCTCGAAGCGGCTCGGCGGCGGCAACACCGCGATTTACGCCGGCGAGGTGGTCGAGGTCGGGTTCAGCCGGGCCGGCTGGTGGCTGGCGCAAATCGCGCGCCTGATCGGCGGACCGCTGCCGATCTCGGCCGATACGCGAATTCCCAGCATTGTTACGGTGACCGAAGATGCCGCTACCGGCGGCCAGATGTGGACGCGCATCTACGCGCGGCGCAACGGGTTTCCCCAGGTCATTCATTCCTCCAAGCGTTTCGCGGGGCCGACGGGGCTGGAGGAATATGTCGGCTACGGCGTCGGCATGGCGCTGCGGATCGTGGTCGACGGCGACGCACTGACGTTTCGCAGCGCGCACTACTTTCTGCAACTGGGGCGCCTCAAGCTCACATTGCCGGCGTGGCTTACGCCCGGCGCGCTCACCGTCACCCACACCGATCTCGGAGGCGGCGAATTCCAGTTCACGCTCGAGATCATTCATCCCCGCTTCGGCATGCTTGTTCGCCAGACCGCGGTCTTCAGGGAGGCAACGCCATGATGTCATCGTTTCTGTGGAGCCTGATTGCGATCCAGATCGCGATGGGCGCGTTCGACACGTTCTATCACCACGAACTGACGGAGCGGCTGGCCTGGCGGCCGTCGCAGCGTCATGAGTTGCGGCTGCACAGCCTGCGCAATGCGCTCTATGCGCTGCTGTTCCTGACGCTCGGCTGGCTGGAGGTCCACGGCTTTTGGGCAATGGTCGTCATCGCGGTTCTCGTCGTCGAGGTCATCGTCACGCTGATGGATTTCGTCGAGGAGGACATGAGCCGGAAACTGCCGGCGACCGAGCGGATCAACCACACGCTGCTGGCGCTGAACTACGGCGCCATTCTCGTTCTGCTGCTGCCGGTCCTGATCGAATGGGCGGATCGGCCGACCGGCATCGTATCGGCGTATTACGGGTTCTGGAGCATCCTCGCCGCGGTGGCTGCCATTGGCGCCGGCATCGGCGGCATCAGGGATTTCGCGGCATCCAGACGCCTGGCGCGGTTGAACAGCGCACCGGCCGGCGGCCTCGTTGAAAGATTGCCGGGACGGCAGACCATCCTGATCACCGGGGCCACCGGCTTCATCGGCAGCCGGCTGGCGGCGGGCCTTGCCGACGCCGGTCATCACGTCATCGCGCTGATCCGAAGTCCGGCCAGGGCGGAGAACTTGCGACCGCCGATCACCCTGATCACCAGCCTCGATCAGCTGCCGGCCGATGCGACGATCGATGCCATCGTCAATCTGGCGGGTGAACCGATCGGCAACGGGCTATGGACCGAAGCCAAGCGCCGCAAGATCCTGGATTCCCGCCTCAGCGTGACCAACGACGTCGTCGGATTGATCGCGCGCCTCGACAAACGGCCCGCGGTGCTGATCAACGGCTCGGCGATCGGCTGGTACGGCCTGTGGCAGGATCAGGCTTTGACCGAATCCGCCAAGGCGCATGCGTGCTTCAGCCATGAACTCTGCGATGCCTGGGAGAAGGCGGCGAGCCGCGCGGCCGAGCATGGCGTCAGGGTGGTCTATTTGCGGATCGGCCTCGTGGTCGGGACCGACGGCGGGTTCCTGACGCGGATGCTGACGCCGTTCGAATACGGCCTTGGCGGGCCGATGGGATCGGGCCAGCAGTGGATGTCGTGGATCGAGCGCGACGATCTCATTCGGCTGATCGCCCATGCCATCGCCAGGCCGGATATTTCCGGCCCGATCAACGCGACCGCGCCGATCCCTGTGCGAAACATGAAGTTCAGCGAGGAGCTGGGCCGGCGGCTCGGGCGGCCCGCGGTGTTTCGCATCCCGGCCATGCTGCTACGCCATGCAGCCGGCGATTTCGCCGACGAGCTGTTGCTCGGAGGCCAGCGCGTGATCCCGAACAAGGCGCTGAGCAGCGGGTTTGTGTTTCGCCACGAAACCCTGCGCAGCGCCTTCGAGGCGATCCTGTAGAGCAGGGCATCAAGTGCTTACCCGGCCGCGACCACGCTCCGAAACGTTGCCGCCAGCGTCCGCAGCGCGGCGAGTTTTAGGGGATCGCTGACCTTCGAGTGCAGCATCACCTTTGATGATCCGAGCCGCGGCAAGCCCTGCGCCGGCCCGATGTCGACCAGTCCCAATGGCGCGATCCGCCGCGCCATTGGCGCTATGGCAAGTCCCGCGAGGGCGGCGGCCGCAGCAGCCGTGACGCCGCCGCCGACAAATGCCTCGTTCCACCCGATGCCGGCCTTGTCGAGCGCGCGGACGGCGAGGGCGCGCACCCCGCAGGGCGGCGCCAGCGTTGCCAGCGGCAGGCTCGCGCCGCGGCGCCACTGCAATCGGGGCGAGGCGTACCAGCCGAATTCGTCCTCGGTCAGTTTCTCGCCACCGCGCCGGCTGCCTTCCTGGCGCACGATCACGGCATCCAGCTCGCCGCCATCGTAGGCGTCGAGCAGCGCGCGGGAAAAATCGATGGTCACCGCAAGCGCCAGTTGCGGCGACACGAGGTGGAGCCGCTCCAGCAATGGCACCAGTTCGGGACCGGCGGCGTGATCGCTGATCCCGAGCGACAATTGCTGGCGGGCCGGCTGCTGTCCCGACACGGCGCGGTCATGCGCCTGCATCAGCGCGCGCGCGGAATCGAGAAACACCGTCCCCTCGGCGGTCAGGCGCACCGCGCGCGGCGAGCGCTCGACCAGCCGCTTGCCGAGCACCGCCTCCAGCCGTTGCAGCTTCATGCTGACGGCGGCCTGCGTCGTGCCCAACGCCTCGGCGGCGCGGGTAAAGCCTTGCAGTTCGGCGACCAGCAGGAAGGCCTGCACCGTGGCGATGTCGAGCGTGGCAGTCATCATTGATTCTTATCATTGGTATTGGCAGAGATAAGGTACCAAAATGACGCTGACAGGTCTAGCTTCGGATTCACGCAACCGGTTGCGCTGAATCAGGGAGAACGATCATGCCGCTCATATCAGTCACCTATTCCAGCTCGCGCCATGCCCCGTCGCTGAAAGCCGACATCGCCGCCGCCGTCACCGAACTCACCGCCGGGATACTGCGCAAGGATCCCAGGGTTACCGCTGTGATCGTGAAATCCGTCGATGCGGCGGACTGGTTCGCCGGCGGCAGCTCGCTGGCCGAGCAGGGCCTCGCCAGCTTCTGGCTCGACGTCCACGTCAGCGAAGGCACCAACACCAAGGACGAGAAGGCGGATTACCTCGCCGCGACCTTCAGGCGGATGGGCGAGCTGTTGGGGCCGCTGCACCATGAGACCTATATCCACGTCGACGAGGT
>NZ_JAURXB010000088.1 GCF_030654605.1 Bradyrhizobium sp.
CGGGAGCTGGCGTCAAATCCAGTGAAAACAACGATTTCAATCAATCGGCGCCGCCACAAGGGTCGCAACCGGCCGAATCAGCGTTGCCAAAACTGTGGCACAGTTTGCCGCAGCCCACCCATCCGGCCGTATAGCGAATCGGGGCTTGTTTTGCCAAGCAAAACGCCTGCCAGAGGCGATAACGGTTCTGTCAGCCCAATGCTGCGACCGCTAAGGGAAAATCATTCTAAATTGGATGTTCGCGGTGTGAATTCGGTGGTGCGTCGCGCCACTTACCTCTCCCGCTTGCGGGGGAGGTCGACGCGCGCGAAGCGCGCGGCGGGTGGGGGAAATCTCTCAACTCGCACCGGCGCTCGCGGAGGCAGCCCCCACCCCGGCCCTCCCCCCGCAAGCGGGAGAGGGAGCGCACCGCCGATGACGCTACGTCGAAGCCGAACTCAGGCCTGGTCGAGCCCGTACAGCGTGTGCAGGGTGCGCACCGCGAGTTCGGTGTAGGCGGCGTCGATCAGCACCGAAAACTTGATTTCGGAGGTGGTGATGGCGCGGATGTTGATGTTGCGCCCGGCCAGGGCTGCGAACGCCTGCGCGGCGACGCCGGCATGGCTGCGCATGCCGCTGCCGATCACCGAGACCTTGGTGACGTCGGTGGCGCTGTCGAGCCGGGCATAGCCGATGGCGCCCTTGGCCGCCGTGATGGTGTCGCGGGCGCGGGCATAGTCCGAGGCCGGCACCGTGAAGGTGAGGTCGGTGGTCTTGCCGTCTTCCGAGACGTTCTGCACGATCATGTCGACGTTGATGTTGGCATCCGCCAGCGGGCCGAAGATCGCCGCGGCGATGCCGGGCTTGTCCTCGATCTGGCGGACGGAAATCTGGGCTTCGTCCTTGGAAAAGGCGATACCGGTGACGACGTGGCTTTCCATGATTTCCTCCTCGCTGCAGATCAGCGTGCCCGGCGGCTGATTGGCGTGCGGGTCGATATCCTCGGGCTTGTCGAAACTGGAGCGGACGAAAATAGGCATGTTGTGCACCATGCCGAGTTCCACCGAGCGGACCTGCAGCACCTTGGCGCCCTGCGACGCCAGTTCCAGCATGTCCTCGAACGCGATTCGGTCGAGCCGGCGGGCTTTTGGAACCACGCGCGGGTCGGTGGTGTAGACGCCGTCGACGTCGGTATAGATGTCGCAGCGGTCGGCATGGATCGCGGCGGCGATCGCCACCGCCGAGGTATCGGAACCGCCGCGTCCGAGCGTGGTGATTCGCTGCGTGGCGGGGTTGATGCCCTGGAAGCCGGCGATCACGGCGACTTCCTTGCGGTCCTTGAAACGGTTGATCAGCTCGGCGCCGTCGATCTCGAGAATCCGGGCCGAGGCGTGGGCGTCGCTGGTCCGAATCGGGATCTGCCAGCCCTGCCAGGAGCGCGCCTGGATGCCGAGCGCCTGCAGCGCGATCGCCAGCAGGCCGGCGGTGACCTGTTCGCCGGAGGCCACCACGGCGTCATATTCGCGGGCGTCATGCATCGGCGACGCCTCTTGGCACCATGCCACCAGTTCGTTGGTCTTGCCGGACATCGCGGACACCACCACGGCGACCTCATGACCGGCGTCGACCTCGCGCTTTACATGGCGCGCGACGTTGCGGATACGTTCGATATTGGCGACGGATGTGCCGCCGAATTTCATCACGAGGCGGCCCATGACGACTGGTGCATTCCCTGAGGGGTTGAGTATGGTGGCCGGCGCGCAAAACCAGAGCGCGCCGCCCGAAAGGCGCGTATACATAACGGCGCGGTTGCGGGCAAGCAACCGGGTCCCGGCAATCCCTCGGCTATTCCCGGGATTGGCGGGAATGCAGCGGTTCTGAGGTAATTGAGGCCAGCGTATGGGGCGTTATATCGACGATATCCTGCAGCCCGGCGAGAAGGTGCTGTATTCGACCAACACGCACTGGATCTTCTTCCTGCCGGCGATCACGGGCTGGATCGTGGCCATTGCGTTCTTTGTGGTGTCGGGAATGGTCCCGGGCGGCACCCCGATGCTGCTGAGCCTGTCGATGTCGGCGATCTCGGCGATTTTCGCGCTGTACAAGACCGCGACCGCCTGGTTCCACCGCTGGACCACCGAGACCGACGTCACCAATCTGCGCGTCGTCCACAAGACCGGGTTCATCCAGCGGCAGACATTCGAGATGAGTCTCGACAAGGTCGAGAGCGTCGACGTGAACCAGAGCATTCTCGGACGCATCCTCAATTACGGCAACGTGTCGATCTTCGGCGTCGGCGAGGGCAACAAGACCATCGACACCATTGCCTCGCCGCTCGAATTCCGCAACCACATCACCGCGCGATAGGAGCGGCGCGCAATTCATGGCCATGCAACAGAATCCCGCCAATTTTTCCGGCGCACCTGCGTCCCCGGGCGCAACTGCGTCCACGGTCGATCCCGCCGAAATCGCGAAATTCTCGAAACTGTCGGACGAGTGGTGGGATCCCAACGGCAAGATGGCGCCGTTGCACAAGATCAATCCGCTGCGGCTGACCTATATCCGCGACGCCGCCTGCCGCAAGTTCGAGCGCAACGTCAAAAGCCTGAATTGCCTGTCTGCCTTGCGCATCCTCGATATCGGCTGCGGCGCCGGCCTGCTGTGCGAGCCGTTCACCCGGCTCGGCGCCCAGGTGATTGGGGTCGACCCGTCCGCCACCAACATCGCGGCGGCGAAACTGCACGCCGACAAGGCCCATCTGTCGATCGACTATCGCTGCACCACCGTCGAGGAGATGGACGTGCGCGAACGCTTCGACATCGTGCTGGCGATGGAGGTGATCGAGCACGTCAGCGACGTCGGCATGTTCCTCAACCGCTGCGCCACGATGCTGAAGCCCGGCGGCATGATGGTGGTCTCGACGCTGAACCGCAACTGGAAGAGCTTTGCACTCGCCATCGTCGGCGCCGAATATGTGCTGCGCTGGCTGCCGCGCGGCACCCATCAATGGGACAAGTTCGTCACCCCCGACGAACTCACGCACCATCTGCACAACAACAAGCTCGGCATCACCGAGCAGGCCGGCGTGGTCTACTCGCCATTATCAGACAAATGGAGCCTCTCGTCGGACATGGACGTGAACTACATGGTGGTGGCGGAGGGGATTTAAATCTTTCGTCGTCCCTGCGAACGCAGGGACCCATAACCACCGGCGCTCGTGGTGACGACAAGTCGTCGAACGGCTTCCCTTAGATCGATATATCACGCGGTATGGGTCCCTGCGTTCGCAGGGACGACGACAGGGTGTATGCCGCATGCAATAACCCGGGTTGACCGCATCTCCCGCGCCCGGCACGGTGGCCGCCATTTCCTGCCGGTAACCGCCCTTCATGTTCACGCTCGCCTCGCTCTGGATTCCCTTCACCATCACCGCGTCGCTCGGCCAGGTCGCGCGCAATGCGATGCAGCGGCAGCTGACCGGGCCGCTCGGCACCTGGGGCGCCACCAATATCCGATTCCTGTTCGGCTTTCCGTTCTCGATCCTGTTTTTCGTCGTCGTGATTTTCGCCACCGGCGATGCGGTGCCGTGGCCGACGGCGTCGTTCTTTCCGTGGCTGCTGCTCGGCGCGCTCAGCCAGATCGCCGCCACCGCCCTGATGCTGCTGGCGATGAACGACCGGTCCTTCGTGGTAACCACGGCGTACATCAAGACCGAGGCGATCCAGACCGCGATCTTCGGCTTCGTCTTTCTCGGCGATCATCTCACCGTGCTGAAGGTGATCGCAATCGTGATCGCGACCGTCGGCGTGGTCATCACCGCGCTGCGGCCGGGCGGCGCAAAGGGTTTTGCCGAACTCAAGCCCACCATCATCGGCCTGGTCGCCGGGGCTTTCTTCGCGCTGTCGGCGGTAGGCTTTCGCGGCGCCATCATCGCGGTGCCCGGCGTCTCCTTCGTGACGACGGCGACCTACACGCTGGTATGGGGACTGTTCGTGCAGACCCTGGTGCTGACGATCTATCTGCTGGTACGGGCGCCCGACGTGCTCAAGAAAATCTTCGGGCTGTGGAAGCCCTCGATGCTGGCGGGCTTCATGGGCGCCTTCGCCTCGCAGTTCTGGTTTCTGGCCTTCGCGCTGACGGCGGCCGCCAACGTGCGCACGCTGGCGCTGGTCGAGGTGCTGTTCGCGCAGGCGGTGTCGTATTATTCGTTCAAGCAGGCGCTGTCGGCGCGCGAGCTTTCCGGCATCGTCCTGATCGTGATCGGCGTCGCGATGCTGGTGGCGGTGT
>NZ_JAURXB010000089.1 GCF_030654605.1 Bradyrhizobium sp.
GCATGAGCGCGAACCGCAGTATTGATGCAGCATTGATTCGGTCGCCGGCGCGCCCATAGCGGAATCGTGATTGTCATCGCCATTGTCATCACCTTGCCTTTGTTGCGAACAGTATCCTGATCGCGGGGGCAGGGAGAGCAACGGAAATGGCCATTCGCCTCGATGCGCCGCGCTATCTGCGCTTCGCGCTTGTGTTCCTCACATTGTCGACGGTGACGGGCGCTCGCGCCCAGGATGCGCCGCAGCCTCAGCATCATCAGACGGCAGCGCCGTCGGAGCCGAAGCCGGGCGCCACCGGTGTGCGCGGCAGCGCATCAAGTCCGGCGGCCGTCGAGCAGCACCGGCTGCCGCCGGATTCGACCACCCGCCACACGCTGGCGCTTCCCGGGCGAACGCTCGACTTCACCGCCACCGCCGGCTCGATCCCGCTGTTCAACGACAAGCGCGAGCCGCAGGCCGATATCGCCTTCACCGCCTACCAGCTCAACGGCGCCGACGCGCGCACCCGGCCGGTGACCTTCCTGTTCAATGGCGGGCCGGGCGCATCCTCGGCGTGGCTGCAATTCGGCGCGGCCGGACCGTGGCGGCTCGCCATCAATGCCGACGCGGTGACGTCCTCCGCGTCGCCTGATCTGATGCCCAACGCCGAGACCTGGCTCGACTTTACCGATCTGGTCTTCATCGATCCGGTCGGCACCGGCTACAGCCGCTTCGTCGCTGGAGGCGAGGAGGTCCGCAAGCGGTTCTATTCGGTCGACGGCGACGTCAACGCGATCGCGCTGGTGATCCGCCGCTGGCTGGAGAAATCCGATCGGCTGCTGTCGCCGAAATTCGTCGCCGGTGAAAGTTATGGCGGGATTCGCGGACCGAAGATCGTGCGCAATCTGCAGGTCGACCAGGGCGTCGGGGTGAAAGGGCTCATTCTGGTGTCACCGCTGTTCGACTACCGCGAATTCACCGGCTCCAGCCTGCTGCAATATGTCTGGAGCCTTCCCTCGATGGCGGCGGTGGCGCGGGAAGCCAAAGGAGCCAAGGAGGGAAGCGAGGGTGGCGTGACACGGGCCGACCTCGCCGATGTCGAGCGCTATGCGGCCGGCGAATTCCTTGGTGATCTGATCAAGGGATCGGCCGACGCCGAGGCGACGACGCGGCTCGCCGACAGGGTGGCTGCATTGACCGGGATCGACCAGGCGGTGAGCCGCCGGCTCGCCGGGCGTCTGGGCGTCGGCGAGTTTCGCCGCGAATTCGACCGCCGCAATGGCAAGGTGACCGGCCGCTACGATGCTTCGGTCTCCGGCTTCGATCCCTATCCGGATTCGAGCTTCCATCGTTTCGGCGATCCCTCGGGCGATGCGCTGGCCGCGCCGCTGACCAGCGCTGCGGTCGATCTGACCAGGCGCACGCTGAACTGGCGGCCGGACGGCTCCTACCAGTTGCTCAATGGCGCGGTGCAGGGCGCCTGGGATTTCGGCCGCGGCATCAATCCGCCGGAGTCGCTCTCCCAGCTGCGGCAGGTCCTGGCACTCGATCCAAAGCTGAAGCTGTTGGTGGCGCACGGGCTGTTCGATCTGGCGACGCCGTATTTCGGTTCGAAAATACTGCTCGATCAGCTGCCCGCCTACGCCTCGCCCGAACGGGTGAAGCTCACGGTCTATCCGGGCGGTCACATGTTCTATTCGCGCGACGGCGCGCGCCAGGCGTTTCGAAGCGAGGTCGAGGCGCTGGTGAAGTGAGGGGCGGTAGATATCAGCGGGCCGGGCGACGCTTGCGCGGGCCGTATCGGCGTTCCATCTCGGCAGCGACGGTCTTCTCCGGCCTCACTTTGCTGCCGGCAAACCAGACCTCGGTGACCTTGCCGGCCTTGTTGCGGGTGCGGCGCACGGGTTCGCCATGGCTGGCATAACCTGCGGCCAGCGAAATCCGCCCGGTGTCGCGGCCGGTGACCTTGATTTCCGACGCATCGAGAAACGGATTGAGGGCGTACGGGTTGCCGGCAATGACGAGGTTGCCCATGGGAACGAGATCGACCGCACCCGATACGCTCCACCAGCGACCGGTCCAATCGCGAACCCGTCGCTTCGGCGCGCCGCGTTCGGCGAAGGCGCGCATGATATGCATGGCGCCCTCCAGCCAAAATCCGGCCCAGCCGTCGGTGGCGTTGGTCAGGATGCTGATGCTGACCTCGCGTGAGGGGACGACGCAGGTCCGCGAGATGTAGCCCTGCAGCCCGCCGCTATGACCGAAGCAGTCCCAGCCGCCCAGATTGCCGCTCATGATTCCAAGGCCGTAGTAATTCTCGATGCTCGAATGCGGGTTGCGCCAGTGCCGGCGCGTCATCTCGCGGCGGCTGCCGGCGGAGACCACACTTCGCTTTGCGTTTGGGGACAGTTGCGCGAAGAAGCGGGCCAGGTCCGCCGCCGTGCTGACGAAGCCGCCGGCCGGCGTGATCGCATTGAGCCTGTTCTCGCCGGGAATGACCAGGCGGCGGCCCAGCGGAAGCCGGGGGCTGTGGCCGCGCGCGAATGGCGTGGCCTTGACGAGAGGCATGTCGGATTGCGTTTCGCGCAAGCCGGCGGCGGCGACGATCTCGCGTTCGATCCAGGCGCGATACGGCTGCTTGGTGATCGCTTCGATAACAAGTCCGATCAAAGCGAAACCGTGGTTGGAATACTTGAATCGGCTGTTTGGTTCGATCCGGGGCGACGAGCTGAGATCGGCGATCAATTCATCGGTGCTCAGGAACGGCCGGCTGTCGGAAAATTGTCCGCCAGCCATGCCATCGCGGGTGAGGCCGGCGCTATGGGAGAGAATTTGCGCGATGGTGGCTTCCGCAACCTGCCGGTGCAGGCCCTTGACATATTCTCCGACGGGATCGTCGAGCCGTAATTTGTGCTGTTCGCGGAGCTTCATGATTCCAGCCGCGGTGAAACTCTTCGAATGCGATGCGATCCGAAACCGGTGGCGTGGCGTGAGTTTTTCGCCGGTGGCGAGGTTGGCATGCCCGAATGCGAATTCGGCGACAACCTTGCCGCGATGCGCGAGGGCGACGATGCAGCCGGGCTGCTGCGAGGTACGCATCTGGAATTCGATCCAGTTGCGGATATAGCCGATCGCGGGTTGCAGCCATGGGTCCATGTGCGCGATCTCCAGAATGTCGGATGGCTACGGCGATGCAAATATCTTCAGCAGGAATGCAGCGGGATGCTATCCGACAAAACAAAACCGGCGCAACCCAACGGGATAGCGCCGGCTGATAGAAGGTCGCGTTGGCTCAGTAGGCCAGCCCGGTGCCGGGCGCCTGTTCGAGCGCCGCGGCGAGCGAGCGATATTCCTCGCTGCCGGTGCCGCTCAAGGCGGCGATCCGGTTCAGGTGATATTGCGCGGATTCGCGGTTGCCCTGTTCGACCTGCCACAGGCCGTAATACTGCCAGGTCTTGACGTGGCTGGGGTCCGTCTTCAGCGCACGCTCGTACCAGATCTGCGCGACCTTGTAGTCGCCGAGCTTGCGATAGGCGTAGCCGATCAGGTTGGCGACGGCGGCGTTGTCGTCGCGGCCGAGCGCCTTCAACTGCGGAATCGCGGCGGCATAGTCGGCGCGATCGTAGATCGTGGCGTAAGCGGCGCGATAACCCGTGGCGAAGGCGGTGTCCTCGATGCCGGGTTTGAATTCGCTGGACTTTTTCTTCTTGCCCTTGTCCGACGACGGAGGCGGCGGCGACTCATCGGGCGCGGCGTAAACCTTTGTGACGACGGGCGCCGTGACCAGTGCCATCGCGAATATGGCCAGCGTCAAAAGCCTGGCCGCAAATTTGCTCATGTATCTCTCCCGATTTCCAATAGGCAATTAGGCAATCCTATACCGACGCCTGTTGATTTGAACACCTGCCTTGCGGGTACATTCCCCCGGAGCCCGCCAAAATCTCAGCGATTTCCTGGAAGTTCGTACCGACCCAGCGAACATGACGAAGTTGTCATCGAGATGAACGAAGTCCGCTGACGCGCTTCAGATTGGGTTCAGCGCGCGGCCATTAGGTTCAAAGCCATGATCGACGGGCCCGGCCATCCGACCGGCCCAACGCGCGATCTCCGGAGGGACACGACCATGCTGAAGACAATTTCCGCCGCGCTGCTCGCGGCTTCCGTACTGGTGGTGGCGCCGGCGATGGCCCACGGCCCGGGCCGCACCGCGCATGCCCCGCAGATCGGGGTCGTGCACGTCAATCCGGGCGTGTTCGACGCCAATGCCAGGATGGGCCGTCACCATTATCGCCATCATCATCACCGGCATCACCACAAGCATTTCCGTCATCACCGCTTCCACGGTCATCATCACTGAAACTGATCCGCGGGGCGCGGCTCCTTTCACATTGCCCCCGCCGCGCTTCGCGGAGTTCAGCCCGGCCCGCACGCCATTGCTTCCCCAATGGCGGCGGGCCGGTACTTTTTTGCGGCAAGTGTTGACCCAGATGCGAATTCCATTTGGCGCGGGGAAGGGCTAGAACCGCTCGTCAAAACCGGGGAATGACGGGTTGCATTTGGGGGTATCAGCAAAGCATGTGGCGATCCTGCTGTTGCCGATCGCGCTGGCGGCCTGCGCGAGCAGCGACGAGAGCAGGAGCATCACCTATACGGACGATCGCGGCGTCGCCAACCAGCCATACCCCACCAACTACCGCGCCGAAATCCTGGCGTTCATGAAGACCTGGCTCAACAATCCCGTCGGGGTGCGCGACGCGGTCATGGCGGAGCCGGTGCAGCGCACCGTCGGCGGCCGGCTGCGCTATGTCAGCTGCCTGCGCTTTGCCGCGCGGGATTCCGGCGGCTCCTATCAGGAGGCGCGCGAACGCGCCGTACTCTTTGTCGATGGCCGGCTCGATCGCGTCATCGAGAATGCCGGCGAGCCCTGCGCCGGCGTGGTCTATGCGCCGTTTCCGGAGCTGGGGAAGATGACGCGCTAGCGGCCCCTCGGCCGGCCGCGAGCCGTCGGCCTTGCCGCCCTGCCGCCAGCATCGGTGAACTCATCCGATCACATTTTAGCGAGAATTTGAACCTGCCCCTAACCTCGCAAGACGCAGCCTATAGCTGCGAGGCATGGCCTTTACGGCAAATAAACCGGAATGGCCGAGGAACAAAAACGCCTTGTTGCCGCGCCGTCACAGTTGGGAAACATCTTGGCTCCGACTTGCCGCGAAGCAACCTAATTGAGGCCACGTTGTTTGATTGATGTCGATTGCGACATTAACGGGGAACAGTCATGAAGAAGTTCTTGCTCGGCGCAGCCACTTTGATCGCCTTGGCCGCTCCCGCGGCAGCGGCTGACATGCCGCCGCGCCCCTATTCCAAGGCTCCGGCCTACACCGCCCCCGCGGTGGTCTACAACTGGACCGGCTTTTACATCGGCGGCCACGTCGGCGGCGCCTTTGCGGGCGACAACAGCCTGCAGAGCAGCGACGCGCGCTTCATGGGCGGCATCCAGGGTGGCTTCGACTACCAGTTCTCCCAGAACTGGGTGGTTGGCGCCGAAGCCCAGTACAGCTGGCTCGGCGGCGGCAATACCAATAGTGGCGTGCTGTTCCCGGCCGGCACGCTGGTCACCGGCAGCGCTACCGACCAGCTTGGCTCGGTCACCGGCCGGCTCGGCTATACCTGGGGTCCGGCGCTGCTCTACGGCAAGGGCGGTTACGCCTGGCGCGACACCAACAATATCGGCGTGA
Source organism: Bradyrhizobium sp. (assembly GCF_030654605.1). Lineage (GTDB taxonomy): Bacteria > Pseudomonadota > Alphaproteobacteria > Rhizobiales > Xanthobacteraceae > Bradyrhizobium. The sequence goes on from NZ_JAURXB010000089.1 coordinate 5,715, forward strand.
GCATTGCCGGTGTGCCGCAACCCTTCGCCACCAGCGGCAACCGCAAGGACGGCTACACCGTAGGCGCCGGCCTCGAATACATGTTTGCGCCGAACTGGTCCGCCAAGGCCGAATACCAGTATTACAACTTCGGCAATACCACGATCACCGCCGGCCCGGCCGACGTGGTTGGCGCCCGCTTTCGTGACGACGAGCACACCGTCAAGGTCGGCCTGAACTACCGCTTCGGCTGGGGCGGCCCGGTCGTTGCCAAGTACTGAGCAAGTACTGAGGCTTTCCAGCGAAATGAGAAAAGGCCGGCCTCGCGCCGGCCTTTTTGTTTAGAAATCTCGTCTAGAACCCGCAGCGGTGCAGGCGACGGCGCCTTCGCCGGCAGCCCAAAAATAAATATTGCCGGTGGCGGAACTTGACCGCGCAATAGGTTATTATGAATTCGTCGGTTGGTGGACAACGAACATGCGTGTTTTCCTGTTAGGACTTGTTTTTTCGGCTGTTTCCATGCCGTGCATTGCCCAGACCGTCCTGAAATCCGAACCCCTCGTGCTTGCGCCCTATGAGATCGCCTACGTGCAGGATCCCTCCTGTGCGACTGGCAAGGTGCTCAAGGTGACCGGCGCGATCAGGGGCCTGCACCGCAAGCGGGTTTGCGTGGCGCGGGCCGGCGATCAGGCCTCGCTGGCGACGGCGACGCCGTAGGATCAAATCCCCGAAGAGGCGGCTCTGCCTGTCATCAGGCGGCGCGCGCCGACCTTGGCGTGGCCGACGATGCCATGCAATGCCCTGTCGGCCGGCCGTCGCGCCCCAAGGGCGGCAGGATTTCTGGCTTGGGCTGCGCAGTGAGTGGGCCGGCCGGACCCGATTCGGGCTGGACCGGGCCATTTCAGGCGGGAGTCCCTGAGTCGTAAACGAGTCCTGAATCCCCGGAAAAATATCGTGCGAGACTCCCCGGGTAGAATCGCCTGATGTTTTGCGGGCCATGAAGTTGACCCTGCAAACCTCCTGCGAACGCGTGCATGTCACGCTGACCGTTGCCCTGCTGGCGGCCTGTGCAGCCAACCTGGTGCTGGTATGCGCCTGGCTCTAGCCGATTGACGCCGCGGCCAATCCCCTGAACATGCGAGACAAATGGCGCCGGCATGGCGCGCCGCGAAGAATGGGGAGGCTGGATATGATCGAAACGCTCGAGGCGCGGGTCAATGCGGATGAAGCGCTGGTCCGGCGCGGCCGGTTTCTCACCACCACCTTCCTGGTCGAAGTCGGTCCCAACGCCTGGTTGATACAGATTTTCGAGGGCAGGGTGGTGTCGGTCACGGCAGGCCCCTTCGTGATGCCGTCGTCGTCCTTTGCGCTGCGCGCGGCGGAAGAGGAGTGGCAAAAATTCTGGTTGAGCCGGCCGCCGCCCGGCTCCAACGACCTGATGGCGCTGATCAAGCGGCGCGTCCTGAAGGCCGAAGGCGACCTTCAGATCTTCATGGCCAATCTCCGCTACTTCAAGGAAGCGCTGGCGAAGCCGCGCCAGGCCGGAGCGGCCGCATGAGCGCGACATTCGAGCCGGTGATCGGCCGTTACATGCGTCTGGAGCTGTTCGGACGGCCGCACCGCATCTATGTCGAGGAGGCGGGCTCAGGCACGCCGCTATTGTGCCTGCATACCGCCGGCTCCGACGGCCGGCAGTACCGCGCCCTGATGAACGACGCGCGCGTCACGGCCCACCACCGCGTCATCGCCTTCGACATGCCATGGCACGGAAAGTCGTCGCCGCCGGCGGGCTGGCACAACGAAGAATACCAGCTGACCTCGGCGCAATACACCACCATGATCCTCGAGATCATGGCCGCGCTCGAACTCGACCGCCCCATCGCGATCGGGTGTTCGATCGGCGGCCGCATCTTGCTGCATCTGGCGCTGGAACACCCTGACCGCTTCCGCGCCATCATTGGCCTGCAGGCCGGCGCCCATGTCGATCCCTATTACGACCTGAACTTCCTGCACCGGCCCGACGTCCACGGCGGCGAAGTCGCCGCCGCCATCGTCTCCGGCCTGGTCGGGCCCGACGCGCCCGATGCCGAGCGCTGGGAAACGCTGTGGCATTACATGCAGGGCGGTCCCGGCGTGTTCAAGGGCGACCTCTATTTCTACAAGCTCGACGGCGACATCCGCGGCCGGGTCGCGCAGATCGACACGCGAAAGTGCCCGCTGTTCCTGCTGTCGGGCGAATACGATTACTCCTGCACGCCCGAGGAAACGCTGGCCGTTGCCAACAGCATTCCAGGCTGCGAGGTCACCATCATGAAGGGCCTTGGTCATTTCCCGATGAGCGAGAACCCGGCGGAGTTCTTGCCGCATCTGCTGCCGGTGCTGGAGAAGATCGGAAGCCGCTGATCGTTCGGTTCAATCGCCCATTCCACCGCAACCCCTGCCAAGCGCGACAAGCCGGGCTTCAAACATCGGCACGTCACAAAACGGAGCGAAACATGATTATCGACCATTTGAAGCTGCTCAAGCTTGCGAACCGCATCGTCAATGTCGGCGGCAGTTCGCCTGCGGAGGCGTCCATCGTTGCCGAGCATCTGGTCGAGGCAAACCTGCGCGGCCACGATAGCCATGGTGTGGGCATGCTGGTCGCCTATGTGCGCGACCTCGACAATGGTACGCTGAAGGTCAACCAGACGCCCGAGGTCGTGTCGGACACCGGCACCATCTCGGTCTGGGACGCCCATGCCGGCTACGGTCAGGTGGTCGCCCGGCAGGCGGTCGAATGGGCGATCGAGGCGGCGCGCAAGCACGGCGTTGCCGTGAACGGGTTGCGCAATGCGCATCATATCGGTCGTGTCGGGACCTACGGCGAGATCGCAGCACGGGCGGGAATGGTGGCGCTGCACTTCGTCAACGTCGCGTCGGGAACGCCGGGAGTCGCGCCGTTCCGCGGAAAGGAAGGCAGGTTCCTGACCAATCCGGTCTGCATCGCCATCCCCGGTACCGACACCAACGAGCCGATCCTGCTCGATTTCGCGACCAGCCGCGTGGCGCTGGGAAAGGTGAGGGTCGCGCACAATGCCGGCAAGCCGATGCTGTCAGGCGCGTTGCTCGACCATGCGGGCAAGCCCACGACCAACCCCTCCGTCATGTACACCGAGCCACGCGGCGTGGTGTTGCCTTTCGGCGAGCACAAGGGCTCCGGCCTGGCGCTGGTGTGCGAACTGCTGGCCGGGGCCATTGTCGGTTCGGCAAGTGTATCCACGGCGACGCCGCCCGAGCGCGGCATCCTCAACGGCATGCTGAGCATCGTGATCGATCCGGCCAGGCTTTCCACGCGCGACAGCATGCTCGCCGAGATCGACGCCATGATTGCCTGGGTGAAATCGGCCGAACCTGCCGATCGGGATCTCCCGGTTCTGGTCGCCGGTGAGCCCGAGCGAATTGCCCGGGCCGAGCGCATGGCCAACGGCATCGAAATCGACGACGCGACCTGGGGCCAGTTGATGGCGATCGCGGAGCGCTATCAGATTCGTCTCGATAGCTGACCGGTGGGCATGGCGTCGGCTACCAGAGCGATGCCGCTCAGGCGGCATCCGTGACGGGCCGCACATTCCTCCCGATGCCGACGCATCAGGCTTGCAGGCCTGGACTCAAGGACTGCGGTCGGCGCATTGAACCCAACCCATGGGTCCAGGACCAACAATTCAAATTGCGAGACTTCTGCGAAGTTCATTTCATCCACTGTCCGATCAAGGAATTGGATCATGCGGATCAGGCATTTTTTTCTGGTCGCCGCGGTTTCGTTTGTTTCTGCTTTTCAGGCGATGGCCGCCGGCAACAGCGATCTTCAGGATTGCAATCAGAGAACCGACTACGACCGCCAGATTGCGGGTTGCAGCCGGGCGCTTTCATGGATGAAACCGCCGAACGAGCGGGCCAGAATCCATACGCTGAGAGGCATGGCCCTCACGAACAAGGAACAATTCAACCGCGTTGCCGGGCAAGGAGGATTTCTTCTTCGTCGCGAAGTAAGCCACGAGAGTTATTGCTCGCGGCAGCGCGAGGCAAAGCCTTGGCAACGCGGCAATGCTTCTTGCGCTCGCTGCGCTAAACCTTGATGTCGACGATCGCCTCGCGCTCGGCCTGGTTCTTGGCCGCGAAGACGTCCAGCACGGCATCGGCGATGATCCGCGGCGGGGCCTTTGCGGCTTGCTCGGCGAGCAACTGCACTCTGGCCTGGGTGACGGCGACGGGGACGGGATAGATCAGCATGGCGACCTCCGCCCCAAGGCTGTCACCGGCTTGTTTACGCTTTGTAAACGAATGCGGTTAACGGGCGCGATGCAAAATCGACGCAATGCGATCATTTGAAAACAGGGCGCCGGTCGAGTGCTTCACAGGCCGCCGACAGGAAAGCCGCCGGGTCACCCCGGCGGCGTCCTATTCCATCTGCAAACTCGGTAGGGCTGGCTTACCGGCCGCCGCCGCCGCCTCCACCGCCACCACCGCCACCACCGCCGCCGCCTGCATCCTGCATCGATTGATTGAAGCGGGGATCGAGGTTGTTCATGTAGTTCACGGTCGACGGGGTCTTGCGCGAAAGCGATTCCACATACAGCATATGATCCCCACACGCCTTTCGCGATATCGTTTGATCGCAAATCCGGGGTCCGGCGGAAGCCGGCGCGGTTGCCAACCCGCTGATTGCAGCGAGAGTGAGCAAAGCAGCCGCAGATAATCTTGATTGCATCGACATTGGACTCTCCATTCCTGATTCGGCGAAACCGGAATGGCTCGCACGGAAGTTCGACGATGCCAGATCGAAACCGGTTCGAACGCGCCACTGAGAAAACCCGGACCCGGTCGTACACGTCGGCGTGAACCAAACGTGGCTCGAGCGCGGGGACGCCGTCATATCCAGCATCGTGGTCTGATGCGGGATCTCATGGAAGCGTGACGGGCCGCACAGTGCTGCGGATTTCGGCGCATTAGGCTGCACACGCATTCACGGGAGACAAAAATGTTGGCCCAGGTTCTCTTCATCGCAAGCCTGCCCTCAATATTTTGCGTCGGCTGCGCCACGTTCCTCGCGTACAAGCAGCGCCCGCAATGGGTCTGGTTCGCCGGCCTGTCGGTCCTGGCCGGGTTCGGCGCGATTGCCGTGCTTCAGATGGTGCAGCTCTGGCGGTTGGCTGGTCACTGACGGGCGGCTGGTGCCGGTTGAGAGGATTGAACTCCCGACCTTCGGTTTACAAAACCGCTGCTCTACCGCTGAGCTAAACCGGCGAATTTGAAAGGATCAGTCGGCAGACGAAATCCTGCTGATCGTTCGGCCGGTCGAATACCAGACTTGCCCGCAAAGGGCCAGCAGGTGACCGCTCTTTCGGGGCCGAAGCCGGCACAAAAAAAGACGGCCCCGTGGCCGCCTTTTTCGAAGCTTTGGCATGGACAGACGTTCTGCGATTTGTCCCGCATCCGATTCAAACCGCCGTGATGCTTCGCAGACCCATCACGCAAAAGGGGCGGCCGCTGCGGCCCCCTCGGCCTTACGTTTTCGAACGGCCTAGCAGGGATACCAGCGGCCGTCCGGGCCCATATAGGTCGCATAGGGCTCCACGCCGCAGGTCGTGCTTCCGCGCCGGTTTCCGTAATAGGCGTAGGGGTCGTCATATTGCGGGCGGTTGCCGTAATAGGCGTAGGAATCGCCGCCGCGATACGGCGAAGAGGCGATGGCGGCCGCGGTGCCAAGGGCGCCGCCGACGACTCCCGCCGCGACAGCGCCGGGCCAGAAGCCGGTTCGTCCGTGACGATAATACGCCCCGCCATGATGTTGCGCATAGGCACCGTGCTGATGCATCGCATGCTGCGCCAATGCAGGCGTTGCGATCATGGCGGCGAGGACTGCCGCGGCGCCCAGAAGGCTTGATTTGATCATTTACGTAATCTCCGGAAGGTGTGTGCGAAGGCAACAATCTCGCGCACCGGAAGTTCCGAATCCGGGTTGTGCCGGCTTCAAACCGGTGTGAAGTTCCCATTCCGTCGTTTTCAGGGGGTGAGCGAGCGCTGATGCAGACGCAGGACATCGACTACCGCGCCGACGCGGTCATGCGCGGCTATCTCGCCTTCGATGAAGCCAAAGCCGGGCCGCGCCCGGGCGTGCTGGTGTTTCACGAGGGGCTTGGCCTCGGCGAATTCGCGATGGCGCGGGCGCGGATGCTGGCGGAGCTCGGTTATGTCGCGTTCGCCGCCGACATGTTCGGCGAGCGCCGGCAGGCGCGTAACCTGCAGGAGGTGGCAAAATGGGTCGGCGAACTCCGCAACGCGCCTGAAACGCTCCGTGCCCGTGGCCACGCCGCACTGGCGACGCTTGATGCCATGCCGCAGGTCGACGCGGGCCGAATCGCGGCGATCGGTTTCTGCTTCGGCGGCTCGGTGGTGCTGGAGCTCGCCCGCGACGGCGCCGATCTCAAAGCCGCCGTCAGTTTTCACGGCGTCCTCACCACCCGAATGCCTGCCGAACCGGGCAGGGTGAAAGCCAGCGTGCTGGTGCTGACCGGGGCCGACGATCCCCTGGCGCCGCCGGAGCAGGTGGCCGCGTTCGAGGCCGAGATGCGCGCGGCGCAAGTGCCGGACTGGCAGCTGATCTCTTACGGCAGCACGCTGCATGGTTTCACCAATCCGGCCGCCGACGGTTCGATGCTGCGCACCGCGCTGTACAGCGCAAAGGCAGACCGCCGTTCCTGGGCCGCGATGCGGGGGCTTTTTGAGGAGGTGCTGTGAGCTTGAGTTCGTGGCGCGAACTTTGCTCTGACAAAGGCGGTCTTGAGTGTCATAGAGTTAGTGAGACCGTCATTGCGAGCGCAGCGAAGCAATCCAGCTTTCGCGCAGCAGGCAAGAGAGCTGGATTGCTTCGTCGCAAGTGCTCCTCGCAATGACGGGCCGTTGAAGCAGGGGACATATGTTCGGAATTCTCGGGCTTGGGTTTTTGTTGGGCATGCAGCACGCGCTGGAGGCCGACCATATCGCGGCGGTGTCGAGCATCGCCGCGCGCCGCAGAAATGTCGGCGATATCGTCCGCCATGGCCTGACCTGGGGTCTCGGCCATACGCTGACCCTGTTCGCCTTTGCCGGCGCGGCGTTGCTGCTCGGCAGCGCCATCCCCGAGCATGTTGCGCGTCCGCTGGAGAGCGCGGTCGGAATCATGCTGGTCGGGCTCGGCGCTCACGTGCTCTGGCGTCTCTGGCGCGACCGCGTGCATTTTCATCGCCACGGCCATGGCGACGGCACGGTACATATCCACGCCCACAGCCATGTCCACAGCCTTGCCGGCGAAATGCGGCCGCATGCCCGTGCGCCTCACGCGCATGCCCATGCACAGACCTTTGGCTTTCGCTGGCGCACGCTGCTGGTCGGCCTGATGCACGGCATGGCCGGCTCGGCGGCGCTTTTGGTGCTCGCGGCGTCGCAGGCCGCCAGTGCGGCCGTCGGGCTCGGTTATGTCGCGCTGTTCGGGATCGGTTCGATGATCGGCATGGCTGTCTTGTCGACGGTCATCGCGGTGCCGCTCGCGATCTCGGCGCGGTGGCTCACCCGGGCCAATCGCGGCCTGCAGGGCGCGGTCGGCGCCGTCACCATCGCGATCGGCGTCACGACCATTGTTGAAACGGTGTTCGGCTGAGGCCTTTCGCGCCCGTTAACGTTTCCTGATCGCGCTGTTTCGGATTTGAACTGTTACCAATGCTTACGCGTTAGGCTTACTGGCAGTTTGGCCGGCGGCTTTAACCCTTGGGCTCGGTTGTTCGGATAGGTTGCTGCTCATAACGGGGGGCCGCAACCATGCGCGCTGCGATAGCACTGGCCATTTTGATCGGAACGACCGCGACGGCATTTGCCGGGGGCGGTTTTGAGATCGTGATTCCCGGCCGCCACGGGGTACCCATCATCATCAACGGCGTCGATGCTTCCTATGCCGTGGTCGAAGGCGACTGGGGTCTCGGCAAGGGCGCGCAGGTGCAGACCAAGGTCTATGGCGGCCGCTATGTCGATCCCGTGCCCAATGTCGGCCATTACTATCCGAGCGCCGGGTTGATGCCGGCCTACGGACGCCTCGAAATTCAGCCGCCGGCCAACCGCAAGCTGCCGCGGCCTGCGGAGAGCTATCATCAGTCATGGGGGGCGCAGTCCAATCCTCCGCCGGCGCAGGCCGATGTGCCGTTCTATCCGCCGCCGGTGATCGTCGCGCCGCAAATCGACGTCCCGCGGCGTGAGTACCGGAACTGATCAGCAGCGAATTTTTCCACACCAAGAGTCCAGGCCAACAAGAAAACAGATCCACAGGAGAGAGCGTAATGCGTAAGACGATTTCAGGAATGGTGGCGGCGGTTGCCGTGATGATGACGATGGGCGCCGCGCCCGCGATGGCCTGCTACACCGGCTGCGCGCCGGCCCCGGTCTACGTCGCCCCGGCGCCGGTCTATTCCGGCTGCTACACCGGCTGCGGCGGCTGGGCCCGTGAGCGGCTGCCCGATCCGGTGCACCAGTATTACTACGTCAACCAGGGCCCGACCTATACCGGCCCGGGCAACTGGGCGCCGCGGCCGGTCTATCAGGAAACCTCGGTGTCCTACGG
>NZ_JAURXB010000195.1 GCF_030654605.1 Bradyrhizobium sp.
ATCCTCGGAGTACCGGCGCTGCTGGAAGCGCTGGAGCCCTCTACCGCCTGACGAAGATTCTTGTGCCCTCCGTAAACGCCGCCGTGTCCTAATCCAAAAAAACCGCGACTTCTCACACAGCCTGGAACGCAGGGACCCATAAACACAAATGTTGATCGTTGATAGAAGGCGTCTACTCAGCCGCCTTTATCGATAGGCCGCGGCGTATGGGTCCCTGCGTTCGCAGGGACGACGGTGCAAATCAATCCACCTTCTCGTCGGCATAGACGCCCCACAGGCGCTGCTGCTCGATCCAGCCGTCGAAGCCGTTGCCGATGACGCGGCACCAGCCGGCCACGCACTTCTTCACCTGGGCGACGACACCGGCCTGCAGGCGGGCGGCGACCGCGCTGGCCGGGTCGGCGCGATCGTACAGCGGCGCGAGTTCGTCCTTGGCCTTCATGGTGATGACGGCGGTGCGGCGGCCCGACAGCAGCGAGTGATAGACCCAGCCCTCGGCGCCCTCGGAATCGCGGACCCGGCGCCAGTTCTCGAATTCGGCGGTGATCTCAACCGGCAGGCCGGAGCGGGTGTAGACCCAGGCGACGTCATTGTCCTTGGTCGGACCGGCCCGGACGTTCACATGGTCGGATTTGAGGCTGACATAGCGCGGCAGCGGCAGGCCGCTGGTGGTCTGGCCCGATTCCTTGGCCGAAAACCCCGGAACGGCCGACGCCCCCAGCATGCAGCCCGTGAGCACCACCAACTTGCAAAAACGCCTCAACACCATCAACTCGTCTCCTGCCGAGAAACCAACTCAAATTCTTCGAGCTGAAACACCGGGAATGCCGAACCCCTGTACCCCTGCCCGACCGCCCCCGCGTCGCGCCCCCCGCAATCCTTCGTTCCCGGGCGGCCTGCCCGGTTCTTGTCCTGGGTTCTTGTCTTGGCCCGGCCTTCTGCTAGAGAGGACGGAACGCTCTGAACTAGGACGAACCCGGAATTTTCCGCCGGAAACCAGCGGGAAATATCGGGGAACCCAAGAAAACCAAAAGAAAACTACAAAAAACTACAAGAAAACGATCAGCAAGCCGTGACCAAACACCGGGACCGCGCGGCCCGCCGCAGTGTCGAACAACCGGGTTAATGAGGCCTCAACGGCGGGCCGTTTGACGATCGAAGGGGATGACGAGCTACAGACTCGTGAGAGCAGGAAATGCCGGTCAAGAAAAAGCCTCTCGTTGTCGTCACGCGCAAGCTGCCGGACTCGATCGAGACCCGGATGCGCGAGCTGTTCGACGCCCGGCTCAACCTCGACGACACGCCGATGACGCCGGAACAGCTCGCCGAGGCGGTGCGGACCGCCGATGTGCTGGTGCCCACCGTCACCGATGAAATCACCGAACAGCTTCTCAACGACCCCGAATGCAAGCTGCGGCTGATCGCCAATTTCGGTAACGGCGTCGACAATATCGACGTGACCGCAGCCCATGCGCGCGGCATCACCGTCACCAACACCCCGAAAGTCCTGACCGAAGACACTGCCGACATGACCATGGCGCTGATCCTGGCGGTGCCGCGGCGGCTGATCGAGGGCGCCTCGATCCTCACCGAGGGCAAGAACTGGCCGGGCTGGTCGCCGACCTGGATGCTCGGCCATCGTATCGGCGGCAAGCGCCTCGGGATCATCGGCATGGGCCGCATCGGCCAGGCCGTGGCGCGCCGCGCCCGCGCTTTCGGCCTGCAGATCCACTATCACAACCGCCGCCCGGTCGCGCCTGTCATCGCCGACGAATTGGGCGCGACCTATTGGGAAAGCCTCGACCAGATGCTGGCGCGGATGGACATCATCTCGGTGAACTGTCCGCATACGCCTGCGACGTTTCACCTGCTGTCGGCGCGGCGGCTGAAGCTGATCCGCAAGGACGCCTATATCGTCAACACCGCGCGCGGCGAGGTGATCGACGAGGACACGCTGATCAAGCTGCTGGAAACCGGCGAGATCGGCGGCGCCGGTCTCGACGTGTTCGAGAACGAACCCGCGGTCAATCCCAAGCTGGTGCGGCTCGCCAGGGCCGGCAAGGTCTCGCTGCTGCCGCATATGGGTTCGGCCACCATCGAGGGCCGCGTCGAGATGGGCGAGAAGGTGATCATCAATATCCGCACCTTCCTCGACAACCACAAGCCGCCGGACCGCGTGCTGCCCAGCATGCTGTGAGGCCGGCAGGGCCGTTTGCACAAATTCGCGAAAACAACCCCATGCACAGTAGGCTGCCTCGACCCGCAGCCCTTGCCGCCCATGCTTCGAGACGCTCGCGTCGCTCGCTCCTCAGCATGAGGTTGTTGTGTTTCAACAGATTCACACCTCATGCTGAGGAGGCCACGTAGTGGCCGTCTCGAAGCATGGGCCGCAACACCGATTGTAGTTCCAGGTACTAAATTTCGTTCAGGTATCCGCTCAAATCCACAATCGTTGGCGCATCGCCGTTGAGCGGATTGGACGGGTCGCGCTTGTAGCGCAGGGTCTCGAACCGCATCGCGCGGGCGTCGACCATCAACAGCCGGCCGACCAGCCCTTCGCCGAAACCGACGATCTCGCGGATCGCCTCCAGCGCCATCATCGATCCCAGCACCCCCGCGAGCGCGCCCAGCACGCCGGCTTCGGCGCAGGCCGGCACCGTGCCCGCCGGCGGCGGTTCGGGAAACAGGCAGCGATAGGTCGGGTTTAACTCGCCCTCGGCATTGGTCTCATGGGCGCGGATCGTGGTCAGCGATCCGTCGAACATGCCGAGCGCCGCCGTGATCAGCGGCTTGCCGGCGAGGAAGCATGCATCCGACACCAGATAGCGGGTTTCGAAATTGTCGGAGCCGTCGAGCACCAGATCGTAACTGCCGATCAACTCCATCGCATTGCCGGCGGTCAGCCGCGAGGCATGCGCGGCGAAGCGGACGTGAGGATTGAGCGCGTAGATCTGCCCGGCGGCGCTGTCGACCTTCTGGCGGCCGATGTCAGGCGTCGAATGAATGATCTGGCGCTGCAGATTGGACAGCGACACCATGTCATCGTCGACCGCGCCCAGCGTGCCGACGCCGGCCGCCGCGAGATACATCAGCGCGGGCGCGCCGAGGCCGCCGGCGCCGATCACCAGCACCGCGGCTTCCTTCAGCGCGGCCTGGCCGGGGCCGCCAACCTCGCGCAGCACGATGTGGCGGGCGTATCGCTCGAGTTCCTCGGCGCTCAGCATGGTAAGGCCAGATCCTGTTTTCCGGCATCAATCTTACCACGCGCTGTGGCCGGGGCGTCCAATATTCCCTGAACCTTCGCTCAGCTGTTGCCGACCCAGCAGATGTGCTTAATTGCACTGACTTCAATGGACCGGGACCTGTCATGAGATCGTTGCTGACGGCAACATTGATGTTCGCAGCGATGGGGGCTTCCGCCCAGGCCCAGCTGACGCCACCGGCCACGGCAGGCGCCAGGCCGAAGCCGGTCACGACCGTGCCGATCCGCCCCGCGCTGCAGACCCCGGCCGATACCGCCAAGGCGATGCCGCAGGCGGAGCGTCAGGCGATCCAGTCGGATCTGGCCTGGGTCGGCCAGTACAATGGCGCGATCACGGGCGAAGTCAGCGAGCGCATGGTCGCCGCCATCAAGGAATTCCAGAAGGGCCGCGGCGGCAAGCAGACCGGCGTGCTCAACCCGCAGGAACGCGGCATCCTCGCCGAGACGGCGAAGCGCAAGCAGGAAAACGTCGGCTGGAAGATCGTCACCGATATGGGCACCGGCGCACGTTTGGGCGTGCCGACCAAACTGGTGCCGCAGCAAGCCACCGACGCCAATGGCAGCAAATGGACGTCCGCCACCGGCACCGTGCAGATCCAGCTGTCGCGGCGCAAGGAAGCCAATCCGACCACCGCCAAACTCGCCGAGCTGGAAAAGAAGGAGCCCGCCGGGCGCAAGATCGACTACACCGTGGTCAAGCCGGACTTCTTCGTGCTGTCGGGCTTGCAGGGCCTGAAGAAATTCTATGTGCGCGGAACGTTCAAGGGCGACGAGGTCCGCATCCTCACCATCCTGTACGACCAGGCCGTCGAAAACACCGTCGAGCCGGTGGTGATCGCGATGTCGAGCGCCTTCAACCCGTTCCCGGCGGGCGCGCAGGCCGCCGGCCCGCCGCCGCGCAAGACCGTCGAATACGGCACCGGCATTGTCGTCAGCGGCGACGGCGCCATCCTTGCCGATCGTCAGGTCACCGACAGCTGTCTCGCGATAGCGATCGCCGGCCATGGCAACGCCGACCGCGTCGCCGAGGACAAGGATCACGATCTCGCACTGCTGCGCATCTACGGCGCGCGCGGGCTAACGCCGCTGAACCTCGGCAATGGCGCGGCTAAATCCAGCGTCGAATTGACGGGGATCGCCGATCCGCAGAACCAGGCCGGCCGCGCCGCGGCGAGCAGCGTCAAGGCGTCGATCACGCCAGGCGGTAGTGGCAGCGAATTGTCGCCGGCGCCGGGGTTGGGTTTTTCCGGCGCAGCGGCGCTCGATACCGACGGCAAATTCGCAGGGATCGCGCTGTTGAAGCCGGTGCTGGTGGCGGGACCGGCCAATGCCGCAGCCGCGGCGCTGGTGTCAGCCGATACCGTGCGCGGCTTCCTCAGAGCCAATGGCGTCACTGCGGCGGGCGGATCGACGGACGCCAAGGCGTCCGTGGTGCGCGTGATCTGCGTGCGGAAGTAGCGCGAAACCATGCCGAGAGCCGCGCGCCGGCCAGCGCAGGGGCGCTGCCGGATTGTTGACGTGGATCAACGCCGGTGAGGCTGATTGCCGCTCCAATTCACCATTCATTTCGGTAAGCCATTTCACGGGGCATGACCATGAAACGCCTTTTGACGACGACGGTCGCAATGCTCGCCGTCTGCATCGCCGGCTCCGGTTCGGCGGTTGCGCAATCCCCGCCGCTGCCGACGCCCTTCGTCGAGGAGGTCATGGTCAAGACCTCGCTGCTGACCTTCAACGACGCCAACCTGACCGGCAACTACGCCGTGATGTACGCCAAAATGGCCAAGCCGTTCCGCGACAGGTTCAGCGCCGATACCCTGAAGCAGGCCTTCAAGGTGTTCGCCGGCAAGCACATCGACACCATCGCGGCGAAGCCGATCGTTTCGACCAGCCCGGCAAAATTCGCAAGCAACGGATCGCTGATGCTGCGTGGCTATTTCGACACGACGCCGAGCCGCCTCAGCTATGAACTCGACTTCGCGGTTTCGGAAGGCGAGCTGAAGCTGATTGCGATCGACGTGAAGGTCCGGGATACATCGACCAGCGACGCCGGCGGCACCGGACTCCTCACCCATGGGGCCACCGATTTTTCCGCCGCCGGCAAGTGAGGTGCTAATATGACCGGCACGGTCGAACCGGTAGCCACCTGGCGCAAGGTGCTCGCCGCCATCCTCGACTTCGTAACGGTGTTCTTCGGCGGTGGCTACGCGATCGGCTACTTGACCGGCAGCGTTACTGCCGAGGGATTCAAGCTGGAGGGCATGCCGGCGCTTGTCCTGTTCGCGCTGCTCATCATCTATTTCGTCGCCGGCAGCAAATATCTGGGCGGCACGATCTGGCAGCGCATCCTGTACACGCACTGAGGAGAAAAAGTGCCCGACCCGTCGTCCGAACAGGATCTGTTGGCTGCGCTGAAAGCCCGGCTTGGCGCGCTCGGTCTGACCGTCCATGAGGACGGGCAAGGATTGACGGGCGAAGCCCAGCCGATCCGGTCGAAATGGTGGCTCGGCGCCCGCACCGTCAACTACCGGATGTCGTGCCGGCCTTCGCAAGCGGATCGCACGGTGCAGTTTCGCGAAGCCGTCATCGAATCGAGCTGGGGTCTGCCGCCACCCACGGCCACCGTCGAAAAGACCAATTTGACCGGCTCGAAACTATCCGGCCAACGCAACGACGTCTCGGCGGAAGGCGGCGGCGGCACGATCGACTACGCCCGGATACGCAATGCCGTGGAACAGGCCGTGGTCGCCGCCGGCTGGAAGTTCCACCTGCAGGGTGGCCGCCTGCCCTGACGAACGCGCGCGGCTGCGCAATCCCGCGCCGGTCACGCCAGCCCGAACCGGATGCCCGCGCGCGCGAGGCCTCCGGCGAGGGCGACCGGCGTGCCGTCGGCGCGCCAGCACGCCGCGCCCGACATCGAGCCGTCCTTGTGGAACTGGATCGCGTTCATACCGCCGGCCACGGTCGGCACCGCCAGCACCTGATGCCCCATCAATGCCAGCGCCGCGCGAATGCTGTCGGCAACCGTCGCCTCGACCTCCAGCGCATTGCCTTCGGTCCAGACCCTGGGCGCCTCGACCGCCTCCTGCAGGCTCATGCCGTGATCGATCAGATTGATCAGCGCCTGCATGGCGCTCGGGAAAATCTTTTTGCCGCCGGGCAGGCCCAGCGCATAGACGAGCTTGCCGTCGCGCAGCGCCATGACAGGCGACATCGACGTGGTGACGCGCTTGCCCGGCGCCAGCGACAGCGCGTGGCCCGGCCGGGGATCGTACAGGTTCATGTAATTGTTCGGCACCGTGCCGAGGCCGGGAATCAGGATTTTGGCGCCGAACAGATTGTTGATGGTCTGTGTGGTCGCGACCACGTTGCCAAACGCGTCCGCTGCGGTCATGTGGGTGGTGTGCGCGCCCTCGAACTGCGCTACCCCGGCGCTCCATTTCAGCGCACGCTTCGGATTGATCGCACCGCGGCGCTCCCTGGCATAGTCCTTCGAGGTCAGCCGCTCCACCGGTACGCCGACAAAATCCGGATCGCCGCTGGCGGCGGCGCGATCGGCAAAGGCGATCTTCAACACCTCGGCGAGATAATGGATGGTCTGCGCGGTGCCGAAGCCGAGCGCCGCGATGTCGTAACCCTCCAGAATATTCAGCATCTGCGCGATGTGCACGCCGGAGGCGGCGGGCGGCGGCGGCCCGAGGATCTGCCAGCCGCGATAATCGGCCCGGATCGGCGCGCGCTCGACGGTCTTGTAGGAGGTCAGGTCCTGGCGCGTGATGAAGCCGCCATTGGCCTTCATGTAATCGACGAGGACGTCGCCGAGCGGACCCGTATAGAGCGCGGCGTCACCATGCTGCGCAATATAGCCCAGCGTCTCGGCATATTCCGATTGCACGACGCGCTCGCCGGCCTTCAGCGGCGTACCATCAGGCAGATAGATCGCCGAGATCGCCTTGTCCTTCAGCATCTCGGCCGCGCCGTCGCTGATGCATTCATGCAGATAGGGCGTCGCCGCATAGCCGCGCGAGGCGTGCCGGATCGCGGGCTGCATCACATCGGCGAGCGGCATGGTGCCGAACCGCCGCAACGTCTCGCACCAGGCCTTGAGCGAGCCGGGCACCGCGACTGCCTTCGGGCCGTTCAGGTTCTCGTCGCCGACGGTATCGAACACATCATGGGCCGAGCCCGGCTTCGAGCGATAGGTATCCGGCCTCACCGCAAGGGGAACGGTGCTTTGGCCGTCAATGAAACGGTGACTGCCATCGGCAAGACGAATGTGCGCCATGCCGCCGCCGATGATGCCGACCATCATCGGCTCGACCACGGTCAGCGTGAACAGCGTAGCGATCGCGGCATCGATGGCGTTGCCGCCGGCGGCGAGCATCTCCAAACCCGCGGCCGAGGCCAGCGGATGATTGCTGACCACCATGCCTCGGCTGCCCGATGCCGGCTGCTTCTGACACTCGAAGACGGTGTCGGTGCGATCGCGCCAGTTGCCGGTCATGCTTTGCCATCCTCTGTCTTCCGTGCATCGGCTGCTCGTTGTTTTTGGCAGGGTGGACAACCCTGACGGTTATCCGAGCAGAGCTTCGCGGGACCGTATTCTCCCGGAATAGCCAGACACCTCAAAAAGGGTACCGTCGAACAGTTAGGTGATTCGGACAGCCGCGATCCAGGACCATTTCAGGATCGGGCCGGCAGTCCTGAGCGAGAATGCTCGGCATCGCAGAATGTGATGCATCAGTAGAGCGTACCGCAAATCCCTCAAGAATTCTTCAAAGGAACTACAATGCATACGATCGTTCTAGCCACCCAAAAGGGTGGTAGCGGCAAGAGTACGCTCGCCATCGGCCTCGCGCTGGCGGCCATCCAGGCCGGGCACACCGTTCGCCTGATCGAGACCGATCCGCAAGGCACGCTCTCGAACTGGCAGGGGCGCCGCCCCTATGCCGAGCCGCTGGTCGAGCCGGTCTACAGCGCCGGCGATATCGAGGGCAAGCTGCAGTCGCTGGACCGCAGCGGCGTGACCCTCGTTATCATCGACACCGCCGGCGGCACCAGTGCCGCGACCACGGCGGCCATTCGCTATTCCGATCTGTGCCTGATCCCGTCGCGCCCGAGCGTTGCCGATGTCGAAGCCACCGCATCGACGCTGAACCTCGCCCGCGCCTGGAATACGCCGTTTGCCTTCGTCCTCAACCAGACCCCGATCCGCGGCCAGCGCGTCAGCAACGCCGCGATCGTCCTCGGCGACGAGATATCGAACGATCTCGCCAGCGTGGTCGCGCAGCCCTACATCGTCATGCGTAACGATCACCAGGATGCGCTGGGCCTCGGATTGGCGGTCATCGAATACGCGCCATCAGGCAAATCGGCCGACGAAGTCCGCGGCCTCTGGCAGTGGGTCGATACCAGGCTGAACGGCGGCGTGAGCGCCGACGAGCCGCTGATGATCAGCGCGCTCCCGGCCTCGCCCGACATCGTGCCCACGATGTTCCTGGAGGCCCCGGCGGAACAAGCTGGGTACGTTTCCTGGAGTGGCCTGTAGCCCACAATGCGACGACGCGTGGGCGCGCTTGCGTCCACTCGTCATTCCCAATCGCGTTGAGCTCCTGAACCCAATCGCTCGGGAGCGCCACCAAGACCAGGCTCCGCGCAGGGCATTGCGCAGAGGAAGGCGACGAAGCAATCCGGCACCCAGCCCCGCCGGATTGCTTCGCCGAGCCCGTCACCGGGCGGCGCGCTTTGCGCCGACCCGGTGGCTCGCTTGCTGATTCACTTCTGGCATTTCGGGCACCAGAAGGTCGAACGCCCGTTCTGGGTGAACCGCTTGACGATGCCGCCGCATCTGGCGGTCTGGCATGGCTCGCCTTCGCGGTCGTAGACCTGGAACGAATGCTGGAAATAGCCGAGTTCGCCCGAGGTCTGGCGATGATCGCGCAGCGACGAGCCGCCGGCCTTGATGGCCTGGTTGAGCACGCCGTGAATGGCGCCCACCAGCCGTCTGGCGTGATCGGTGGGCTCGTTTTTTTTCGCCAGCGTCGCAGCCGACCTGCGCGGCGACAGCTTTGAGCGATACAGCGCCTCGCAGACATAGATGTTGCCGAGGCCCGCGACCACACGCTGGTCTAGCAGGGCGGCCTTCAGGCTGGTCTTCTTGTCGGCGCAGGCGCGCGCCAGCATGGTGGCGTCGAATTCATTGCCGAGCGGTTCGGGGCCGAGCCCCTTCAGCAACGGCTCCTGCTCCAGCGCGTGGCGCGCGATGATCTTCATGTAGCCGAAACGGCGCGGATCGTTGAAAACAACCGATGCGCCCGACGACATGTGAAACACCACATGATCATGCGCGCGGTCGTCGCCCCGCGGATGGTGGAATTGGCCTGGCGATGTGCTCCCCTCATCGGCGACCACGCGGAACGAGCCCGACATCCCCAGATGCATCAACAGCACGTCGCCCGAGCCGAGATCGGCCATCAGATATTTGGCGCGGCGGCCGAGCCCGGTGACGGTCTGGCCCTCCAGCCTCGCGATAAAATCCTTCTGGAACGGAAACCGCAGATCCTTGCGCCGGGCCTCGGCTTTCGCGATCAGAAATCCCTCCATGACGGGCTGCAGGCCGCGGCGGACGGTCTCGACTTCGGGCAATTCGGGCATACCGGGGCGTTCACCTTGAGGACGTGACGTGATAGCGCCATTGCGGCGGGCGCGCTATGGTCCGCCGACGGAGAAAAGTTGATGGACCGACCGGACCAGACCACGCATTTTGGCTTCAGGGACGTCCCCCTCGGGGACAAGCAGACGCTGGTGAACGACGTGTTCCACAGCGTGGCGCAGCGCTACGACCTGATGAACGATCTGATGTCGGTCGGCCTGCACCGGGTCTGGAAGGACCTGATGATCAACGCGCTCAATCCGCCGCGCGCGGATACGCCGTTTGCGCTGCTCGACGTCGCCGGCGGCACCGGCGACATCGCCTTTCGCGCCGCCAGGGCGGCGGGCGCAGGCTTTCGGGCCACCGTCTGCGACATCAATTCCGACATGCTCGAGGTCGGCCGCACCCGCGCCGCGGCACGGCATCTCGACGACCGGGTGTCGTTTGTCGAGGGCAATGCCGAGGCGCTGGCTTTCCCGGATCGCAGCTTCGACGCCTACACCATCGCGTTCGGCATCCGCAATGTGCCGCGGATCGATCTCGCGCTCTCGGAAGCCTGGCGGGTGCTGAAGCCGGGCGGGCGGTTTCTGTGCCTCGAGTTCTCCACCGTCGACATGCCAGGGCTCGACCGCATCTACGACCTGTTTTCGTTCAAGGTGATTCCGCCGCTCGGGCGCGCGGTGACCGGCGACGCCGAATCCTATCAGTACCTCGTCGAATCGATCCGCAAATTCCCCAAGCCGAATGCGTTCGCCGAGATGATGCGCACAGCCGGCTTTTCCCGCGCCAGCTGGCAGAGTTTTTCGGGCGGCATCGTGGCGTTGCATTCGGGCTGGCGTTTGTGATTTCTGCAATGACCCACATCGCGCGGCTCGCCCGCGCCGGTTTCGTGTTCGCGCGCGAGGGCGTTTTCAGCGTGGTCGATCCCTCGCTGGTGCCGCCGCCCGGGCAACTGGCGCTGCGCATCGCCCGGCTGATCGAGCGTCCCGGCGCCAAATCCGGCCCGCGGCTGTCGCGCGCGCTGACCCGGCTCGGGCCGGCCTATCTCAAGCTCGGACAGTTTCTCGCCACCAGGCCTGACGTGGTCGGCGCCAGCATGGCGCGCGACCTGGAGAGCCTGCAGGACCGGCTGCCGCCGTTTGCGCAGGAAGAAGCCGAAGCCGTCATCGCGGCATCGCTGGAACGCACCGTGGCGCAGGCGTTTACGAGCTTTGGGCCCGCGGTCGCCGCAGCCTCGATCGCGCAGGTGCATCGCGCGGAAACCGAGCGGGACGGTGTCCGCACATCGGTCGCGGTCAAGGTGCTGCGCCCCGACGTCGCCGCGCGTTTCCGCCGCGACCTCGCCGACTTCTTCTTCGTCGCGCACAAGGCCGAGGCGCATTCGGCGGAAGCCCGGCGGCTGCGGCTGATCGAGGTCATCAATACGATGTCGCGCTCCGTCGCGATGGAGATGGATCTGCGGCTGGAGGCGGCAGCCCTCTCCGAGATGGCGGAAAATACCCGCGACGATCCGGATTTTCGCGTGCCCACGGTCGACTGGGACCGCACCACGCACAACGTGCTGACGATGGAATGGATCGACGGCATCGCGCTGAGCGACCATGCGCGGCTGGAGCAATCGCAGGTCGACCTGCCCGAGCTCGGGCGCAAGGTGATCCAGAGTTTCCTGCGCCACGCGCTGCGCGACGGCTTCTTTCATGCCGACATGCATCCCGGCAATCTGTTTCTCGACGATGCCGGCCGCCTGGTCGCGGTCGATTTCGGCATCATGGGCCGGCTCGGCATGAAGGAGCGCCGCTTCCTCGCCGAAATCCTGCTGGGCTTCATCACCCGCAATTATCGCCGCGTCGCGGAAGTACATTTCGAGGCCGGCTATGTGCCGGCGCATCACTCGGTGGAGAATTTCGCGCAGGCGATCCGCGCCATCGGCGAGCCGATCCATAACCGCGTCGCCGAGGAAATCTCGATGGCGAAGCTGTTGACCCTGCTGCTCGAGGTCACCGGCCTGTTCGACATGCGGACCCGCCCCGAACTGATCCTGCTGCAGAAGACCATGGTGGTGGTCGAGGGCGTGGCGCGCGGTTTCGATCCGAAACTGGATATCTGGAAGGTCGCCGACCCCGTGGTTCGCGAATGGATCGAGCGCAATCTCGGACCCATCGGGCGCATTCAGGGTGCTGCAGCCGGCGCCGGCGAGCTGGGTCGGGTGCTGGGCGCCCTGCCGTCGCTCGCCTCGCGCTCGGTCGCCGTGCTGGAGCAGCTGGAAACCATGACCCGGGAGGGCATTACGCTGTCGCCGGAGACGATTGCAGCACTGGGCCGATCCGAGGGGCGCAAAAACCGCGCGCGCACCCTGGCGCTCTGGATCATCGCTGGGACCTTCATCGCGATCCTGTTCGCCGTCCGCCAACTCTGATTGCAATGCCTGCATTCTATGCTAGCATTGCGATCGATATTTCGGGATATCGTCCGTGGCCAGCCTGACTATCCGAAAACTCGATGATGCCATCCGGAACGAGCTGCGGTTGCGCGCCGCCCGCAACGGCCGATCGGTCGAGGACGAGGTGCGGGTGATTTTGCGCGAGGCGGCGCATTACCCCTCGCCGACCCTCGCCACGCCGCCGGCCGTCCTCCAGGCGCCGTCAGCGGATCGCGGGCCTCGCGCCGCCCACAGCCTGCCGCGCGTCACCCTGATCATCGGCGGCGGCATCGCGGCCTACAAGGCGCTGGATCTGATCCGGCGGCTGAAGGAGCGCCAGATTCACGTCCGCTGCGTGCTGACCCGCGCCGCGCAGCAATTCGTCACGCCGCTTTCCGCCAGCGCGCTGTCGAACGAGCGCGCCTACACCGATCTGTTCGATGCCGCGAGCGAGTTCGACGCCGGCCATATCCGTCTCGGCCGCGACTGCGACCTGATCGTGGTGGCGCCCGCGACCGCCGACCTGATGGCCAAGATGGCGCAGGGCCATGCCGACGATCTCGCCAGCGCCATCCTGCTCGCGGCCAACCGGCC
>NZ_JAURXB010000196.1 GCF_030654605.1 Bradyrhizobium sp.
CGCTCCTCAGGATGAGGTTTACCTTGTTGAAACGCCACAACCTCATGCTGAGGAGCGAGCGACGCGAGCGTCTCGAAGCATGGGCAGCAAGCGACTCACCAATCTCGGATAGTCGATACTAGGGCTTCCGGTCCCCAGTGCGCTTTTTCAGTTCCGCCAAGGCGCGGCCGGCGAAACGGCCGAGCTTCGTCGCCGTGGAGTCGAGCTCGGCGATATGGTCGGTGCGGCCTGACTCGAATGCGCTGAACCAGCGGCGGAAGCGCGCGAGTTCATCCGGCGGTAGCCTGGCAACAGCTTCGGCGATCTCTTCGACTTTCATGTGATCAAGCATAGCAGCTTTTGACCCGGGCGGACCTGCGGCAGATGGTTCCGATTCCGCTTTCAGGGGTGGCTGCCAGTCTGAATTTAGACCGATTTCACCGTGACCGTGCGCGGCTTTTGCGCTACCCAGCGGCTTGGTCAGGAACCGAAACAATCATGAGCCTCCGCGCGAACAGACCGCTGGTAAATTATCGCTGGTCAGGCGGTTACCCGACAGGCTTGCGTTACAAAGGCTTGCATTCGCTGGTCGGGCTGCTTGCCATCATGTGCGCTACGCTGTTTTCGGCTGGCGCAGCGTCAGCCGAAACCGTCGAGGTGGCGCCGGGCGTGCAGGTGACGAGGAAAACCTGGTCCGGTCCGACCAGCGAGCAGCCGTTCTTCGGCTTTGCTGTGAAGGATGCGGCGCAGAAAGCCGCGGACGAAAAATTCGTCAAGGCGATGCTGGAGGCGGTGGGAACGCGGGAGAAGGCTTTTGAGGAAACGACCAAACGCGGCTGGAGGGCCGTAACCAAAGGCAACGCCAGCGAAGCCGCGCAGCGATTCAATCAGGCCTTTCTGCTGGCGCCTGAACAGAGCGGCGTTTATCACGGCTTCGCCGTGATCGCTCAAATGCGCTTCCGCGATAATGATTTCGCCGACGAGATGTTCAGGATTGCGCGCAAACAGCCCAATCCGTTGAAGTCGCTCAACGCGGATTATGGCAAGATGCTCTTGATCGCCAAGCGGCCGCGCGAGGCGCAGGAGGTACTGGAGCAGGCCGTCAAGGACGCGCCTGATTTCCGCGACGCCTGGACCAATCTGGCCTGGGCCCGGTTGCAGAACGGCGACGCCGCGGCGGCCTGTGCCGCGGCGGACGAAGCCGTCAAGCAGCGACCTTCCGGCAACGCCAATACCGATCTGACCGCCGTGCGCAGCAGCGCGCAATGCAGGTAAGCGGCTACTTTCCCGTTTTGACGAAGTCCAGAATCTGATCGGTCAGGCGCATATCCTCGGTGTTGATCGAATACACCTCCGACATATGGCTGTGCTGCGGCAACAGTAATGCGCGCGCGCATCCGCTCGCGCGCCTGCACGTCGCGTGCTTCATCAGGTCGAATTGCAGCACGAATCCCTCCGGGTCCAGTTCGGCGGCAGCCAGCATCAGTGGGATGCTGGTCCTCGCCAGACCCGCCAGCGAGGAGCGTTCGGCATAGCGGGCCGGATCGGTGCCGAAATAAGCGTGCTGGGTCTCGGCAAGCGGCGTCGCGGTCAGGTCGTAAATGCCGGAGACCATGATCGCGCCGGCCAGGCCTCCGCCCTTCACCTCGTGAAATTCGGGATGCGATACATAGCTCGAGACGTGAACCGCGCCGGCGGAATGTCCCATCAGATAGATGCGCGCGGGATCGCCGCCGCGTTCGCCGATCCTGTCCGCGATCCAGCGAACCGCGGTGGCGAGATCCTGGGCTCCCGCCGGCCAGGGTGCCTGCGGAGCGAGGCGATAGGTGACGTTGACGCCGACGAAACCGTTCTTCGCCGCCCACAGCATGATGTTGTCGTAGAACGGGCTGGTCGGCGTCGTCCGCTTGTTGCCGCCCACAAACGCGCCGCCATGGACAAAGATCAGCACCGGCCGGGGAGATGCGGCCGTCTCCGGCACGAAAATATCGAGCAGGTTGCGCTCGGCGGCGCCGTATTTGACATCGCGTTCGATCCTGACGCCCGGATACGGCTCCTTCTGCTGCAACGGCGCGTAGAGCGCCACGGTCTTCGGCGGGTCGATGACGCGGCCCATTTCCTGCAGTTTGGCGGCGATCTCCGCCGGCATCGGGCTTTGCTGCGCCCACGCCGCGCTTGCGATCATGGCTGCGACGACGGTCAACGCCGGTTTCGGTAGCAGCATCGCGGAAGCTCCCCGCTCAGGTCGGTTTTTACCAAGCATGGCCGATCCGATACCCATTTTATAGTGATTTCGCCGTGACGATTCGCTGCTTTTGCGCTACCCAACGGCCTAATCTGGAGCCGCTGAATCATGAGCCGTCGCGTCAAGAAGCCGTTGAAGCCCCGGGGTGATCGCCCGAAGGGCGCGCGTCCGTATCGCGGTTCGGCAGCCGAGCGACCGCCGGCGCGTCCGGGTGGCAAGCCGTCCGCGCGGTTTGCCGCCTCGGCGCCGCGCGCGCCGAGACCGGCACCAAGGCCGGCGCCGTTCATTCCCGAGCCCGAAAAGGTCGTGCCCGAGCCGGCGCCGTTGCCGACCAAGGTGCAGACTGTCGTGGTGACGGCGGACGAGAACAACATGCGGGTCGATCGCTTCCTGGAAGCGCGCTTTCCCGGCCTGTCATTCTCCCACATCCAGCGCATCGTCCGCAAAGGCGAGTTGCGCGTCAACGGCAAGCGCGCCGACAGCAAGGACCGGATCGAGGAGGGGCAGAGCATCCGGATTCCGCCGCTTCAGCTCGATGCCGCCAAGGTCGTCGGCTCTCTCTCGGAAGCCGGAGCCAAGACGCTGCAGGCGCTGAAGGACATGATCCTGTTCGAGGACGCCGATGTCATGGTGCTGAACAAGCCGGCGGGGCTGGCGGTGCAGGGCGGCTCCGGCATCACGCGCAATGTCGACGACATGCTGGAAGTGATGCGCGACGCCAAGGGACAGAAGCCGCGGCTGGTGCACCGGCTCGACAAGGAAACCGCGGGCTGCCTGCTGATCGCCAAGACGCGCTTTGCCGCCACCGCGCTGACCGGCTCGTTCCGCCACCGCTCCGCGCGAAAAGTCTACTGGGCGCTGGTGGCGGGCGTGCCGAAGCCGAAGCAGGGCCGCATCTCGACCTACCTCGCCAAGGAAGAGAGCGAGGACGACACCATCATGGTGATCGCCAAGCATGGCGACGAGGGCGCCAGCCACGCCGTGACCTACTACGCGGTCGTCGAAACCTCGGCCACAAAGCTTGCCTGGGTGTCACTGAAACCGGTGACCGGGCGAACCCATCAGTTGCGTGCCCACATGGCGCATATCGGCCACGCCATCATCGGCGACCCCAAATATTTCAACAAGGAGAACTGGGAACTGCCGGGCGGTCTGCAGAAGCGGCTGCATCTGCTGGCGCGGCGGATCGTGATTCCGCATCCGCGCGGCGGCACTATCGACGCCACCGCGCCGCTGCCGCCGCATATGCTGCAATCATGGAACTTGCTGGGCCTCGAGGCCGACCGCTTCGATCCGATCGAGAACGCCCCTGAAGAATAATTTAGCCGGCCGCTTTCTTGCGGGCCACGCTGAGGATCACGACATGGGTTCGATGAAGAGATCGTCGATCCCAGTGGCTGCGGTGCTGTGGGCGCTGATGGCGGTGAATACCGCATTCGCGCAATCCATTCCGCCGGGCGGCTCGCAATTCAACCCGCCGCTGCCTCCACCGCCGCCGCCTCCGAAGATCGAGGTACCGGCGATCCCGAAAATGGACGCGACGCTGCCGGTGCCGAAGGTCCAGGGGTTGCAGCGCGGCTCGTTCGGCGACCGCATCAGCAAATGCCTCGAAGAAGGCGCCGCGGCAGGGCTCGGTCCCAGCCAACGATCGGCATATTCGCGCGCTTGCACGAACCAGTAGCGGCGACCACCGGAATTGGTCCGAAGCTGCGCGCCACCGTCAGCCGGCTCGCCTTTATTTGCATCCACCCATGTCGTACTCTCCGGCTGAAATTATCACCGACGACAGAGACCGAAAACCGCATGCGCGAACTGTTCGATGAAGTGGCCGGACAATCCCGGATGGACCCGGAGGAGGCGGTGCGGCGCACGACGCGCGGTCCGCGCCGCAAGCGGTTTTATACCCAGGCCGGTGTCGTCGAGGGGCCCGGCGGCTTTGCAATCACGCTGGATGACAAGCCGGTTCGCACGCCATCGGGTCGTGCGCTGGCCGCACCCACCCGGGAAATCGCCGACGCCATCGCGGCGGAGTGGGAGGCGCAGCAGGAGTTCATCGATCCCCTGTCCATGCCGATGACGAGGTTCGCCAACAGCGTCGTCGATGCCGTAGTCGAGCGGGTCGAGGCAGTCACCGACGACGTCGCGAAATATCTCGGTTCCGATTTGCTGTTCTATCGCGCCGGCCATCCACAGGCGCTGGTGGCGCGGGAAGCGGCCCTTTGGGACCCGGTCGTGTTCTGGGCCGCCGAGGCGCTCGGCGCGCATTTCATGCTGGCCGAAGGCATCGTGCATGTCCGCCAGCCCGAGCCGGCGGTCGCGGCGGCCCGCGCGGCGCTGCCCGATGACCCCTGGTCGATCGCCGCCGTGCATGTGGTCACGACCCTGACGGGCTCGGCGCTGCTCGCTTTGGCGCTGCTGCGCGGCGTGCTGGATGCCGACCAGGTCTGGAACGCAGCCCATGTCGACGAGGACTGGAATATCGAGCAATGGGGGGTGGATGAGGAGGTTGCGGCGCGCCGCCGGGCAAGGCTGGTCGATTTCACGGCCGCCGCCGGCATCATCAGGGCGCGTTGAACCCCGCCGCATGAGCCGCCTGCGTGTCCCGGGCGCGGCGCAGCGTGAAACGCTGCTCCGCAGAACCGGGACCCATGGCGCAGGGTCTGCGCTGTATCGAGTGGGTCCCGGCTCTGCGGCGCACCGCTAAAAGCGCTGCGCCGCGTCCGGGACACGAGGGTGCCTTTTGCGGTTCGTTCCCCAGCGGTTAACGAGAGGTTTACGCCGCTGGGCTAGCGTTGGCAGTCCAGCGAGACCCCAGGATGCCGATTACATCAGTCAATCCGATCCTTGCCGCCGCCGCCGCACAGGCCGTCGAGCGCGACCTCGTGTTGCAGCCGGGCACGGTGATCGACGCCCAGGTGCTGAAGGTACTCGCCAACAATATGGTCCGGATCGCGATATCAGGGCTTTCGCTTGACGTGATGTCGCAGGTTCCACTGCAGGCCGGCCAGGCCATGCAACTGGCGGTATCCGAGAGCGAAGGCGGCATCAGGCTCGCAGTGGTCGGGCAGGGTGCCGGCGCGGCCGGTGACGCAAGTGCCGACACTGTCACGCTGGCGCCCGGGGCGCGGGCCGAGGCTGCGGCCAATTCCCAGGCGACTTCAGCGTTGCCGAAGAACATACTGACGCCGCTGGAGAAGCTGGCAGTTTCCACGGCGGTGCAGACCGCCGCGACCCAGCAGGGCAGTCAGGCGCCGCTGTTTGCCAATGCCGAGGCTGCTGCCGGCTCGAAAACCCTGTCGCCGCAACTGCAGCAGGCGGTGACCTTGGTGCTGGCGCAGCGGACCAGCCTCGACCAAAACCTCACCGGCGGCGAAGTGAAAAATGCCTTCCAGAAGTCCGGGCTGTTTCTCGAGGCTTCGCTGGCCTCGGGATCGCCGCCGGCCGGCATCCCCGACCTCAAGGCCGCGCTAATCGTGCTGCGCCAGACGCTGCTGTCGTCGCTCGGTGGCACCGCGGCTGCGACGGATGCAGGGGATGCAGCGGCGCCGCCGCTTGCTCCGTCTTTGTCTCCCGACCTCGACGCGCCGGACATTCGCTCGCCGCAGGCGCGCCTGATCGCTGTCGGCGATTTGCTGGCATCCGGTGGCGGGTCACGCGCGGCGGCGGCCGCCGCGCTGAATGTGCTGCAGGAGGGACTGCAGGAGATCGGCACCGCCCCGCCGGCGATGGGGGCCCCGAAAGAGCTGCGGAGCAGCGGCGACGCCGCCCTCCATGCCCAAACGCCGCCGCCGTTTCGCGGCGCGCATCCCTCGGCGCAGCCGGTCGCCTTGCCGTCGCTGCCGGCAGATGCACCGCCCGCGACCATCGCGCATAAGCTGCTCGGCGATACCGAGGCTGCGTTGGCGCGCCAGACCCTGCTGCAGGTGGCGTCATTGCCCGATCGTATCGATACCTCGGCGCCGCGGATCGATCCGGCGGCGCCGCGCTGGCATTTCGAAATCCCGTTTGCGACGCCGCAGGGCACCGCGATGGCGGAGTTCGAGATTTCGCGCGACGGCGGCGGCAGTGAGGTCGAAGCCGCCAAGCGGATATGGCAGGCGCGCTTCTCGCTCGACGTCGAGCCGGCCGGTCCGGTGCATGCACTGGTCTCATTGATAGGCGAGACGACTTCGGTGCGGATGTGGGCGGAACGGCCGGAAACCACGACGCAGTTGCGCGCCGGCGCGGCGCAGCTGAGCCACGCATTGGCAAAAGCCGAGCTTGTGCCCGGCGATATCGTGATCGGCGACGGCAAACCGCCGCAATCGGCGCCCGCGCCGGCCGGGCATTTCCTGGATCGCGCGCTATGAAAGTGGAATCCAGGAGCCGGCTTGCGGTCGCGCTGCACTACGACAAGACCGGCGCGCCGCGCGTCACCGCCAAGGGCAAGGGATCGATCGGCGCCAGGATCATCGAAGTCGCCAAAGAGAATAATATCCCGATCGAGGAAAACGAAGTGCTGGCCGGCGCGCTCGCCAATGTCGAGATCGGCGATGAAATTCCGACCGAGCTCTACAAGGCCGTGGCCGAAGTGCTGGGGTTCGTGCTCGGTCTGTCGCGGCGGATGCGGTAGGCTCCACTCCCGATTGTCATTGTTTTACCACGTTATCGGATGCATCGTCGGCGGCCATCAACCACGTCGGATGCTCCCGTGATCCATCGCCGCCATGCGCTCGGCCTTCTCGCCGCCGCCAGCCTCTTGCCCGCACGCAGCTTTGCCAATGTCTCACCCCAGCGCAGTGAGTTCCGCGACGATCTGGCGAAACGGTTCATCGCCGAGGGAACCGTCGGCACCTTCGTCGGCTACAAGGTCGACGACTATCTGATCGTCGCCAGCGACAAGAATCGCTCCGGCGAGGCGATGCTGCCGGCCTCGACCTTCAAGATTCCGAATTCACTGATCGCGCTGGAGACCGGCGTGGTCGCGGACACCGACAAGGAGGTGTTCAAATGGGACGGAGTGAAGCGAAGCATCGAGCCCTGGAACAGGGACCACACGCTGCGTACCGCGTTTGTCGCCTCCGCGGTGCCGGTCTATCAGGAGATCGCCCGGCGTATCGGCGCCGAGCGGATGCGGAAATATCTCGATCTGCTCGAATATGGCAATCGCGACATCGGCGGCGGCATCGACCAGTTCTGGCTGACCGGCAATCTGCGCATCGACCCCATGCAGCAGGTCGATTTCGTCGACCGTCTCAGGCGTGGCGTGCTGCCGGTGTCGAAGCGCAGCCAGGAACTGGTGCGCGATATTCTGGTGGTGACGAAAGTCGGCGACGCCGTCATCCGCGCCAAGAGCGGGTTGCTGGGCGCCGAAGCCGGAAAACCGTCGCTGGGATGGATGGTGGGCTGGGCCGAGAAGGGATCGGCGCAAACGGTGTTTGCCCTCAACATGGATTGTCTCGAGCCGCGCCACATCGCCGCGCGCATGACTTTGACGCAGCGATGCCTCACCGATATCGGTGCGATCTGATTTTGCCGCCCGCCGCCAAGGAAACAGGGATGACGGACTTGCCGGATGGTTCGGTGCCGCGATCGAACAGCGAGATCGCAAGCTTCCATGCCCACGTCTATTACGATCCCAATGCGACGCGGCCGGAGGCCGAGCGGCTGCGAAGCTGGATCGGCGAGCGCTTCGCCGTCACGCTGGGGCGCTGGCATGACGTCAAGGTGGGCCCGCACGACCAGGCGATGTTCCAGGTCGCCTTTGCCGTGGAGGTGTTTCCGGCGCTGGTGCCATGGCTGATGCTCAACCACGGACGCCTGAGCATTCTGGTGCATCCGAACACCACCAATCCGCGCAGGGATCATCAGGCTGATCCGATCTGGATCGGCCCCGCGCTTGCCGTGCACGCCGACAGACTGCCGGAGGAGGCCGCCCTGGAACAGGCACTGCTGCCGAATACGAAACCGCTGCTGCGTCCGTAACGCCGCTGGCGCCGCCGATGCGGTCGGACTAGCATTTCCGTGCACATTCGACACACGGAGAAATCATGAACCCGACCGCAGCCAGGCCGCCGCGCTTTCCGCAGCTGACCATGGAGCAGCTCGACGCAACGCAAAAGGCGCTCGGCGAGCAGATCGTGAAGGTTTCGAGCATCGGCATCGGTGGTCCCTACAATTCGATGCTGCGCAGCCCGGTGCTGGGCCAGCGGCTGTTCGACCTGTTTCATTATTTGCGCTGGGAAACCTCGGTCCCGCTCAATCTCAACGAGTTCGCGATCCTCATCATCGCGCGGCAATGGCGCTCGCAGGTCGAATGGTACGCGCATGCGCCGCTGGCGCAGAAGGCGGGCTTGTCGGCCGGGATCATCGCCGAGCTGAAAGCTGGCAAGCGGCCGTTGGACATGGCCGAGGACGAAGCTGCGGTTTACGATTTCGTCACCGAACTCACGACTGCGCGAAAAGTCTCCGACGAAACCTATGCGCAGGCGAAGCGCGTGTTCAGCGATCAGCAGATCGTGGATCTCACGGCTGTTGCCGGCAACTACATCATGGTCGCGATGCTGCTGGCGATGTCGGAGGCGTCGGTTCCGCCCGGCAAGGAGCCGCCGTTCGGGGAGGGTGAGGCGTAGGGAGTTCGTCATTGCGAGGAGCGCTTCCTGTCATCGGGTGCGCATTCGCGCGACCCGTTGGCTCGCAATAACGGGATTAACCCGCGGCCCGCCCGATCCGCCCGAGATGGGTAAAGGAAAATCCGGCGAAATATTTCAGTCCGAAGCCGAGCGCGCGGTCGAAACCGATATGCGCCAGCCAGATCATCGCCACCGAGAGCACCAGCGGCGATGCGAGCGCCAATCCCGACGTG
>NZ_JAURXB010000202.1 GCF_030654605.1 Bradyrhizobium sp.
CACGTCGCCGGCGCGCTGGATGATGACGGTGTCGCCGATCCTGATATCGCGGCCCTCGCGCAACTGCTCGCCGTCGCCGCCAATGCCCTTGATGTAATCCTCGTTGTGCAGCGAGACGTTCTGCACGATGACGCCGCCGACCGTGACCGGCTCAAGCCGTGCCACAGGCGTCAGCGCCCCGGTGCGGCCGACCTGGATGTCGATCGCCTTGAGCACGGTCGTCGCCTTCTCCGCCGGGAACTTGTGCGCGGTCGCCCAGCGCGGCGAGCGCGAGCGGAAGCCGAGGCGCTCCTGCAGGTCGAGCCGGTCGACCTTGTAGACGACGCCATCGATGTCGTAGTCGAGCCCGGCACGCTGCTCCTCGATTTTGCGATGGAAGGCGATCAGCTGCTCGACGGAGTGACACAATCTGGTCAGCGGATTGGTCCTGAAGCCGCAGCGTTCGAACCAGCCGATCATGCCGGACTGGGTGTCTTCCGGCATCGCACTGATCTCGCCCCAGGCGTAGGCGAAGAAGCCGAGGGGGCGCGAGGCGGTGATCGACGAATCCTTCTGGCGCAGCGAGCCCGCCGCCGAATTGCGCGGATTGGCGAAGACGGGCTCGCCGGCCGCCTTCTGCCGCTCGTTGAGCGCGAGGAACGCCTGCTTGGTCATGTAGACCTCGCCGCGCACCTCGCAGATGTCGGGCAGGTTGCGGCCCTTCAGCTTTTGCGGAACGTCCTTCAGCGTGCGGATATTGGCGGTGACGTCCTCGCCCTCGGCGCCGTCGCCGCGCGTGGCGGCGGTGACGAGTTCGCCGCTCTCGTAGCGCAGCGACATCGACAGCCCGTCGATCTTCGGCTCGGCGCTGAAGTCGATGCGCTCGTCGTCGCCGAGCTTGAGGAAGCGCCGGATGCGGCCGACGAAATCGAGCACGTCCGCTTCGGCAAAGGCGTTGTCGAGCGACAGCATCGGCACCGCGTGGCGGACCTTCCTGAACTTGCCTGACGGCGCCGCGCCGATTTTCTGCGACGGCGAGTCGCCCGTAACGAATTCCGGAAAACGCGCCTCGATGGCGTTGAAGCGCTTGCGCAGCGCGTCGTAGTCGGCATCCGAAATCTTCGGCGCGTCGTCCTGATAATAGGCCTTGTCGTGACGCTCGATATCGAGCGTCAGCCGCATCAGCTCGACCTTGGCCTGCGCCCTGGTGAGCTTGGCGACGTCGATGGGGGATTTGGGTTTTGCTGTCCTGGCCATGACACTTGAATACGATGAAGTTGGTTGGGAGAAAAGGTGGTGCCAACCTCAGCGTTCCCCGGACGCTGCGCAGCACGAAGGGATGCGCTGCAGAGCCGGGGTCCAGTGGGCATCCGCACTGGGTCCCGGCTCTGCGGAGCAGCGCAAACGCGCTGCACCGCGTCCGGGACACGAGAGACCTACGCCGTCGCCGCGCGGAGCAGCCGGTCCGCCGCGGCCCTTGCCTCCGCCGTAATCTCCGCGCCCGCCAGCATCCTTGCGATTTCCTCGCGGCGGTGGTCGGGGGCGAGCGCGTTGACGCGGGTGGCGACGCGTTTGCCCTTGTCGAGGGCGTCCTTGGAAATCAGGAGGTGCTGGCTGGCGCGGGCGGCGACCTGCGGGGCGTGGGTCACGGCCATCACCTGGACCTTGCCGGCGAGCCGGGCGAGGCGCGCGCCGATCGCGTCGGCCACAGCACCTCCGACGCCGGTGTCGATTTCGTCGAACACCAGCGTGGGCGCGGACCCCTTGTCCGACAGCACTACTTTCAGCGCCAGCAGGAAGCGCGAGAGTTCGCCGCCGGAGGCGACCTTCATCATCGGGCCTGGTTTGGTGCCGGGATTGGTCTGGACCCAGAATTCGACGCGGTCGAAACCCTGCGGGCCCGGCGATTTCGGATCGGAATCGATCTGCGCCATGAATTTGGCGCGCTCCAGCTTCAGCGGCGCGAGTTCGGCATTGACGGCCTTGTTGAGTTTTTCGGCCGATTTGGTTCGTGCGGCCGAAAGCCTGGTGGCGGCGGTGCCGTAGCGCTTGTCGGCCTCTCCGGCCGCCGCTTCGAGTTTTTTCAGTTGATCGGCGCCGGCATCGATCAGCGCGACGTCGGCGGCATATTTCGCGGCCAGTGCGGCGAGCCCATCGACCGGCGTCGAATATTTGCGGGACGCGGCGCGCAGCGTGAACAGCCGCTCCTCGATGCGTTCGAGCTCAGCGGGATCGAAGTCGGCGGCGATCAGCGCCGCCGTCAGATGCTGGTCGGCCTCCTCCAGCGCATTGATGGCGGCGTCGATCGCCTTGACGGCGGGTTCGACCAGATCAGGCGAATTGCCGGCGCGGCGCTCCAGCCGGCGCACTGCCGCCGACAGCGTCGAGACCGGCGAATGATGGCCGCTGACCGCATCCTGCGCCTCGCGCAGATCGGCCGCGATCTTCTCGCCCTGCATCATGCCGGTGCGGCGCTCCGCCAGCGCGGTCTCCTCGCCGTCCTTCGGCTTCAGCTTCTTCAATTCGTCGGAGGCATGGCGCAGATAATCCGCCTCGCGGGCGGCGCGCTCCATGCCGGCACGATGTTCGTCGAGCGCGGTGAAGGCGGCGCGCCTCGAGTCCCACAGCGCCTCCAGCGCCACGACATCCTTCTCGAGGCCGGCGAAGGCGTCGAGCAGCCGGCGGTGGGTCGAGGCATCGACCAGCGCGCGCTCGTCATGCTGGCCGTGAATTTCGACGAGGGCCGAGCCGACCGCCTTCAGGGTCTGCACGCTGATGGCCTGGTCGTTGATGAAGGCACGGGTACGGCCGTCGGCAAACTGGACCCGGCGCAGGATCATCTCGCAGGAATTTTCAGAGCTCGTATCGTCGAGGCCGTTGTCGGCGAGGATCACCGAGGCCGGATGTCCCCTGGGGATGTCGAACACCGCGGTGACCTGGCCCTGCTCCACGCCGTGGCGGACGAGGCCGGCGTCGCCGCGGCCGCCGAGCGCCAGGGCAAAGGCATCGAGCAGGATGGATTTGCCCGCGCCGGTTTCGCCGGTCAGCACCGCGAGGCCACGGGAGAACTCGATATCGAGCCGCTCGATCAGGACGATGTCACGGATCGACAGACGCGCCAGCATGCGAGATAAATTCCTAGCCGAGACCCATTTTCTTGAAGGCCCTGGAAATATAGGAGCCCTTATTTTCGCTGGGCTCGACTCCGCCGGACTTTACCAGATTATAGGCGTCCTTGTACCACTTGCTGTCGGGAAAATTGTGCCCGAGCACGGCAGCCGCGGTTTGCGCCTCGCCGACGATGCCGATTGCCATATAGGCCTCGGCCAACCGCGCCAGCGCTTCCTCGACATGCCGCGTGGTCTGATACTGCGTCACCACGGTCTTGAAACGGTTGATGGCGCCGGTGAAATTGCGCTTTGACAGGTTATAGCGGCCGACTTCCATTTCCTTGCCGGCCAGCTGGTCGCGCGCGCCCTCGAGCTTGGCCTTGGCGCTGTTGGCATATTCCGACGTCGGATATTTTCGGATCACTTCCTCGAGCGCGGCGATGGCCTTCTCGGTACGGGCCTGGTCGCGGGAAACATCGGGAATCTGGTCGTAATGCGAAGCCGCGATCAGATATTGCGCATAGGCGGCGTCGGAGCTGCCGGGATGCAGGGTGACGTAACGGGTCGCCGCACCGATGCAGCTGTCGTAGTCGCCGGAATTGTAGAACGAATAGGCCGACATCAGCAGCGATTTGCGCGCCCAGTCGGAATAGGGATGCTGGCGGTCGACTTCCTCGAACTTC
Source organism: Bradyrhizobium sp. (assembly GCF_030654605.1). Taxonomy (GTDB): domain Bacteria; phylum Pseudomonadota; class Alphaproteobacteria; order Rhizobiales; family Xanthobacteraceae; genus Bradyrhizobium. The sequence goes on from NZ_JAURXB010000202.1 coordinate 3,773, forward strand.
TTCGACGCCGCCTTCGGATCCTTGCGCTGGTTCATGAGGTACAAGCCCTCATTGTAGAGCTTGTCGGCGGGCTCTTCGTTGAAGGTATCGTCCTTGGCCGTGAACTTGTCCCACAGCGAGGCGCCGCCGCACCCGCTCAGGGGAATCGTCAGCGCCAGCAGACCCGCGGCCAGCCGCAACTGTCGCCCGAAGCGAGCGAGGTCCGAACGAGCCGTCATACGCTGTGCCGACATAGAAATAAGACCTGACGCCTGTGATGCGGAGCCCGCCACGCCATGAGCGTGGTCATGGACGCAATGATCGCCGTGCCCGTAGCGCCTTGTCGCGCAACCGCGGGCCAATTTAGCTGAGAAAAGACCGTTAACCAACCGAATACGCAGGCATTTCGCCCGGATTAAGGCGGCAGGACAGGATTGCGGCCGATCATGGTTACCGCGGGAAATCGGCAAGTGGGTTCTGACGTTTCAGCGGGTTGAACCTCATCCTGAGGAGCCGCGCGCCCTTCGCGCGGCGTCTCGAAGGATGGGCAGCAGGCCATGTGCCAGATGGTTCGAGACGCACGCCGGCAGCGCAATAGCGCTGCCGACGTGCTCCTCACCATGAGGGAGTTGGAGATGCCGCTCTGGAACCTGACGGAAACTCAGGACATTTCGAAGACGAAGTCAGGACGCGCCGAAGGCGGCGGTCAGGAAACGTCGGGGCCGTAGGCCGGGGCGACCATGCCGCCCACCATGCCGCTGCCGACTTCGGCACCGCGCGAAGAACGGCGGGCGGTTTCGGCCTCGATCACCCTGAAGGCGCTGCGATCGGCCATCAGGGCGGTCAGCACCGCGTGATTGAGCTTGTGGCCGGGGCGCACCGCACGATAGGCGCCGAGCAGCGGCAGGCCCGCCAGTGCGAGATCGCCGACCACGTCCAGCACCTTGTGGCGGGCGCATTCGTCGCTGTAGCGCAGCCCTTCGGTATTGAGCAGGCGGGTGTCGTCGAAAACGACAGAATTCTCGAACGAGGCGCCGAGCGCAAAACCGGCGCTCCAGAGTCGCGCCACATCGCTCATGCATCCGAAGGTGCGGGCGCGGGCAATCTCGCGGCGGAACCGTTCCGGATTGAGATCGAGCGCGTAGCTCTGGCGGCCGATCACCGCATTGGCGAAATCGATTTCGACCTCGGCGCGGAAGCCGGCGGCATGCGGGCGCAATTCGCCGAACGAATCGCCCAGCCTGACCTGCACCGGCTTCAGCACCTGGATGAAGCGGCGCGTCGCCTGCTGCGTCACGATACCGGCCTGATCGATCGCGGCGACGAAAGCCGCGGCGCTGCCGTCCATGATCGGAACTTCGGGGCCATCGACTTCGATGACGGCGTTATCGACGCCCATGCCGCGCAGTGCGGCCAGCACATGCTCGGCGGTCGAGACCAGCGGGCCGTCGCGGTCGCCCAATACGGTTGCAAATTCGGTGGCGATCACGGATTCGGCGGACGCCTGAACTTCGCGGTCGCAGCCATCGAGGCCGGTGCGGACAAAAATAAAACCCGCATCGACGGGTGCAGGTCCAAGGGTGAGATTAACGGGTAAACCGGAATGAACGCCGACGCCCGTCACAGTGGCTTGCGACCGAAGCGTTGTTTGCCGGCTGAATTTCATTCTGAACTGCCCACTACCCGACTTACTAAAAGACGCTGATAACCCGACCAGGCCAGCCGACTCGTCTTCAGTATCCCCAAGTCACGGCAGACCATAGTCACTGCCTCAAACAGCGCCAACTCACGCTTTTTTACCGATTGTTACCCTATCTCTGCCGTATTCACGCCAAAGGTTAACCAAAATGCGGCACGGTTAAGGGCAGGTTCGGCCCTTGCATCCAATCACGAATACATAATTAATCATTTAATATCAGCCGCTTGGTGGACCATGATCGGCCTTGCGGGGCCCAAGGAAAAGGTCCCGGCGGATACCGCCGGGACCTTCTTGGCCGTCAGAATTGTAACAAACTTCAGTTGGACTGGCGGCGCAGGAAGGCCGGGATATCCAAATGATCGTCGCCCTGTGGCGCTGCAGCAACAGGTGCCGGACGACCGTGGATGTCCAGTCCCTGCGGCGCGGGCCGCCTGGCATACTCGGATACGGGCTCATGCGCCGCGATCTGCTGGGCCACCGTGCGCTGCGGCTTGCGTTCCGGCATCGGCGGCATCGCAGGCATCGCCGGACCGGAGGCGCGGGCCGCGATCGGCGGCTCGGTCTCTTCGTCGCGGCGGCCGAGGCCGACATTGGCGAGGCGCTGCAGCAGCGACATCCGGGCTTTCTGCGGATGCTCTTCCTCGGTGTCGCCGCGGGCCTGGCGGATTTCGGCCTGGGCCGGCATCGGCAGGTCTTCGAACTTCGGCATCCTGGGCGCGCGGACCGGCGGACGCTCGGCGGCTTGCGGGATGAAGGTCTCGGGTGTCGCCGGCTCCGGGGTCTCGACGCGCGCGACGTCGTGATCCGGGAACAGCGATGGCTTCTGCGCGATCGGGCGAACCGTGACGTCGCCATACGACGCCTGCTGCAGCGGCGCGGCCGGAGGAGCTTCCGGAGCAACCGCGGCGGCGATCGCGGCGAGCGCGGCGCGCTCGACACTGCTCGAAGCCCGCTGCGGTGCGGCAGGGGCCGCCTGTACCGGGGCAGCGGCTTCCAGCTTCTGGTTGCGTTCGGCGATGCGGGCATTGTCGGCGCGCAGCCGCGCGGTCAGGTCGGCCAGACGGGTGTCGGGCGCGGAGACCGGAGCAGCCGGAACCACTGCGTTGGTCACGGCGGGCGCCGTCGTGCCGGCATTGCGCGAAATCAGCGCCTGCTCGATGCCGGTGGCAACGACGGAGACGCGGATCACGCCATCGAGGCTCTCGTCGAAGGTGGCGCCGACGATGATGTTGGCGTCCTGGTCGACTTCCTCGCGAATACGCGTGGCGGCTTCGTCGACTTCGAACAGGGTCAGGTCCTTGCCGCCGGTGATCGAGATCAGCAGGCCACGGGCGCCCTTCATCGAGCTATCGTCGATCAGCGGATTGGCGATCGCGGCCTCGGCCGCGGTCAGCGCGCGCTTCTCGCCGGTCGCCTCGCCGGTGCCCATCATCGCCTTGCCCATTTCGCGCATCACGGCGCGGACGTCGGCGAAGTCGAGGTTGATCAGGCCTTCCTTGACCATCAGGTCGGTGATGCAGGCGACGCCCGAATAGAGCACCTGGTCGGCCATCGCGAAGGCGTCGGCGAAGGTGGTCTTCTCGTTGGCGACCCGGAACAGGTTCTGGTTCGGGATGATCAGGAGCGTGTCGACCACCTTGTGCAGCTCGGCGATGCCGGACTCGGCGGTGCGCATGCGGCGCTGGCCCTCGAAGTGGAACGGCTTGGTCACGACGCCGACGGTGAGGATGCCCATGTCGCGCGCGGTCTTGGCGATGACGGGAGCAGCCCCCGTGCCGGTGCCGCCGCCCATGCCGGCGGTGACGAACACCATATTGGCGCCGGAGAGATGGTCGCGGATTTCATCGATGACTTCCTGCGCCGCGGCCGCGCCGACGTCGGGCTGGGAGCCGGCGCCGAGGCCCTGCGTCACCTGGGTGCCCATCTGCACGATGCGCTGCGCCTTCGACATGGTCAGCGCCTGCGCGTCGGTGTTGGCGACGACGAAATCGACCCCCTGAAGCCCGGCGGTGATCATGTTGTTGACGGCATTGCCGCCAGCTCCACCGACGCCGAAGACGGTGATCCGGGGCTTCAGTTCGCTGATGTCTGGGGGAGTGAGATTGAGTGCCATGATTGCCTCTCGATTACGACGCGCGCGTTGGTTCGCCCCGGCCGGCGGCCGTGGGAGTTGGTGAATTCCTATGGTTGCGGAAACGAATCATCAGAAGCCCTCGCGAAGCCATCGTCCGACCTTTCCGAAATAGCCGTCAGTCCCTGTCCTGAGCTGCCGCGTATGCCGCGGTTCGACATGTTCGAGATGAGCGTATTGCGGATAGACCAGGAGCCCCGTAGGCACCGCGAACGACGCGCTCTTGGCCTCGTTGGGCAACCGGCCGAAGCCGAGCGGACGGCCGATGCGCACCGGACGGCCGAGGATCTGGGTCGCCAGTTCGGGAAGGCCGGTCAGCTGCGAAGCGCCGCCGCTCAGGACCACTCGCGCCCTCGGCTCTGCCGCAAAGGGGGAATCCGCAAGCCGGTCCCTGACCATTTCAAAAATCTCCTCGGCGCGATGCCGGACGATGTTCGCGATCGTGGCACGGGACACGATCTGCGGAGCGTCCCGCTCGTTGTCGCCGGCAGCAGGCACGGACATCAACTCACGCGCGTCGGACCCGCCGGTCAGCACGGTGCCATATAACGTCTTGATTCGCTCGGCATCCGCAATGCAGGCCGAAAGGCCTCGCGCAAGGTCCATGGTGATGTGCTGCCCGCCGACCGCAAAGCCGCCGGCATGCACGAAACGCCCGCCTGCGTAGGTCGCGATGGTGGTGGTGCCCGCCCCCATTTCGACCACGGCGGCGCCGATATCGGCTTCGTCGTCGGTCAAAACCGAGAGACCTGCGACATAAGGACTCGCCGCCATGGCTTCGACGTTGAGATGGCAGCGCTCGACCACCAGCATCAGGTTCTTGGCGGCGGTGGCATCCGCCGTGACCACGTTCATGTCGACGCCGAACTGGCGCGCCACCATGCCCCTGGGATCGCGGATGCCCTTGACGCCATCCAGCGCGTAGCCGACCGGCAGCGCATGCAGCACGGTGCGGCCCTCGGCGGTGGCGTGGCGCATGCCGGTGGAGGTGATGCGGGTGACGTCGGCCGAGGTGACCGCGCCGCCCTTGATGTCGGCCGCGGCTTCGATCAGTTGACCCTGCAGCCGGCCGCCGGAGACCGAGAGCAGCACGGACTCGACCCGGACCTTGGCCATGCGCTCGGCCAAAGCCACCGCCTGGCGCACCGCCTGCTCGCATTCGGCGAGATCGACCACCGCGCCGGCCTTGACGCCGCGCGACTGGATCTGGCTGTAGCCGATCAATTCGACGGCATGGCTGCGGCCGCGCAGGGCTTCGTTCGGCGGGCACGGCTTCAGCCGCGCGATCATGCAGGCGATCTTGCTGGTGCCGATATCGAGCGACGCCACCAGCGCGGTGCGCTTCTGCGGCATCGGGCGCGTCTTCGGCGTCTGGTTGCGATCGAGACCGGTCATGCGTCACCGGCCTTCTTCTTCGGCTTCTTTTCCTTGAACAGGTCTTCGCGGGCCCGGGCCGCGTCTTCCGACAATTGCACCGTCAGCCGGTCCGGCAGCCGCATGTCGACGGCGACGATGTCGCGCGAGAACAGCCGGTCTTCCCGGTCGAGTTTCGACAGCGCCGCCAGCGCGTTGCCGACGTCGTGTTCGGGCAGGCGGATATCGAGACCATCCTTGAGGCGCAGGTTCCAGCGGCGTTCGCCGACCAAAATGGCGGCCTTGGTCTGGCTCTTCACCTGCGGATAACGGTCGAGCAGCGCGAGGAAATCCCGCGCGCGGGTATCGGCGCCCTTGCCGACCACCAGCGGCAGCGAAATGAAGCGGCGCGACAGATAAGGTTCCAGCACCGCGCCGTCATCGGCAATCACCGCCAGCCGGCCGTCGTTCTGCCACAGCGCGAAGGCCGAGCGCTCGACGATGTCGATCTGGAGCTGGCCCGGATAAAGCTTCAGCACGGTGGCTTCGCCGATCCAGGGATTGGCTTTCAGCTTGTCGCGCACGGTGGCGGCGTCGAGGAACAGCAGCGACGAGCGGCCGTTGACGCCGCCGATCGCGAGCACCTCGTCCTGGGTCAGCTGCTTGCGGCCATTGATGGCGACCGCGGTGATGCGGAAACCGGCGGAATTGGCGATCGCATTGCGGGTATCGCTCAGCGCCGCGGTGAAATCGTCGAGATGCCCGCCCCTGACGATGCCGAAGCCGGTGCTGCCGAGCAGCAGCAGCACGGTGGCGGCGACGCCGGCGCGGTTGGGAAGATAACGTTCGAGAAAGGCGATCAGGCGGTTCGGTTGCTCGCGCTCGATGCGCGGCTTTTTGGCAGGCTTGTTGCCAACCTCATTACGAGCCTTGCGCGGCAAGCCCAGCCGTTCGCGCAACAGCACGACCGCGCCAATGGCGGCAGCTTTCAGGTCAGCCTGGGGCCCCAGCGATCTCAGCGATCGAGCGAGGCGTCCTGCACCATCCATTGCACGAGCTCGTCAAATGTTGCCCGCATGAAAAACGCTTGCGGGTTCTAGCACATAGGACGTCCTGGCAATGCCGGTTGGTCGCAGCGGAAGATCCGCAACAGCTCACGCCCCGGCAGCCAAGCGCCACACGCGCCGCCAGCGTTAACCTTCGGACTTCCTGGTAAACAAAGGGTAAACCGGGTGCAGGCAGGGGCTGATTTGTGCCGCCTTCTGAGGACTTTGCCTGACAATCGTAACATTTTTGTCAATGGAACCAGCCCGACCCTGCGTTAAGGCCGTTCCGGCGCGATATTCCCCGAAAGCCGGCTACCTCCGCGCGCGTTGTGCCGCCAGCGCGATCTGGTCGTGCAGGAAATCGGCGAATGCGATGCCCTGGGCCTTGAGCGCCTTCGGATAGAGCGAGGCCTGGGTCAGGCCCGGCAGCGTGTTGGTTTCGAGGAAAACCGGTCCCTTCTCCGCCACGATGAAATCCGAACGGGAATAGCCGCTGCACGACAGCGCCTTGTGCGCCTTCAACGCCTGCGCCATCAGCTCGGCCATGATTTCAGGAGCAAAACGGCCAGGGCAGATTTCCTGGGTGGCCGCCGCGAGATATTTGGCCCGGTAATCGAATCCGAAGCCGCCTTCCGCCGGGATGATTTCGATCGGCGGCAGCGCCGTGAGCGAGCCGTCCGGCTGCTCCAGCACGCCGCAGGTCGCTTCGGCACCCGAGATGAACGGCTCGATCAGGTATTCTTCGGTCTTCGCCGCGTTGCGAACCGCCGCGAGGTCCTGCTGCGCGTTGACGAAAATCAGCCCGTAGCTCGATCCGTCGCGCGCCGGCTTCGCGATCAGCTTGCCGTATCTGGCAAACGCCGCATCGAGTTCTTCCAGCGCGACGCCTGTGGGCGCCTCGACCCCCGCGATGGCCGCGAAGCGCTTGGCCGCCACCTTGTCGAATGCCAGATGCGACGACGCCGAGCCGGAGCCGGTGAAGGCAATGCCGCGCATCTCGCACATCGCCTGCAACTCGCCATTCTCCGCCCTGCCGCCATGCAGACCGAGCACCAGCAGACGATCCTCGGCCTTCGCGGCATCGAGTGCCTGCGCCAAGGCGACGCCGCGGTTGGCAGGCTTGAAATCATCCTCGAACGGCCGCGTATGGCCAAGAAGCGCGTCGGAGCGAACCGCACGCACGGTGTCGTCGACGTCCCAGAACCACAAATCGGCTTCAGGCAGCGCCCGGTGCAGCGCCTGCGCCGAGGCGACCGATACCAGCCGCTCCTTGTTGGTGCCGCCGAAAAGAATGGTGATCCGCATCATTTCGTTCCGCTGATTGCTTCTCTCGTCATTCCGGGATGGTCCGAAGGACCAGACCCGGAATCTCTTCTTTCCAAGTTACTTCGAGATTCCGGGTTCATCGCTGCGCGATGCCCCGGAATGACGATTACAAGGGAATCCCGATCCGCTTGATTTCCCAGTGTAGCTCAATTCCGGAATTTTGCTTCACCCGCGCGCGGACGGTATCGCCGAGGGTTTCGATATCATGGCCGGTCGCAGCGCCGGTGTTGATCAGGAAATTGCAGTGCATCTCCGACACCTGGGCGCCGCCGACGCGCAGGCCCCGGCAGCCGGCAGCGTCGATCAGTTTCCAGGCGCTGTGACCGGGCGGATTCTGGAAGGTCGATCCGCCGGTTTTTTCGCGGATCGGCTGCGCGGTTTCGCGGTGGGTCTGCACCTCGTTCATCCGCGCGCGAATGGCTTCCGGGGCGGCGATGGTGCCGCGAAAGCGCGCCGAGGTGAAGATGATGGAGGGATCGACGCCGCTGTTGCGGTAGACGAATTTCATGTCGGCATTGCCGAACGTGTGTTTTGTTCCGTCGCGGCCGATGCCTGATGCCTCGATCAGCACATCCCTGGTCTCCGCCCCGTTGGCGCCGGCGTTCATGCGCAGCGCGCCGCCGACGGTGCCGGGAATGCCGAAGTAGAATTCCAGCCCGCCGATATTCGCCGCCGCCGCCGTCTCGGCCACGCGCTTGTCCAGCGCCGCAGCCCCGGCGCTGACGGTATCGCCCTCAGCGCTGGTCTCGCCGAAGCCGCGCGGACCGAGCCTGATCACCACGCCCGGGATGCCGCCATCGCGCACGATCAGATTGGAGCCGACGCCGACGACCGTGACGGCCAGCTCACTCGGCAAACGCGACAGCAAATAAGCCAGATCGTCCTCGTCCGCCGGCGTGAACAGCACCTGCGCCGGACCGCCGACCCGAAACCAGGTCAGCTCCGCCAGCGACTGGTTCGCCAAGAGCCGCCCGCGCAAGTCAGGCATCGCGGCTTTGAGGTCGGGCGTGATGTCTGGGAACGTCGCCACGCTCACCCCAGCGCCTTCAATTCGCCCGGCAGCGCGTAGGCCCATTGCGTGATGTTGCCGGCGCCGAGGCAGATGACATAGTCGCCGCTCTTCGCGACTCCGGCGACGACGCGCGCGAGTTCGCTGGAAGCCGGCAGCGGGATCACCTCGCGGTGGCCATGGGCGCGCAGGCCCAGCACGAAATGATCGCGGTCGATGCCTTCGATCGGCGCCTCGCCAGCCGGATAGACCTCGGCGACGACGACGGTGTCGGCGTCATTGAAACACGTGCAGAATTCCTCGAACAGCGACTGCAATCGCGTAAAGCGGTGCGGCTGCACCACGGCGATGATTTTGCCGGCGGTGGATTCCCGTGCCGCCTTCAGCACCGCCGCGATCTCGACCGGGTGATGGCCGTAATCGTCGATGATGGTGACGCCGTTCCATTCGCCGGTCCTGGTGAAGCGCCGCTTGACGCCGCCGAAGCCGGCCAGCGCCTTGCGGATGACGTCGTCGGACAGGCCGAGCTCATGCGCCACCGCAATCGCGGACGTCGCATTGAGCGCGTTGTGCCGGCCGGGCATCGGCAGCACGAGGTCGGCGATCTCGTGCGAGGTGCCGGCCTTGCGGTCGCGAAACGCGACCTTGAATTTCGAACCGCCGCCCGAGGGCACGAGATCGACCAGCCGCGCATCGGCCTGCGGATTCTCGCCATAGGTGATGATGCGGCGATCCTCGATCCTGCCGACGATGGTCTGCACCACCGGATGGTCGATGCACATCACGGCAAACCCGTAGAACGGCACGTTCTCGACGAAATCGCGGAACGCCTCCTGCACCGCCTCGAACGTCCCGAAGTGGTCGAGGTGCTCCGGATCGACATTGGTGACGATGGCGACGTCGGCCGGCAACTTCAAAAACGTGCCATCGCTCTCGTCGGCCTCCACCACCATCCACTCGCCGGCGCCGAGCCGGGCGTTGGTGCCGTAGGCATTGATGATGCCGCCATTGATCACGGTCGGATCGAGATCGCCGGCATCGAGCAGCGCCGCCACCATCGAGGTGGTCGTGGTCTTGCCATGGGTGCCGGCGATCGCGATGCAGCTCTTCAGCCGCATCAGTTCCGCCAGCATTTCGGCACGGCGCACCACCGGGATGCGCTGGGCGCGGGCCGCCATCAGTTCGGGATTGTCGCGCTTGATCGCGGTCGAGACCACCAGCACATCGGCGCCGGCGACGTTTTGGGCGTCGTGGCCAACGGCGACCTTGATGCCCTTGTCGCGCAGCCGGGCGACGTTGGCGCCCTCGGAAGCGTCGGAGCCCTGCACGGTATAGCCGAGATTGCACAGGACCTCGGCGATGCCGCTCATGCCGATGCCGCCGATCCCGACAAAGTGGATGGGTCCGATCTCGCGCGGCAGTCTCATGGTTGTTTCCGTATGTTCCCGTCATGCCCGGGCTTGTCCCGGGCATCCACGAATCTCCGTCACTTCATGCAAGACGTGGATGCATAGGCACTCGGTATACCGAGTGCCGTTCTTTTTTAAAGCATCAAGTCGGATATATCCGACTTGACAGGACAAGCCCGGCCATGACGCTAAAATAGCCGAATTCCGGTTCCTTGGCCTAGATTCCGGCTGTCTTCACCACCAGATCGGCCAGCCGTTCGGCGGCGTCCAGCCGGCCCATGGTGCGGGCGCTGGCGGCCATCGCGGTCAGCCGCTCCGGCTCGGCGGCGAACGTGGAAATTTCCGCGGCCAGCCGGTCGGGGGTGAAATCCGCCTGCGCAATCCGGATCGCGCCGCCCGCCTGCGCCAGCACGCCGGCATTGGCGAACTGGTCCTGATCGATCGCGCCCGGCAGCGGCACCAGGATCGAGGGCCGGCCGATGGCGGCGAGTTCGGCCACGGTGCCGGCACCGGAGCGCGAGACCACCAGATGGTTCGACGCCAGCCGCGCCGGCAGATCGGTGAAGAACGGCGCCAGTTCGGCTGATATCTTGAGCCGGTCATAGACCGCGCGCACCCGCGCCATGTCTTCGTCGCGCACCTGCTGGGTGAGGATCAGCCGGCTCCACAGCGCCGGCTCCAGCCGCTCGATCGCTGATGGCACGATATCGGACATCACCCGCGCGCCCTGGCTGCCGCCGACCACCAGCAGGCGGAGCGGGCTGGTCGCATCAGGCGAGGCGAATTTCACCGCGGCCGCGGCGAGGATCGCCGGGCGCATCGGCGTACCGACGGTGGTGGTCTTGCCGGCCAGCGCGGGATCGCGATCGAGCACGCCGGGCAGCGAGGTCGCGATCGCGCTGACACGGCTCGACAGGAACCGGTTGGCGCGGCCGAGCACCGCATTGGCTTCATGAATGAGGCTGGGCACGCCGAACATTTTCGCCGCCAGCAGTGGCGGCAATGTCGGGTAGCCGCCAAAGCCGACGACGGCCCTGGGGCGAAGCCGCCGCATCAGATTGAGCGACACCGCGGTGCCGGCGGCGAGCAGCATGCCGGTGCGGGCCAGCGACCATGGCGAGCGGCCGCGCACGGTCTCGCTCGGCACCACGTCGATGGTGTCCCGGGTGAACAGGCCGCTGTAGCGCAGCGCGCGGGCATCGGTCGCCAGCCGCACGCGAAACCCGCGCCGGATCAGTTCGACGCCAAGCGCCTCGGCGGGAAACAGATGGCCGCCGGTGCCGCCGGCGGCCAGCAGAATGAGGGGGGAGGAATTGTCCATAAACGCAGTCTCTGCAAACAAACCGTCAAACAAACACCGCTGTCATCGCCCGGCTTGACCGGGCGACCCAGTATTCCAGAGCCGCCGGAGATAGCGCCGAGAAGCCGCGGCGTACTGGATCGCCCGGTCAAGCCGGGCGACGACAGTCTTGTTGTACCGGGCGGCCTAGCAAACCCCACCTTCGTTTCTCGCAATGACGAAAGAGCGCGTCCTTGCGGGAAGGTCAAGCGTAAGTCGGCGCGGCGTTGGCGTCGCCGATCGATTCCATCTCGGTGCGCGGCCGCAGCCGCGTCAGCGCCAGCAGCATGCCGACGCTGTAGGCCAGCGAGATGATCGAGGAGCCGCCATAGGAAATGAACGGCAGGGTCATGCCCTTGGCCGGTATCAGCTGCAGATTGACCGACATGTTGATCGCGGCCTGCACCCCGAACAGGATGGCGAGGCCGGATGCCGCGAAGCGCGAGAACAAATCCTCGGTGGCATAGGCGCGCAACAGCGCGCGGATCACGACAAAGGCGAACAGCGCCAGCAGCGCCAGGCACAGGATGATGCCGAACTCCTCCGCCGCGACCGCGAACACGAAGTCGGTATGGCTGTCCGGCAGGCTGCGCTTGGCGATGCCCTCGCCCGGGCCGAGCCCGAACCAGCCGCCATTGGAAAAGGCTTCCATCGCGGTATCGACCTGGAAGGTGTCGCCGGTGCCCGGATTCATGAAGCGCTTGATGCGGAAGGCAACGTGCGGCACCAGCAGATAGGCCCCGAACAGCCCGGCGCCGGCGGCGGCCGCGAGCCCCGCCACCCAGATCATCCGCATGCCCGCGATGAAGAACAGCGCGCCCCACACCATCAGCACCAGCATGGTCTGGCCGAAATCGGGCTGCAGCACCAACAGCGCGACCAGCGTCAGCAGCAGCCCCAGTGCGAACGAGGTGGCCGGCATGTCCGGCTTCCGCGCCGATTCCGCGAACAACCATGCCGCCAGCACCACGAAGGCGGGCTTGGCGGATTCGGAAGCCTGGATGTTGATGCCGATCAGCGTGATCCATCGCCGCGATCCCTTGACCTCGGGTCCGACCAGCAGCGTCGCCACGATCAGCACGACGGACAGCGCGAACACGATCAGCGCGGCGCGCCGGATCTGCCGCGGCGACAGGAAGGAGACCCCGATCAACACGACGATGGACGGCAGCAACAACAGCACATGACGGTTGAAGAAGTGAAACGGATCGAGCCCGATCCGGGTCGCGACAGGCGGACTGGCCGCCAGCGACAGGATGACCCCGCCCAGCATCAGCGCAACGATCGCCGCCAGCAACAGGCGGTCGACCGTCCACCACCATTCGGAAAACGGGGTGCGTTGTTCACGGGAGATCATGGGGCGTTCCCAAAGGACAGGGGTTTGCCCATTGGTGGCCGAGGATGGTTATCAAGGGGTTAATGGGATGGAAATGTTTCAAATTCCGCGACACCTGGTGCCCCGGATGCTGACACGCACCGCCCCGCATTGCGCCTGAATCTTTAAGGTCACATGCATGCGGCGCGCAATTTCGATGTCGCGCGCCGCAAGCCTCGCTCAATCCGAGAGCCCCTTCTTCAGCACTGCCGCCTTGCGGCCCTGCACGGCTTCCTCGCTGTCGGCCTTTTTCATTTCCTTCAAATCAATCGTCACCTTGCCGATCTTGCCGGTGAACTTGAACGGCACCTTGTAGGCCTCGGTGACCGGCGTGCCTTCATCTGCGCCGACGTCTGCGCCTTCGTCCGCTGAGAACATCCCATACTGGGTGCGCTCAATACGGCCCGTAGCGACGGTCTTTCCGTCGACGAGAATGGTACCAATGCCGCCCTTGCCGATGCCGCCACCATCATAGGCGAACTCGAAACGGATCGTCGCCTTGCCAGCAGGCAGGGCCTGCTTTGCAGCTACCGAGTATCGTTGCAGACCGAGGAAGTTGTACGTGTAGATCGGCTTGCCGTCCTTCAGGTACAGGCTCCAGCCGCCGAACCGTCCCGCTTGCGCAAGAATTACGCCGTTGGCGCGACCCTTGGGAATTTCCACGTCGGCAGTGATCGCGTGCGACCGGTTCTTGATGTTGATGAAGACGTTCTCCGACATTCCTACCATTCCCTCGTGGACCGTGAGGGAGGTGCGGCCGGCCATCAGATCAGGCCGTCCAACGAGAGCCGCGTTGGTGCGTTCCAAGGTGCGATCATCGAGCGGCAGAACCGAGTATTTTTCTGCCTCCTTCATGAAGAGGTCCTTCAATTCCGCCAGCTTCTCGGGATTCTTCGACGCAAGGTCGTTCACCAGGCTGAAGTCCGACTTGGTATCGTAGAGCTCCCAGATGTCCTGTTCGAGCGGCCGACGCGGCTTGGTTTCCCATGCCGCCCGGTGGATGGTGCCGGCGAGCCAGCCGTCGCTGTAGACGGCGCGGTTGCCGAAGATTTCGAAGTATTGCGTCTTGTGAGTGCTGTCCGCCTTGGGATCGGCAAAGGAGTAGACCATGCTCGTCCCCTCGATCGGCGTCTGGACCGTGCCGTTCACGCTCTTGGGCTCGGGCAATCCCGCGGCCTCCAGGATGGTCGGCGCAATATCGATGACGTGATGCCACTGTGTGCGCACCTCGTTCTTCGCCTTGATCGCCTTCGGCCAGTACACCACCATCCCGTTACGGGTGCCACCATAGCTGGACGCCACTTGCTTGGTCCATGTAAAAGGCGTGTTGCCCGCGACGGCCCAGCCGGCGGCATAATGGCTGTAAGTGTTCGGCCCACCCAGTTCATCGTAATGCTTGAGAACGTCCTGGACCGTTTCTTCCACCCCGTTGAAGTACGTCATTTCGTTGAACATGCCGCTCATGCCGCCTTCGGCGCTGGCGCCATTGTCGCCTACGATGTAGAAAATCAGGGTGTTGTCGAGCTGACCCGTCGACCCGATGCCATTGACCAGTCGGCCAATCTCCGTGTCGGTATACTCGGCGAAGCCAGCGAACACCTCCATCTGCCGCGTGAAGAGCTTCTTCTCATCCGCGTTCAGCTTGGCCCAATCCTTGATGGCTTCCGGCTTGGATGCGAGTTTTGTACCGGCAGGCACGACGCCCAGCTTGATCTGTCGCGCCAGCGTCTCTTCGCGCAGCACGTCCCAACCCTTGTCGAATTTGCCCTTGTATTTTGCAATCCACTCCTTCGGCACGTGGTGCGGCGCATGGGTGGCGCCGGGCGCAAAGTACATGAAGAACGGCTTGTCGGGCGTCAGCGACTTCTGGGACTTCATCCAGGCTATGGCCTTGTCGGTCATGTCGGTCATGAAGTGGTAGTTGGGATCCTTTGACGGTTCGACCTGGGTCATCCCGTCGTAGATCAGCGGTGCCCATTGGTTGGTTTCGCCACCCATGAACCCGTAGAATTTGTCGAAGCCCTGGCGGGTCGGCCAGCGGTCTGTCGGGCCAGAGGGACTGACTTCCCAGGCCGCGGTCTCATGGTTCTTACCGAAGGCGGCCGTGCTGTAGCCGTTCAGCCGCAGCATCTCCGCGACCGAGGCCACACTGTTGGGGCGCTTGCCTGTCTGGCCGGGGAAAGACGTTCCGGTCTCCGCGATGGAGCCGAAATTGTTGACGTGATGATTGCGGCCTGAAAGCAACGCCGCGCGGGTCGGCGAACACAGCGCGGTGGTGTGAAACTGATTGTATCGCAGCCCGCTGTTGGCGAGTTGATCGACCGTCGGCATGTGAATTGGGCCCCCGAACGCGCTCGACTGACCGAAGCCCATGTCATCGATCAGGACGATCAACACGTTGGGTGCCTTGGCAGGAGCCTTGACCTCGAACCGAGGAGGCGGCGAACCCGCGTTCCGGACATTGAGCAAGGAGCTATGTGGATATACGGGTTCGGGAAGGGGCAACACGGATCGGTCGGTCGGAAGGACCACTCCAGGGGGAGCAACATCCTGCGCGAACGCCGGTGCAAGGAGCAAAGGCGCGCAAAAGAGCGGAACCACGATCGCGCGCGCAGCATGCGTAATCGTGCCCCAAACAATTTCTTTGGCTCGCCGGTACGACTCAAAATGGATAGATGAGATATCAGACATGGTGTTTTCCCGTTCGATATACCGGTTACTTTGACAACAATCTCAGTCGGCTGGCCGCTTTGGCCGGGCCGCGTTTTTTCTCACCCTGGCGATTCCAACCTATAGATAAGCCAGATACGAACTCACCCAGACGATCACCGACATGATGATACCGATCGGCCCTGCGTTCTCGGCGATCGCCCATGCGCTTCCCGGCATTCCGAGCCGCAGCCGCGCCTTGTCGTAGTCCTTCGGGATCGAGATCACGGCCGGATATCCCTGCGCGCCACCGATCGAGCCGACTCTTGCGAGCTGTCCGGACACTGCGATCTGGCCCTGACCCACACCACGCGGAATTTCGACGATACTGGCATTGAATATCCGGCCAGGATTGTCGTCGAACACCAGCTTGATGGAAGCGCCGGGCTTGACCGTCTCGAATGCATTCGGCTTGAAGGTGCCGATGATAGTGATGTCGTCAGTCAGGATGAATGACATGGTGGAGCGCGCCTGAAAGGCACGCGCACCCACCGCAAGCGCAAGACCGCTGACATAGCCGTCGCCCATCGCTCGAACTGTGGTCTGGTCCAATTCCCATCGGGCGTTTTCAAGCTGAGCTTGCAGCTGCGCAACGTTTGTGTTCTCGCCGCCGATCTCGGATTCCATTGCGAGCCGGGCGTTCTGGGCGGCAGCCTGTGCTGCCAGTAATTGGTATTGCACCGTATCATACTGCACCTGCGTGTCCTGCAGGCGGAACTCGGCCTGCGCGCCCGTGGAGGCGAGTTTGCGTATGTCGGCCAATCTCTGGGTCTGATACTCAAGTTGCTTGGTCAACGCCGTAGCGTTTGCGCTTGCCTGATCGTAGCTTGCCTTGAGTTGTTTGACTTGTTGCTGGGCTTGGGCAAGCGACGCTTCGAGCTGGCTCACTTTGTGCTTGTAAGGCGTTGGATCGATTTGAAAGAGAACAGCCCCCGCCCTGACCGGGACGTTTACCTCCGCGGGCACGCTTATGACCTGACCGGACACATTAGGTGTGACTTCGACCACCCGCGAAACTACGACAAAGCGACCACCGGGTGTCAGCGAATTGAACAAGCCCAGGAAGATTGCCATGATGAACGCGCCGATCACGACGGTGACGGCGCCGGACGTCCAACCCCATTTGACGAGCTTGAGCTTCGAAAACAGAAGCCACACCAAAAGTATGTAGAGAACTAGAACAATTACCACTGGTTCGCTCTCTCTATGGCCGATGATCGCGGGAAGGGTAATGTCACCGTCTGCCGACGCGATTGACGGGACCACCGCGATTCATCGGCGTGCCGGCCCTTACGCCAACGCCGGGAGCGCCAACGCCGGGGGTCACGACGGCACGCGCCACTGGCCGCGGCCGCAACACAACGCCAGGCCTTACGATGCAGCCAGCGGGATAAGCCACATACTGGCAATATACTACCGCGCTGCTTTCCTGGGTACTTGCTGCCAACAAGCCAGCAACCAACAAAGCCGACGACACCATCGAGATTTTCATTGCAGTCTCCTCCCTGAGCCTTGTCTTTCTTTGCATCTTTGGCGAGCGCCATACCGATATGAGTCAAGCAACGCTGGCCTCAACTCCCAGTTTTCGATTCGGCTCGTCATCACTTTATTTGGATGCCCTGCTCGGCCCGATACGCCTTGAAGACCACATCAATGGCTTCAATCACTTTCTTACCGCGGTTGGCCTTGCAGTGAACGATGAGCTCGTGCTCCAGGGCCTTCGCTCGGTCAGGTCTCATCACATGCTTCTTGGCAAGCCCGTTGTACCAGCCGCTATACCAAGCGGTCAGATAGTCGGCATCCTCCTGAAAGGTATTTGCCAGTTGCGCGCATGTCAGTTGCTGCACGTCGATGTAACCGTTGGGGCCTGCATACGCTTTGAGCTCGACCTGAGCGCTCGCGGCTCCGGACGAGGCGATAAGTACGCAGCATATGGATAAGCTTTTTCCAATCATTCGATTTCCTTTCGAGCCGATGTCGGCTTCGATTTCTGATCACCGGCAAATGGGAGCGATCCGTCCATAAGCGTTCACCACTTGCGGGCTAGAGTGACCACGTGAAGCAGAAGGCCGGCCTGGATCAAGATCAAGGCTGTCACCGATAGGCATCGACCTCGACGTTTTTTGAGATGATTATCGTCATTTCGATTGCAAAGCTTGACCCATTCGGTCAATTTGTTGACATTGCTTGCCACAGGCGAAAAAAGTCGACGATTGCTCAAGCTCGCTACGCGCGAAGCCTGGAAATGGAAAAGACCACCACCATCAGAGTCGCTCCAGCGCTAGCCGTGGTCGCCGTGCTGCGCGATTTCGACCTCGATCCCGCGGCGATTCTGACCGAAGCCGGCTGGTCTCCAAATCTGCTCAACGACCCCGAAAACATCGTTCCGTACGCTGCGATGGGCCGCTTAATCGCAATAGCGGCAACGCGGACCAACTGCGACCATTTCGGCCTGCTCTTTGGCCTAAAAGCGGGCTCCTCCGTCATCGGCGCGCTCGGATTCGCCTCTCGTCACGCTCAAGACGTGCGCTCGGCCCTGCGGTTGCTGACCGGGCAATTCGCTCACCATGATCGCGGAGGCGTTGCAACCTTCGTCGACGAGGGCACGGTAGCGGCGCTTGGATACCGTATTCTGGATGCAAAGACGCCCGGCAGTGTTCACATAACAGCCGGCTCACTGGCCATTGCCTTCCACTTACTGAAAACCCTGTGCGGACCCTACTGGCGGCCGCTGGAAACGAGTTTCGCATTTCGTCGGCCTGCGGATGCAAAGCCATACCACAACTTGTTCGGCACTAGGGTCTGCTTCGACGCGGAGCAATCGTCAGTTTCTTTCTCATCGCACTGGCTCGACTGTAAGGTTATCGGCGCCGATCCTGAGTTGCAGCGAGTGCTGCTGCGCGGTATCGGGCGTAATAACATTGAAAACCCGACGAACCGCGACCTGAGGAGCGAAATTCGTGGCGTCCTTACGGGCATGATGGGGCGTGAAGACGTGCGGCTAGCGGCCGTCGCAAAGATCTTCAATCTTTCTAGCCGCACGCTGCACCGCCGCCTCGCGACGCTCGGCACCAGCTTTCAGGAAATTGTTGACGAAGTCCGATGCGAGATGGCTTGCCAACTCCTGAAGAATACTACCCTGCCGATATCACAATTGTCTGTTATGCTCGGCTTCAGCGAAGTCAGCGCCTTTAGCCGTTCGTTTAAGCGCCGGTTAGCGTGCGGGCCCGGCGCTTGGCGGGCTTCCAATGGCGCTATGGAGGCCGAACGAGACAGGCCAATTCATTCTTTCAGCATGAAATAGGGTTCTGTCCGGATAAGCAGCGTCGAGACGCTTTGGTTGAGGGCAGGCGATGACGGTTGTGACTGGATCGGCAGTGCTGTTCCCTGCCCTCACACCACCGGCTTGACGCCCTCCAGCGCCGTGACGAGGTCGCGGAACCTGGCACCGCGGATTTCGAAATTGCGGTACTGGTCGAACGACGCGCAGGCCGGCGACAGCAGCACCACGGGGTCGGCGAGCCCCGAGGCTTCCGCATCGCGCGCGGCGCTGGCGACGGCGACTTCGAGGGTTTCCGAAATCTCGTGCGGCACGCGGTCGCCGAGCGTGCCGGAAAATTCCGGCGCCGCCTCGCCGATCAGATAGGCTTTTCGGATGCGCGGGAAATATTCGGCAAGACCCGTGATGCCGCCGAGTTTGGGCTTGCCGCCGGCGATCCAGAAGATGTCGGCGAACGACGACAGCGCATGCGCCGCGGCGTCCGCATTGGTGCCCTTGGAATCGTTGACGAACAGCACGTTGCCGCGGCGGCCGACCTGCTCCATGCGGTGGGCGAGGCCGGGAAAGCTGCGCAAGCCGTTTTGCAGGACTTCCTGGGAGATACCGAGCGCCAGCGCGCAGGCGGCGGCGCAGGCGGCATTTTGGGCGTTGTGCAGGCCGCGCAGCGAACCGATGCCGCCGATCCGCGCGATCTCGCTGCGGGCGCCGCCGGCGGCGCGCAGGATGATTTCGCGCTCGACATAGACGCCGTCCGGCAGCGGGTTCTTCACGGAGATGCGAACCACGCGCTGGCCGGCCTGTTCGATCCGGTCGGCGGTGTTGCGGCTCCAGCCGTCATCGACGCCGACGATCGCGGTGCCCTGCGACTGCACGCCGGCGACCAGGCGCTCCTTGACGGCGGCATAATGTTCCAGCGTGCCATGGCGATCGATGTGGTCCTCGCTGACATTAAGCAGGATGCCGACCGAGGGATCGAGGCTCGGCGCAAGATCGATCTGGTACGACGACATCTCGATGACGTGGACGCGCCCCATGCGCGGCGGTTCCAGCGACAGGATCGCGGTGCCGATGTTGCCGCCCATCTGGGTGTCGTAGCCGGCGACGCGCATCAGATGCGCGATCAGGGCCGTGGTGGTCGATTTGCCGTTGGTGCCGGTGATGGCGACGAACGGCGCATCAGGCGCATGCCGCCGCCGCTCGCGGCAGAACAATTCGATGTCGCCGATCACCTCGACGCCGGCCCCGCGCGCCATCAGCACCGACCAGTGCGGCGCCGGGTGGGTGAGCGGCGCCCCCGGTGTCAGCACCAGCGCCGCGAAATTAGCCCACGACACTTTTCGCAAGTCGGCGGTGATGAAGCCGGCCTGCACCGCCTTGACGATGTTGTCGGGACTGTCATCGCCGGCGATCACCTCCGCCCCACCCGCCTTCAAGGCGTGGCAGCTCGCCAGCCCGGAGCCGCCGAGGCCGAACACCGCAACCGTCTTGCCCGCGAAGGAGGTGACGGGGATCATGTAGAAGCCACTGACATCTTCTCCCCTCCCCCCGCGCAGCGGTGGGGTCGAGACGAGCGAAGCTCGCTCTTAGGGGTCGGGGGCGGGGGGTCTATCGGCGTGTGCCCCTGCCAGCGAGTACTCGGAGACACCCCCCACCCCCGACCCCTCCCCGCCACGCGCAAGGGCGCGTGGAGGGAGGGGAGAAGGGCGACATCACATCGGGAGAATACAGCCACGCCCGATCACCGCAGCTTCAGCGTGGAGAGGCCCGCCAGCGCCAGCATCACCGAGATGATCCAGAACCGGATCACGACCTGCGGCTCGGTCCAGCCCTTCTGCTCGAAATGATGATGCAGCGGCGCCATCCGGAACACCCGTTTGCCGGTCAGCTTGAACGATACCACCTGGACGATCACCGACACCGCTTCCAGCACGAACAATCCGCCGATCACAGCCAGCACGATCTCGTGCTTGACCGCGACCGCGGTCGCACCCAGCATGCCGCCGAGCGCGAGCGAGCCGGTATCGCCCATGAAGATCGACGCCGGCGGCGCGTTGAACCACAGGAATCCCAGCCCGGCGCCGAGCACCGCGCCGCATAGCACCGCGAGTTCGCCGGTGCCGGCGACGTAATTGATCTGCAGATAGTCCGAGAACACCGCGTTGCCCGTGAGATACGCGATCATGCCGAAACTCGCCGCCGCGATCATCACCGGCACGATGGCAAGGCCATCGAGACCGTCGGTCAGGTTCACGGCGTTGCCGGCGCCGACCATGACGAACGCGCCGAACAGCACGAAGAACATGCCGAGATTCAGCACCACGTCCTTGAAGAAGGGGATCACCAGCGAGGTCGAGAACGGGACCTTTCCGAGCCGGGTCAGCGCGTAGCAGGCGGCGAGCGCGATCAACGCCTCGATCAGCAGTCTTATTTTACCCGCGAAGCCGCTATGGGTCTGTTGCGTCACCTTCAAATAGTCGTCGTAGAAGCCGACGAAGCCGAAGCCGAGCGTCACCGCCAAAACGATCCAGACATAGGGGTTGAGCGGATTGGCCCACAGCACGGTCGAGACCACCACCCCGGACAGAATCATCAGGCCGCCCATGGTCGGGGTGCCCTTCTTGCTGATGAGGTGCGATGCCGGGCCGTCGGTGCGGATCGGCTGGCCCTTGCCCTGGCGAAGCCGCAAATGGTCGATGATCCAGGGACCGAACAGGAAAACGAACAGCGCGCCGGTCACCATCGCCCCGCCGGTGCGAAAGGTGATGTAGCGAAACACGTTCAGAGCCGTGCGGAACACGCCCAGACCGGGAACCGTGTTGGAAAGGTCAATCAGCCAATAAAACATTCAATCCGCCCTATACCGCGGCTTCATCATGCGCGGCCTTGCCGGGAAAGCGCTTTTCGAGCGCCGTTACAATCGGTTTCATTTTCGTACCCAGCGATCCCTTGATCATGATCGCGTCACCGGCGCGAATCGCCGATACCACCTGCGCTTCGAGACTAGCCGAATTCTCGGCATAGCCGCCCCGTTTACCGGTGGAAAGCGCGTCCCACAAGTTGCGCATCAGCGGACCGCAGCAATACACCAGATCGACGTTGTTGGCCTTGATGGCCTCATTGAGGCCGAGATGCAGCGCCGGGGCCGTCGGCCCCAGTTCGAGCATATCGCCGAGCACCGCGATGCGCCGGCCCTGCGGGCCGACCGCGGCACTGCCGAGCACGTTCAGCGCCGCCGCCATCGACGCCGGATTGGCGTTGTAGCTTTCATCGATCAGCGTCGCCTCGCCATTGCCGACCTCGAGCGCCCGGCGGGCGCCGCGGCCCGCCGCCGGCTCGATCTGCGACAGCGACAGCGCCGCCAGCGCGAGGTCCGCGCCCGCCAGCGAGGCCGCGGCCAGCACCGCCAGCGAGTTCATCGCCATATGGCGGCCGGGCATGCCGAGTCTGTAGGTGACGTCCTGGCCGAGGACGTTGGCGTGCACGGCCGAGCGGTCCGGATGCAGCGCGACATCGATCAGCCGCGCGTCGGATTTCGGGTCGGCGCCGAACGAGACGATCCTGTCGATGCCGAGCTTTTTGGCGCTGCGTTGCAGCCTTGCGAACTGCGAATTGTCGCGATTCAGCACCACCGCGCCGCCGGGCTCCAGGCCCACGAAAATTTCCGCCTTGGCATCGGCAATCGCCTCGATGCCGGCGAAGAACTCCAGATGCACCGGCTCCACCGTGGTGATGACGGCGGTGTGCGGGCGTATCATCCTGATCAGGGTTTCGATTTCGCCGGCATGGTTCATGCCGACCTCGAAGATCGCGAATTTTACCTGTGACGGACAGCGCGCCAGCGACAGCGGTACGCCCCAATGGTTGTTGAACGACGACGCCGAGGCATGGGTCGGTCCTTGCGCCTCCAGCACGCGCCGCAAGGCTTCCTTGGTCGAGGTCTTGCCGACCGAGCCGGTGATGGCGATCACCTGCGCATCGAGGCGCGCGCGCGAGGCAATTCCCAGTTGGACGAGGCCGGCAAGCACATCATCCACCACCAGCAGCGGCGCGTCGGGTGCGAATTTGTCGCGCTTGCTACGTTCGACCACCGCCAGCGCCGCGCCGGCCTTCAGCGCGGCGGCGACGAAATCATGGCCGTCATGGACGTCGCCCTTGATCGAGAAATAAGCATCGCCCGGCGCGATGGTGCGGCTGTCGATCGAAAGGCCCGTGATCGCTTCGGGCAACGCGCCCTGGATTTGCGCGCGCATCGCCTGCGCCATGGCGCCGGAAGTCCATAACGGCGCAGCGCTCATGCCACCCTCGATGAAAGTGCTGACGCCACCGCGTCGTGATCACTGAACGGCAGGGTGCTGCCAGCGACGATCTGCCCGGTCTCGTGGCCCTTGCCGGCGATCAGCAGCGCGTCGCCCGGCTGCAGCGCCGCGATAGCGGATCGAATCGCCTCGGCGCGGTCGCCGATTTCCACGGCACCTTTCGCCGCGGCCAAAATCGCCGCGCGAATGAATTGCGGATTCTCGCTGCGCGGATTGTCGTCGGTGACGATGACGCTGTCGGCATTCTCGGCGGCGATCGCGCCCATCAGGGGCCGCTTGCCGGCATCGCGGTCGCCGCCGGCTCCGAACACCACCACCAGTTTGCGTTTGGCGTAAGGACGCAGCGCCTGCAGCGCCTTTGCCAATGCATCGGGCTTGTGGGCGTAATCGACGAAAATGGGCGCGCCGTTGCGCTCGGCGACCCGCTCCAGCCGGCCCTTGGCGCCTTCCAGCAGTTCGAGGCTTGCGAACACCGCTTTCGGCTCGCTGCCGGTGCTGATCGCGAGCCCCGCGGACACCAGCGCATTCTCGATCTGGAATTCGCCGACCAGCGGCAGCCGCACCTGATAATTCTGCCCGCGATGTTCGAGGGTCAGCTGCTGCGCGAAGCCGTCGATATCGGCATTGACCAGCCGAATGCCCTCGCCGGCGCCATCGCCTTTTCTGCCGACCGCGACGATCCGCAGACGTCTTGCCCGCGCCGCATCGATCACCTGCTGCGAGCAGTCGTGATCGGCTGATATCACCGCGGCGCCATCGGCCACGACCAGATCGCGGAACAGCCGCAGTTTTGCGTTCAGGTAATGCGCAACATCCGGATGGTAATCCATGTGGTCGCGCGAAAGATTGGTAAAGCCGCCGGCGGCGATGCGCACGCCGTCGAGGCGGTATTGGTCGAGCCCGTGCGACGAGGCCTCGAACGCGAGATGGGTGACGCCCTCGCCGGCGATGTCGTCGAGCTGCCGGTGCAGCGCGATCGGATCCGGCGTGGTCAGCGAGCCATAGATGGTGCGCTTCGGCGACACCAGCCCGATGGTGCCGATGCTGGCCGATTCGTGACCGAGCCGCTGCCAGATCTGGCGTGTGAAGGCGGCGACCGAGGTCTTGCCGCTGGTGCCGGTGACCGCCGCGATGGTCTGCGGCTGGCGCGGATAAAATTTCGCAGCCGCCAGCGCCAGCGCGCGGCGCGGGTTCGGCGTGGTGACGAAGGGCACGCGGATGCCATCAGCCGGCGGATGATCGCCGGCGATCGCCACCGCACCGGCTGTTATCGCCGCTTCGATGAAGCGCGCGCCGTCGGTCCTGGCTCCGGCCAGCGCGAAGAACAGGTCGCCCGGCTTGACCGCGCGGCTGTCCATCGCCAGGCCCGACACCTCGGTCGCAGCCGCGACCACGACCGTTCCGGCCTGCGGGGCAAGCGTGGCGTCGTCGCTCAAGAGGTCGCGAAGTCTCATTATCTTCCAGTCCGGCCGGCGCGCGCGCCGCTTATCGATCTGAAGTCATTAAGGGAATTCGCGGCAACCGCGGCAAGAACTTCGAATCGGGCGGCAATGGAATGAGCCTTACTGGCTTCCCCTGGATGCCGCAAGAATAAGGCGGTCGGACGGCGGCAGATCGAACCGCGGCTCGATCCCCAGAAGCGGGCCGATGCGGGCGATCACCTTGCCGCCGGTCGGCACCGCGTTCCAGCCCGAGGTGATGAAGCCGTGGGTTTCCGGCAGCGGCTTCGGCTCGTCCAGCATGATCAGGATCTGGTACTGCGGATTGTCGGCCGGCATGATCGCGGTGAACGAGTTCAGCACCTGCTTCTTGGAATAGCGGCCGTTGACGACCTTTTCCGAGGTGCCGGTCTTGCCGCCGACATAATAGCCCTTCACGTCGGCCTTCTTGGCGGTTCCGATCTCGGCGTTGAGCCGCATCAAATAGCGCATCTTGTCCGATGTCTCTGTTCGCAACACCTTCTTCGCTATCGCCCTCGCTTCCTCTTCCGAGCGCTTGAGGAAGGTCGGCGGGATCAGATAACCGCCGTTGATGACGGCGTTGATGCCCATCACCGCCTGCAGCGGCGCCACCGAAAGCCCGTGACCGAAGGCGATGGTGATGGTGTTGAGTTCGCCCCAGCGCTTCGGCGCGATCGGCGACGTGCTCTCGGGCAGTTCGGTGCGCAGGCGGTCGAGCTGACCCATCTTGCGCAGGAACGCCTTGTGGGCCTCGACGCCCTGCGACAGCGCCACGCGCGCAGCGCCGACGTTGGACGAGAAGGTGAAGACTTCCGACAGCGTGATCGAGCGGCCC
Organism: Bradyrhizobium sp.; assembly: GCF_030654605.1. Lineage (GTDB taxonomy): Bacteria > Pseudomonadota > Alphaproteobacteria > Rhizobiales > Xanthobacteraceae > Bradyrhizobium. Next base: position 29,039 of record NZ_JAURXB010000202.1, read on the forward strand.
AGCGGATGGGTGTCGTGAATGGCGAATTTGCCATAGTGCAGCGCGCCGCGGGCATCGAACAGGGTGTTGAGATTGGCCTTGCCGGAATCCAGCGCCATCGCCAGCGTCAGCGCCTTGAAGGTCGAGCCCATTTCGTAGACGCCGGTGGTCAGGCGGTTGATACGATCGGGATCGTGCGCCTCCTTCGGATTGTTCGGATCGAAGTCCGGCAGCGACACCATGGCGACGATCTCGCCGGTCTTGACGTTGGAGACGAGGCCCGAGGCCGCCTTGGCCTTGTATTTGTCCTTGGCCTTGAGCAGTTCGTCGCGCAGCGCGTGCTCGACGCGCAGATCGATCGACAACTCGACCGGCCGTTGCAGCCGATCGGTGGCGAAGCCGGCGCGGTGCAGATCGGCCAGACCGTTATTGTCGAGCCATTTCTCCATCCCGGCGATGCCCTGGTTGTCGATATTGACCAGGCCGATCAGATGCGCGACTTCGGCGCCGGTGGGATAGACCCGCTTGTTCTCGCGCAGGAAGCCGATGCCGGGAATGCCGAGGCGGTGAATGTCATGCTGCTGCTTCGGGGTAATTTCACGCTTCAGCCAGACGAAGCCCTTCTTCGACGCCAGCCGTTGGCGCACTTCGCCGGTGTCGAGATCCGGCAGCGTGGCGGTGAGAAGCTCTATCGCCTCGTCCTTGTCGATGATCCGTCGCGGCTCGCCGAACAGGCTGGGTGACTTGACGTCGGTGGCGAGCACCACGCCGTTGCGGTCGACGATGTCGGGGCGGGCGGTGGCGATGCGATCCTGCGACGCGGTGCGGCGCGCGGCATGGCTGTCGGCGCCGATCGCGAACATCACGAGCCGGCCACCGATCACGGCATAGATCGCCGCGAAGGCCAGGATGGCAAACCCGACGCGGGCGCGCGCCTTCGCCGACCGGTCGACGTTGCGCCCGTACAGCAGGCTGCGGATCAGCCGCTGCCGCCATGGTTCGGTGGGTCTTGCGGTCTTCGTCGCCTGCTCGGTCATCGCTGATCCCTCGGCACCGAGCCTGTGACGGTAGTGGCATCGACCGCGGCATCGATGGTCTCGAGCATCGCGCCGATCGGATCGGGATCGCCCGGCTTGAAGAAGCGCGGCGGCCGCTCGGGCAGGTTCTTCATCGAATCATATTGCGTGGCGACCAGCGGCTTCAGCGGCAGATGGCGGTCGGCGAGGCCCTGCAGCCGCTCCGGCGCATCGAGCCTGGCCCATTCCGCGCGCAGGCCGGCGATGGCCTCGCGCTGCTCGCGAATTTCCGCGTGAAGCCGCAGCACGCGCTCGGTGCGCGACGTGGATTCCATCTTGATGCGGTAGACATAGGCGGCTGCGAACACCAGGGCGGCGATCACGAAGAGATGGATGATGCGCATGGTCAGCCTCCCCTCATCACGTCGTCGAGAACGGGCCATGCTGGCAACGCTGCGGCGGCATGCGCCGCCGCTTCGGTGCGTTCGGCCGCGCGCAGCTTGGCCGACCGCGCGCGCGGGTTGGCGGAGACCTCGTCGCCCCCGGCCGTGACCGGGCGTTTTGTCAGAATGACAAAGCTCGGCGGCGCCTGGTTCATTTCCGGCAGATGCCGCGAGCCGCCGCCGGCTTTGCCGCGTTCGACCAGGAAATTCTTGACGATGCGGTCTTCCAGCGAATGAAAGGACACCACCACCAGCCGGCCGCCCGGCTTCAGCACGCGCTCGGCGGCCGCCAGCGCCAGATGCAGCTCGTCGAGTTCCGCGTTGACGAAAATCCGCAAGGCCTGGAACGTGCGGGTCGCCGGATGGATTTCACCCGGCTTCGGCCACACCACCTTGGAGACAATGTCGGCCAGCGCCCTCGTGGTTTCGATCGGCGCTTCCTTGCGGGCGGCGACAATGGCCTTGGCGACGGGACGGGAATAGCGCTCCTCGCCGAAGATATAGATGATGTTGGCCAAATCAGTCTCGGAAGCGACCGCGATGACGTCGGCCGCGGTCGGGCCGTCATGGCCCATCCGCATGTCGAGCGGGCCGCCCAGTCGAAACGAAAAGCCGCGCTCGGCCTGGTCGAGCTGCATCGAGGAGACGCCGACGTCCATCACCACGCCATCGACCGAGGACAGGCCCTGGGCGGCGCAAATCTCGGCGAGATGGGAGAAGCGGTCCTCGACCAGCGTGAGCCGGCCGGCCGACTGGTCCACCAGGTCGAATCCGGCCGAAATGGCCGTGCGGTCGCGGTCGATGCCGATCACGCGGGTTCCCGCGACCTCGAGGATCGCCCGGCTGTAGCCGCCGGCCCCGAAAGTGGCATCGACATAGATTCCGCCGTCGCGGGGGCGAAGCATCTCGATCGCCTCGCGGCCGAGCACGGGGATATGACCGAGGATATGATTTGGGCCAGCCGGATTCATGCCCCGGCTCCGGGCGCGGTCCGGGGTGACTTGCCAAAACTGGACGCGAACGGCCCCATTGCGCCTCAAATCTCTGCACTTCGCCGGGCTCTTCCGGCCGAAAAGCACCGTTCGAACCAAAAGCGAGGCACGATTGCCGATCCCGCGTGACCCCGATCGCAAACCCCGTGTTCCCGATGGAATTTGCTGGGCTGCCATGGGATTTCAAGCGCCGGGATTTCGAGCGTCAATGCGGCCTCGGCCGTCCCCAAACCGGTTCGGCTCTTCACCACTTAGTAACGTCAGTTAGCGTTAAGAAAGCGTTGATGGATTTGGGCGGATTTCGTGCCCAAACGGACCGCGCGGTGATTCCCGCGCCATGCGCCTGCAATCAAGCCGATCGGCCGCGTCAAGTGATGCTTCCCGCACACACCCGGCCAAAATGCGAAGGCCGCGGCCGGCCCACGGATTGCGCCGGCGGCATCGTAAAGGAATAGTAAATGAGGTCCGCCCTGAAGGCGCACCATTGCCGTTCTCCTGCCCGGATTGACCTGTCCTATGCCGCCCGGTTCGTTCGCATCCAACGGTATTGATTCGAGGCGTCGCGCCGTCCCGCTCCCGAGGACCAACGCGGACATGAAGACGTTTACCCCGGATTCCTCGATCGCTTCCGACGTCATTCCGTCGATGAATTACGGCGACCGCAACAAGGGCCGGCTGCCCGACATGATCGTGCTGCACTACACCGGCATGCCCGATGTCGAAGGCGCGATTGCGCAGCTGTGCACGGCGGGCACCGACGTATCGGCGCACTACATCGTGCTGGAAGACGGCCGCATCGTGCAGTGCGTGCAGGAGGCCAAGCGCGCCTGGCATGCCGGCGTGGCGGTCTGGGCCGGCGAGGAAGACATCAACTCCTGTTCGATCGGCGTCGAGATCGTCAATCGCGGCCATGACTGGGGCTATCCGGATTTTCCGCTGCGCCAGATCGCCGCCGTGATCGCGCTGTGCCGGGGCATCATGCTGCGCCGCCAGGTGCCGTCGCACCGCGTGCTCGCCCATTCGGATGTCGCCCCGGCCCGCAAGAAGGACCCCGGCGAGAAATTTCCCTGGCATTCCCTCGCCAATTCCGGCGTCGGCCACTGGGTGCAGCCGGCTCCGATCGTGCGCGGCGAGACCATGAAACTCGGCAGCATCGGCGACGACGTGCTCGGCCTGCAGCAGGCGCTGGCCAAATACGGTTATGGAATCCCGACCACGGGAAAATACGACGGCCCCACCATGGAAGCGGTCACCGCCTTCCAGCGCCATTTCCGCCCCGCCCGCGTCGATGGCGTCGCCGATCATTCGACGCTGGTCACCCTGCAGGCTCTGCTGGAAACTCTTCCGGCTGAAGCTGTGGCCGTCGCGGCAAAGTAGCATCAGGCCAATTCTGCCGGACGATTGACCTTGCTCAAGCCCGCCGGGCGCGTTTTCGGCGACAAGCCGCGCTAGCGGCATAAGCACGGAAATCAACGATGGCATTTGAGCGCGTCCTGCGCTGGGCACTGGTGGCGATCGCCATCGCGGGACTGTCGGCGGGAATTCTCGCCTGGCTGGCCGGCCGGCCGGATCTCGCCCATCTCTGCTGGACGCTGGCGACCGCACCCGTCGTGGCGGGACTGGCGTTCTCGATCGTCAGGGATTTCCTCGCGGGCCGCTTCGGCGTCGATGCGATCGCGCTGGTGTCGATGAGTGCGGCGCTGGCGCTCGGCCAGCCGCTGGCCGGCGCCGTGGTGGCGCTGATGTATTCCGGCGGCAACGTGCTGGAGGACATCGCGGTGGCCCGCGCCGAGCACGATCTGCGCGCGCTGGTCGATCGCGCGCCGCGCGAGGCGCGCCGCCGGGTCGATGGCCGCATCGAGCAGGTGCCGGTTGACGCCGTGGCGGTCGGAGACCGCTTGCTGGTGCAGGCCGGCGAGGTCGTGCCGGTCGATGGCGTCGTCATCTCGGACGCGGCCGTGATCGACGAATCCGCCTTGACAGGCGAACCGATCCCGGTAGCCCGCGCGCGCGGCGGCGCCATCCTGTCCGGCGCCCTCAATGCCGGCGCGACCTTCGAAATGACGGTAACTGCGGTCGCCGGCGAAAGCACCTATGCCGGCATCGTGAAGATGGTCACCGCGGCGCAGACCGCCAAGGCGCCGTTCGTGCGGCTGGCCGATCGCTATGCGCTGGTGTTCCTGCCGGTCTCGCTGGCACTGGCTTTCGCGGCGTGGTGGATCTCGGGCGATCTGATGCGCAGCCTCGCGGTGCTGGTGGCGGCGACGCCGTGCCCGCTGATTCTGGCTGCTCCCGTCGCCTTCATCGCCGGCGTTGCCCGCGCGGCGCGGCGCGGCATTCTGGTCAAGGGCGGCGGCGCGCTGGAGGCGCTGGCGCGCGCTCATACCGTGCTGTTCGACAAGACCGGCACGCTGACGGTCGGCGGCGCGCGCCTGCTGTCGATCGAAGTGGCGCCGGGCGAGACCGCCGAACAGGTATTGCTGTTCGGCGCCTCGCTCGAACAGGCGTCGCATCACGTGATCGCGGGCGCCATCGTTCAGGCCGGCACCGAGCGCGGCCTGAGCCTGAAGCTGCCCGAGCGGGTCACGGAAACCATGGGTTCGGGCCTGCGCGGCGTGATCGAGGGACGGCGGATAGAAGCCGGTTCGCGGGAATTCGTCATGGCCGGCGGGCCAACTCCCGAATGGGCGACCCGGGCGATCCGGCGCGCCTCGTGGCGGTCGGCGCTGATCGTGTTCGTCGCGGTCGAGGGACGGCCGATCGGCGCCCTGCTGCTCGCCGACGAACTTCGGTCCGATACGCCGCGGGCGATCCGGCTGCTGCGCGAAGCCGGCATCGCGCGTATCGTCATGGTCACCGGCGACCGCGCCGGCGCGGCGCAGGCGATCGGCGCCGCCCTCGATCTCGATTCCGTGCTGGCCGAGCGCGTTCCCTCCGACAAGGTCGACGCGGTGCGCTCCGAGCAGCGGCTGCATCCGACCATCATGGTCGGCGATGGCATCAACGACGCCCCGGCGCTGGCGGCGGCCGACGTCGGGATCGCACTCGGCGCGCGCGGCGCCAGCGCCTCGTCGGAAGCCGCCGACGTGGTGATCCTCGCCGACCGGCTCGACCGGGTCGGCGAAGCGATCGCGATCGCGCAGCGCGCGCGGCGGATCGCCGTCCAGAGCATCGTCGCGGGCATGACGCTTTCGATCCTCGCCATGCTGGCGGCGACCTTCGGCTGGCTGCAGCCGGTGCCGGCGGCGCTCGTTCAGGAGGCGATCGACGTCGCCGTGATCCTCAATGCGCTGCGCGCGCTGTCCCCGGGTTACCGCCGCTCCGGCCCAAGCATGACCGCGGCAGCCGGACGCGAGCTGCATCGCAACCACCTCGCCCTGATCGGCCAACTCGACCGGCTGCGATCGATCGTCGATGCGCTCGACGATGCCACCCCGGAGGGTGCCGCGGCCCTGATCGTCGAGGCGAACGCGGTGGTTCAGGACCAGGTGGTCGCCCACGAGCGCGACGACGAAGGCCATGTCTATCCGCAGCTCGCCAGGGTCCTGCGGGAGGGCCACGGCCTTTCCGCCATGAGCCGGGCGCACCGCGAGATCCTGCATCTCGCCCGCCTGCTCGCCCGCGTCGCCGAGGATCTGCCGACGGAAAAGGTCGACCGCTATCTGATCCGCGACGCGCAACGGCTGATCGAGGCGGTCGAGACGCTGGTGCGGCTGCATACGGCGCAGGAGGAGGACATCTACGAGGCGGTGGCGGCGCGGTAGGTGCATTGCGCCGTCAGCGCCTGATCTCCGTGATCAGCACCTTGACCTGCCCGCCCTCCTTGAAGATGCGGTAATCGTATTCGACGGTTCCGCCGCCCGACAACGCCAGGTTCGCCGTGCAGATCGTTTCCGAATCCGACGCCGAAACTTTCTTGATGGAGTTGTATTTCGAGGCCTTGAACTTGTTCTGCTTGTTGAGGTCCGACAGCGTATCGCGCGTGGTCTGCGCGTCGCAGGCCGGGATGCTGCCGATACTGCCGAGCTTGCCGATCAATCCGGCGCCGGTCGCCAGCAGCGTGATGGCGATGCAGGCGTACAGGAAATAGCGCAGCCATGTCGGCCCGGTCCGCGCCGCACTGGCCATCGCCACGCTGCCGACCACCCCGGACACCGTGGAACCATAATTCGGTGACGCCAGATCTTTTTCGTTTTCCATGATCAAAAACCCCATAAATAACGGGTGGACCTTAGAGCAACCCGGGTCGCTGGCAAACGGGCTCTTCCGGATCATCGATTTCGGCCCCCGCAACGGGCCTTATCGACTTGACGCGGTAGCCTTAAGCCCCCATCACAGGCGCGTCAGTCGGCCGGACGGCCGCTCCCGCTACGGTCGAAAGGCTGCGGGAGAGGAAAGTCCGGGCTCCATCGACATACGGTGCCGGATAACGTCCGGCGGGGGCGACCCCAGGGACAGTGCCACAGAGAACGAACCGCTCGCCTTCGCCTTTCCGGGCTTCGGCGCAGTAAGGGTGAAAAGGTGCGGTAAGAGCGCACCGCGGGTCCGGCAACGGAAACGGCATGGCAAACCACACCGGGAGCAAAACCGAATAGGGACGGCAACGCGGGATGTTCGTCGCAAGGCGATAACTCCGCAGGGCGATGTCAGGCTCGCCGTCCGGGTAGGTTGCTCGAGGCCATGTGCAAACAGGGTCCCAGAGGAATGGCCGTCACGTATTTTTCGCGCAAGCGGAAAATGCCCTACAAAACCCGGCTTACAGGCCGGCTGATATCTTTCGACAATGAGGGGTTCGGCGTAACGCGCCGGACCCCTCGCCATTTTGCGATGATGCCAGAAGCAGCACCGACACATACCAACTCCCTCATGGTGAGGAGCGTACCGGGCAGCGCGATGGCGCTGGCCGGTACGCGTCTCGAACCATCTGGCACGCCCGGCTTTGCTCACAAGCTGATGAGTAACGCGGACCTCATCCCGAGAGCCGGGTTGTTCGCGCGGCGTCTCGAAGGATGGAACGGGAATGTGCCAGATGGTTCGAGACGCGCGTGGGGCAGCGCAAGAGCGCTGCCCCACGCGCTCCTCACCATGAGGGAGTGGAGTATGTCGCCAAGAAGCGGGGACACTGATCAACCCTTTACAGACGGGCGTCTCTTCCGCTTCGCCAACTGTTGCAACGACGCAAAATCGCCGCGAATGAGTGCTTCCTTCTTGGCGCGGCTCCATCCCTTCAGCCTTCGCTCGTTCTCAATCGCATCGGTGATCTGATCGAACCACTGCGCGAAGATCAGCTCGACCGGTCGACGAGAGGCTGTGTAGCCCTGAAAAGTGCCGTCGTTGTGTTGCGCTATTCTGAATTCGAGCGAGGTTCGGCTGGTTCCGACGTAGTAGCTCCCGTCGGAACACCTGAGTATGTAGAGCCAGGCTCCTTCGGCCATTCTGATACACGCCCCATCTTCGGCATGACGTCAATCATCCCGCTTGAACCGATAATCGAACGCGCTCCCATCCGCCTTGATCAGCCCCACCGTCGGCGCTGGGAAATGCACCGGCAGGATCAGCGTGTCGGTGTCGGCCACCTCGGCGAAGAATTTGCGGCGCGACACCGCCGACTGTTTTGCGTCCCAGTCCGGCTTCGCCGACCAGTCGGGCTCGCGGCACTGGATCGCGTGGTGCATCAGGTCGCCGGCGACCACCGCGCGCTGGCCGCGGGAAAAAATGTTGACGCAGCAATGACAGGGCGAGTGGCCCGGGGTCGGCGTCAGCGTGATGGTGTCGTCGAGCGCGTAGTCGTCGTCGACCAGCAGCGCCTGGCCGGCCTCGACGATCGGCAGGCAGTTGTTTGGGAATACGGTGCCGGGCGGATTGGCGCCGCGGGCGTGCTCCGCCTCCCAGGCCGCGTATTCCTTTTTGTGGAACACGTATTTCGCGTTCGGGAAGGTCGGCACCCAGCGGCCGTCACGCAGCACCGTGTTCCAGCCGGTATGGTCAATGTGCAGATGGGTGCAGAACACGTAGTCCACGCTCTCATAGCTGACCCCGAGCGCGAACAGTTCGTTGCGCCAGCGTTCCTTGCCGGGGAAATCGAACGGCGGCGGATGGCCCTTGTCCTAGCCGGTGCAGGTGTCGACCAGGATGGTATGGCGCGGGGTGCGGACCACAAATGTCTGGTAGGTGATGACCATCAGTCCAAGTGCGGCGTCGTAGACCTCCGGCTCCATGCTCGCGAGATGATGTTTGAAGACGGCATCGTCATA
>NZ_JAURXB010000091.1 GCF_030654605.1 Bradyrhizobium sp.
AGATCGGCGAGTTGAGCGGCGGCCAGAAGAAGCGCGTCTTCCTGGCGCGCTCGCTGGCGCAGGAGGGCCGCATCATCCTGCTCGACGAGCCTTTTACGGGCATCGACGTCAAGACCGAGGCCGCGAGCATCAGCCTGCTGCGCGAATTGCGCGCCGCCGGCCACCTGATGCTGGTTTCGACCCACAATCTCGGCAGCGTGCCGGAGTTCTGCGACCAGGTCGTTCTCATCAACCGCACGGTGCTGGCATCCGGTCCGACGGCGCAAGTCTTCACGCAAGGAAATCTCGAGCGCGCCTTCGGCGGCGTGCTGCGCAACTTCCAGCTCGGCGGTCCCGCGCTGCACGACGATGCCGACACCCGGCGCGTCACGGTGCTCACCGACGACGAGCGACCGGTGGTATTCTATGGTGACGGAGCCAATTCTCTCAACAACACGAAGCGCGAGTGATGGAGCCATTCTTCGCCGAATTGCTGGTCCCCTTCAGCTATAACTACATGCTGAAGGCGATGTGGGTGAGCGCGCTGGTCGGCGGCGTCTGCGCCTTCCTGTCGGCCTATCTGATGCTCAAGGGCTGGTCGCTGATGGGCGACGCGCTGGCGCACTCCATCGTGCCCGGCGTCGCCGCGGCCTATATCGTCGGCGCGCCCTTTGCGGTCGGTGCCTTCTTTGCGGGGATCCTGGCCGCCGGCGGCATGCAGTTCGTCAAGCTGAATTCGCGCTTGCGCGAGGACGCCGTCATCGGCCTGGTGTTCACGACATTGTTTGCGCTCGGCCTGCTGATGGCATCGATCTGGCCGACCTCGGTCAGCATCCAGACCATCGTGCTCGGCAACATCCTGGCGATCTCGGATGAAGACGTGGTCCAGGTCGCGATCATCGCGGCGGTTTCGCTGGCCATCCTCGCGGTGCTCTGGAAAGACCTGATGGTGACGTTCTTCGACGAGAACCACGCCCGCAGCATCGGGCTCAACACCAAGGCGCTGAAGATCGTGTTCTTCACGCTG
>NZ_JAURXB010000208.1 GCF_030654605.1 Bradyrhizobium sp.
CACGTCCGCAAAACCCGGATAATTCTCCACGTCGGTGGTGATGGTGAGCTGGCCGCCGGGCTGCATGCCCTGGATCAGTACCGGTTCGAGCATGGCGCGCGCGGCGTAGATCGCCGCAGTGTAGCCGGCCGGACCGGACCCGATGATGACGACCTTGGCATGGATGGGGGCAGGCATAGGAAGGGTCCACTCTTAAGGGAATTTGGCCAGCGATCGAGCCGAATGTGCCTGGAAAGACGTCGCGCCGACGCTGAAGGTGTCAAATCCAAGATAGGGCATCTGGCAAGCTATGCAAGAATTGCAATACATATCCGCGAATTTTCCCCGTGAGGTGGAAAAATGACGCAGCGCACGCGCAATAAAATTGCGCAAGCCGCGCGAGCTGGGCTAAGAGTGTTGCCGATACCCATCCCGCAAGCCGCTTAGCCAGGACCTGGACCCGCGTGTCGAAGAATCTTGACGAGATCGACCTCAAAATCCTCGCCGAAATCCAGGCCGATGGCCGAATCACCAATGTCGAACTGGCCAAACGCGTCGGCATTTCGCCGCCGCCCTGCCTGCGCCGGGTCCGGACGCTGGAGGAGGCCGGCTATATCCAGGGCTATCGCGGGCTGCTGGATCCGCGCCGGCTCGGTTTCGACGTCACGGTGTTCGCTTCGGTGCACCTGTCCAGCCAGACCGATGCCGACCTGCGCGCGTTCGAGGAGTTCGTGCGCGCCGAGCCCTTGGTACGGGAATGCTGGATGCTGTCGGGCGAGGTCGATTTCATCCTGAAATGCGTCGCGCCGGACATGGCGACGTTCCAGGATTTCGTCACCCACCTGACCGCGGCGCCGCATGTCCGCAACGTCCGGACCTCGCTGGTGCTGCACAATTCGAAATACGAGGCGGCGGTGCCGCTGGAATTGAAAGTGCCGGGCTGAGTTACAGCGACGCCCGCGCTCAGCGTTTGCCGCGCGTCGCGTCGAGAGCCCACGGCCCGCCGCCGGCGCAGGCGAGATGGAAGCAGGCGAAGCAGAACAGAATCGCCGCGTTGCCGCCATTGAGCAGCGGGATCAACGCCGGTGCGGCGAGCCCGTCCTTGAACATGTGGCCGATGAAGTAAGCGAACGCCATCTGACCCGACAGGATGAAGGCCACCGGCCGCGTAAACAGCCCCAGTATCAACAAGGCGCCGCCCACCAGTTCGAGCACGCCAGCGACCGTGACCAGCGGTGAAATATCGAGGAAAGCGGGCAGCCGCGGAATCTTGTAGATTTTGGCGAGGCCGTACTGAAACAGCAGCAATCCCGTGAAGATCCGGTAGATGCTGAGGGCCGTCGGTTCGAAGTCCGCGAGCGTGCTGTTGAACTTGTCCATGGCCGCCCCGCTCGAGCGCGACGCATCGACGCTCCACGGCCCCGCGCCAGCGCTCGACAGATAGAGGCAGCTGAGGAGGTACAGGATCGTCAGCGTGCTGCCGGCGACCAGCGGGTGAAAGCCTTTCGGCAAGTATCCGGTGATGAGGAGAAACGCCAGGTTCACGGCGATGATCAAGGCCGCTGGCCGCGTCCACAGCCCGAGGATCAACAGCGCGCCGCAGATCAGTTGAACGAATCCGGTGGCGCCGATCATCGAGAACAACTGGATATTGGCGTTGGACGGCACCACCGGAAAGCCGATGGTCCTTGCCATGCCATGCTGAATGATCAGCAAGCCTGTCATGACGCGCAGCAGGCTCAGCGCTCGCGGCGCGAACCCCACCAGTGCTTCGGTCAAGATTGCCTCCCAGGAATCAAACGCGTCCGATTCGTATCGCGTCGCGGCTTCTGGGGAAAGCAACCACCGCTCAAAAATCCGCTGCGGCTCGCAACGCGGCACAGAAATAACGCAGCGGCAGTGCCGAAAGTGCAGGGCTAAGCCGCGCTATACGGCGCCGTCATTGCGAGAAGCCAACGGGTCGCGTGAATGCGCGCCCGATGACAGGCTCCGCGACGAAGCAGTCCACTGTTGTTGCAGGATGGATTGCTTCGCTTCGCTCGCAATGACGGATCCAGGCGCCGTTACGTCTTCTTCCGCATCATGGCGTCGAGGCTGTACGGCCCGCCGCCAGCGGTCGACAGATAGAGGCAGGCGAAGCAGAAGAGGATCGCGAGCGTGCCGTTGTTGATGAGTGGAAAAAAGCCCATCGGTGCATGGCCGAGGAAATAAGCGAAAGCCATTTCGCCGGCGAGCATGAAGGCCACGAGCCGGGTGAAAAGGCCGAGCAAGAGTAGTCCGCCCAGGATCAATTCAAGCGTGCCGGCCGCGCCGTAAAGCGACATCAACTCGACTTTTGCAAACATCGGTACCGGCGGAAACTTGAAAAGTTTGGCGACGCCATATTGAAACAGCAGCAAGCCGGTGATGAAGCGAAACAGGCTCAGTGCTGTCGGCTGCCATTTCGCTGCTAGCTTGTCGAATGCGTCCATACTCTCCCCCTAAAGTTTAATGCTCGCCCCGAGTCGTATCGCGTCGCGGCTTCGAGGGAAAGCATGTCGCCGCAAGAAATTCGTGAGCTATCGCAGAGCAGCAGGGGAATAATGCAGCAGGCAAAGTGTAGTCGCTGTGCGTCGTCACCGCCGGCTCGGGACCGCTCACGGAGAATTGTGTTGCCGGCCGGACATATGAAAAAGGCCGGGAAATATCCCCGGCCGTTTCATGCTGACAAAATTCGAAAGCCGGCTTCGAGCGATCAGCGCCACTCGACCTTGGTGATCTCGTAGGCCTTGGCGCCGCCGGGCGCCACGACTTCCACCGATGCGCCCTTCTTCTTGCCGATCAGCGCGCGCGCCAGCGGCGAGGTGATGGAGATGCGGCCCTTCTTGGCGTCGGCCTCCGGCTCGCCGACGATCTGCCACACCGCCTTCTTTTCGGTGTCCTCGTCGACCAGCGTGACGGTCGCGCCGAATTTGATGGTGTCGCCGGACAGCTTGGAGATGTCGATGATATCGGCGCGCGCGAGCTTGTCTTCGAGCTCGGCGATGCGGCCCTCATTGTGCGACTGCTCTTCCTTCGCGGCGTGATATTCCGCGTTCTCCGAAAGGTCGCCATGCGAGCGCGCCTCCGCGATGTGCTCGATGATCCGTGGACGGTCCACGGACTGGCGCTGCTTCAACTCGACTTCGAGGGCGGCATAGCCGCCCGCGGTCATCGGAACCTTTTCCATCATAGTTCTTCGTCCTTCAACTTCATGCGGACCAATCCGCGGCACGCACAAACGCCGAAACAGAACACGCTCATGACTGGCGAGTTCCAGTCATGCCGGATTCATTACCGATCCGTTGCCGGGCGCGGACGCCCGGTCAAAGGATCAGGTTTCGGAAAAGTAACTCTGCAGCGTGCGGACCTCAAGGTCCCCGCCCAGATAGGCGCGGATCCCCTGCGCGGCCGCCACGGCGCCCGAAAGAGTGGTGTAATATGGCACTTTATGCAAGAGGGCAGCGCGGCGCAACGACCGGCTGTCGGCCAGCGCCTGCGGCCCTTCGGTGGTATTGAAGACCAGCTGGATGTCGCCGTTCATGATGGCATCGACGATATGCGGCCGTCCCTCCAGCACCTTGTTAACTTTCTCGGTCGGCACCCCGCTGTCGGCGAGGAAACGCTGGGTGCCCGAGGTCGCCATCACCTTGAAGCCCAGCGAAAACAACAGCCGCACCGCGTCCAGGATCCTGACCTTGTCGATCTCGCGGACCGAGACGAACACCGTACCCTTGCGCGGCACGCGGGTGCCGCCGCCGAGCTGGCTCTTGGCGAACGCCACCTCGAACGAGCGGTCGATACCCATTACTTCGCCAGTCGATCGCATCTCCGGGCCGAGCACGGTATCGACGCCGGGGAAGCGGGCGAACGGGAAGACCGATTCCTTGACGCCGACATGATCGAGCTTGCGCTTCTTCAAATTGAAATCGGCGAGCTTCTCGCCAGCCATGATTCGCGCTGCGATCTTCGCCACCGGCATGCCCATCACCTTGGCGACGAACGGCACGGTGCGCGACGCCCGCGGGTTGACTTCGAGCACGTAGATGTCGCCGTCCTTGATGGCGTATTGCACGTTCATCAGCCCGACCACGTCGAGGCCGAGCGCGAGTTCGCGGGTCTGCCGCTCCAGCTCTGATATCATCGCCGCATCGAGCGAATGCGGCGGCAGCGAGCAGGCGCTATCGCCGGAGTGAATACCGGCTTCCTCGATATGCTCCATGATGCCGACGATGAAAGTGTCCTTGCCGTCGCACAGGCAGTCGACGTCGATCTCGATGGCGTCGGACAGATAGCGGTCGAACAGCAGCGGATTGGTGCCGAGCACGGTGTTGATCTGGCCGGTCTTGTCGTTCGGATAGCGCGCCTTGACGTCGCCGGGGACGAGTTCGGGCAAGGTGCCGAGCAGATAGTCGCTGAGCTGGTTGTCCTCGCGGATGATCTGCATGGCGCGGCCGCCGAGCACGTAGGACGGGCGCACCACCAGCGGCAGGCCGAGATCGGCCGCCACCAGTCGCGCCTGCTCGACCGAATAGGCGATGCCGTTCTTCGGCTGTTTCAGCCTGAGCTTGTCGAGCACGCGCTTGAAGCGGTCGCGGTCCTCGGCGAGGTCGATGGCGTCGGGCGAGGTGCCGAGGATCGGCACATTGGCCGCTTCCAGCGCGCGCGCCAGTTTCAGGGGGGTCTGGCCGCCGAACTGAACGATGACGCCGTGCAGCGTGCCGTTCCTGCGTTCGGTGGCGATGATTTCCAGCACGTCCTCGGCGGTCAGCGGCTCGAAATACAGCCGGTCCGCGGTGTCGTAGTCCGTCGACACCGTTTCCGGGTTGCAGTTGATCATGATGGTTTCAAAGCCGGCGTCGTGCAGCGCGAAACAGGCATGGCAGCAGCAGTAGTCGAACTCGATGCCCTGGCCGATCCGGTTCGGGCCGCCGCCGAGAATGATGACCTTCTTCGCGTCGGTCGGTGCGCTCTCGTCGGCCGGCGCGCCGGCGAACGGCGACTCGTAGGTCGAATACATATAGGCGGTCGGCGAAGCGAACTCGGCGGCGCAGGTGTCGATGCGCTTGAACACCGGGCGGACCCCGAGCGCCTGGCGCTGGGCTGTCACGGCAGCCTCGGTCGCCTGGGTCAGCACCGCGAGCCGCGCGTCCGAAAAGCCCATTGCCTTCAGGGTGCGCATGCCGAACGCATGCGTGGGCAGGCCGCTCTGCTTGATCTTGCTTTCCATCTCGACGATGCCGCGCATCTCCGCGAGGAACCATGGATCGATCTTGCAGGAGGTGAAGATCTCCTCATTGCTCCAGCCAAGCCGCATCGCCTGCGCCACCTGCAACAGGCGGTCCGGCGTCGGTGTGCCCAGGGCGGCGCGGATCGCATTCTTGTCGTCGCTGCGGCCGAGGCCCTCGATCTCGATTTCATCGAGCCCGGTCAACCCGGTCTCGAGGCCGCGCAGCGCCTTTTGCAGGCTCTCCTGGAAAGTGCGGCCGATCGCCATCACTTCGCCGACCGACTTCATCGACGTCGTCAGCGTGGTGGAGGCGCCGGGAAACTTTTCAAATGCAAAGCGCGGAATCTTGACCACGACGTAATCGATGGTCGGCTCGAACGAGGCCGGTGTCGCGCCGCCGGTGATGTCGTTGGCGATCTCGTCCAGCGTGTAGCCGACCGCGAGTTTGGCCGCGACTTTGGCAATTGGGAAGCCGGTGGCCTTCGAAGCGAGTGCGGAAGAGCGCGACACCCGCGGATTCATCTCGATCACGACCATGCGGCCGTCGGCCGGATTGACGCCGAACTGCACGTTGGAGCCGCCGGTCTCGACCCCGATCTCGCGCAGCACCGCCAGCGAGGCGTCGCGCATGATCTGGTATTCCTTGTCGGTCAGGGTCAGGGCCGGCGCCACCGTGATGGAATCGCCGGTATGCACGCCCATCGGATCGAGGTTCTCGATCGAGCAGATGATGATGCAATTGTCTTTCTTGTCGCGCACCACCTCCATCTCGAACTCTTTCCAGCCGAGCACGGATTCCTCGATCAGCACTTCGGAGGTCGGCGAGGCATCGATGCCGCGTTCGACGATCTCGATGAATTCCGCCTTGGTGTAGGCGATGCCGCCGCCGGTGCCGCCCATGGTGAAGGAGGGGCGGATCAGGGCCGGGAAGTCGATCACGTCGAGCGCTCGCAGCGCGTCCGGCAGCGTCTTCACCTGGACCGAGCGCGGCGTCTCCAGCCCGATCTTGGTCATCGCCTCGCGAAAACGCTGACGGTCCTCGGCCTTGTCGATGGCGTCGGCGGTGGCGCCGATCATCTCGACGTCGAATTTCTCCAGCGTGCCCTGCTTGCGCAGGGAAAGCGCGCAGTTCAGCGCGGTCTGGCCGCCCATCGTCGGCAGCAAGGCAAAACCCTTGGAACGGTCGCCGCGCTCCTTTTCGATGATCTTGGCGACGATTTCCGGCGTGATCGGCTCGATATAGGTGGCGTCGGCCAGTTCCGGATCGGTCATGATGGTGGCCGGATTGGAATTGACCAGGACGATGCGGTAGCCCTCGTCCTTCAGCGTTTTGACCGCCTGGGTGCCGGAATAGTCGAATTCGCAGGCCTGGCCGATCACGATCGGACCGGCGCCAATGATCAGGATGGTGGAGATATCGGTTCTTTTGGGCATCAAGTCTCGGGGGCAAGTCTCGGGGGCTGGGAACTGGGCACAAAAAAAGGGCGCGCCTGTCGCGCGTCCCTCAAACCCGGCGCTTGGGATCAACCTCGCGCGCGGGTGGTCTTTAGACCAGATTCCGCACCCGCGAAAGGGTCTTAGAGGTCCCATCAACCGGCATTTTCCCGCCGTCGCCCTGCGGGCTATGGCGGGGCAAGCCCGCCTGGGGGATGGCCCGAAGCCCGACTCGGGCTGGCTTGCCCAGCCGAAGCTGCGGAGCAGCGAAGGCTGGAGGCCCGGCCTGGATTCGAACCAGGATAAAGAGCATTGCACTGCTCCCGCGTCGACGCTTTCCGCCACCGGGCCGAGCCGATCATCGCCGATCACGTCGACGTGAGCCATGCTTGCCGTTGATTAACCCTAACGGGCCGGTCAGAACGCGTGGCGCGCCACGAAAGTCATCCGCCACGGGTTGTGGCCGATATTGAAGTGCGCGCGCGAGGCGGTAAATCCGCTGGCGGCCAGTTTTGCGACCATCTCGGCCTCGCCGTAGCGCTGCAGCCCGACCTTGGCGCGCAACTGCCGGTAGTCCGACAGCGCGGTCGAGACCAGCCCGATCAGGGCGTCCTTCAGGAAACCGTGGGTGAGCGCGAAGCGCAACAGCGCCGCGACATCCCTGCCCATGCCGACGTCGGGGCGAAGGATGTCGCCCACCACCAGCCGGCCGCCGGGCTTCAGCAGCCGTTTGACCACCGCGAAGGCCTGATCGAGTTCGGCCGGCGTCATGTATTGGGCGACCGAATTCATGACCGCGAGATCGATGGATTTTTCCTCCATGTTCCGGAGGTCGTCGAGCGAGCGCACCCTGATCTTGGTGTTCGGGGCAAAGCGCGCGATCAGCCGGCCGCGCACGCCGGGTGCCGGTTCGGCGAGATAAAGCTTGCCGCAGGCGTCGGCGACCTTGGCCGCGGACAGCGCTTCGCCGCAGGCGTAGTCCAGTACCACCGCGTCCGGGGAGGAGATGTAGCCGATGATGTCCCGGGCGATGATCTGGAAATGCAGGTCGCGATGCAGCCTGCTCGCATAAATTGTATGCGTCGAATCGTAATAGTCGATCCAGTCGTCCATCGCTGATGTGTCCGGCCAAAACGGGGGTTCCGGGCGTGGAACCGGCTGCGTAGGTGCTGCGTTAGATGGTCCCGCGACCGGTGTCCAACGTCCAATGTCCGGTTCCTAACAGGAAGGTGCAGCGTGAGCAAAGCCAGGCAAGACAGCAAATCCGGCAAGGTGTCCCCCGATCTCGATACGCCCACCGATCTGCCGCAGGCGGGGGTGGACAAGATTTCGGCCGCGCTCAACGTGCTGCTGGCCGACGCCTTCGCGCTCTACATGAAGACCAAGAATTTCCACTGGCATGTCTCGGGGCGGCATTTCCGCGACTACCATCTGCTGCTCGACGAGCAGGCCGCCGCGATCCTCGCCACCACCGACGAGTTGGCCGAACGCGTCCGCAAGATCGGCGGCGTCACGCTGCGCTCGATCGGGCAGGTCGCGAAATTGCAGACCGTCAAGGACAACAACGAGGCCTACGTACCGCCGCGCGAGATGCTGCGTGAATTGATGGAAGACAACAAGAAGATGGCGGCGGCGATGCGCAAGGCGCGCAAGCTGGCCGACGACCACGAGGATGTCGGCACCACCTCCCTGCTGGAAAACTTCATCGATCAGACCGAGCGTCGCACCTGGTTCCTGTTCGAAGCCAGCCGGCAGGAAGGCGACAACGCGGCGTAGCGTTCCCTTCCGTCATTGCGAGGAGCGAAGCGACGAAGCAATCCAGCTTACTTGAAGCAAGCTGGATTGCTTCGCGGAGCCTGTCATCGGGCGCGCATTCGCGCGACCCGGTGGCTCGCAATGATGGAAACTATTTCCTCCTCCACAACCTCACCAGCGGCCCATCCGCGCCCCGCACCGGATCGGTGTTCGGCAGCTTCACTTGCGGAATCGTCTGCAGCGCCTTCGCGTGAGCTTGCTTCGTCGGCCGCACCAGATCCATCGGCGGCCCCGGCGGATAGGCGCCGACCACGCAAAAATCCGTGCTCGCCGTCAGGCATTGATGCCCGGTGCCGGCCGGCAGGATGGCGACATCGCCTGCCGCAATGTCGAACTCGCGGCCCTGGTCGCCGCCGAATCGGACGCGCGCGTGACCGCGCGCCACGCCCAGCACTTCATGAACCGTCGCATGGTAGTGCAGATACTCGTAGACGCCGTTGCGCCACATCTCGCCCCAGCCATTGGCGCCGAACAGGCCCTCGATGGTCCTTTCGGGATGCGCGCCGGCGACGTCGATCGCGCCCTTGTAGACCAGAAACGGCATCGGATTGTTGGGGACCAAACCGTCGTCCGCGAACACGAAGGCGAGCGGTTCGATATCGTCGCTGACGACGGACATGGCCATTCTCCCGCACCAGAGGATATGCGGGGAATAAGCCGGTGTCAGCCGCCCGCGTTCCCATGGGGAGCCGCGAAGATCCTGCCTAGCTGCCCACCGGAGAGGTGGCCGGAAGCTCGAAGACGAGACAGGTCGTGGTGGCATGCGCCAGCAGCCGGCCCTTGGCGTCGGTAATGCGCGCTTCCGCCGTCGCGGCGCGGCGGCCGACGCTCAGCGTGCGGCCTTCGGTCCGGATCGGACCGGTCTCCCTGGTCATGCCCTTGATGAAGGAGACCTTGAATTCGAGCGTGGTGTAGCCGGTGCCGGCCGGCAGCGCGGTATGGACCGCAAGCCCCATCGCCGAATCCAGCAGGGTTGCGGCGTAGCCGCCATGCACCGAGCCGATCGGGTTGTAGTGCCGGAAGCCGGGGATGCTGTGAAACACCACGATTCCGGGCTCGGCGGTCTGATCGAATGGCTCGATCGTCTGCATGATCGGCGGCGGCGGCAATCTGCCGGCGAACATGGCGCGGACGAAGTCCAGCCCCGCCATCGAGGCCATCACCCCGAGTGCCGTTACGCCATATTCGATTTTGGGGGCCGTTGCGTCAGCCATCAGAAGGCTCCTGCTCATATGATGATGGACATCATATTACAGCACGATCAATTGTCGCAATGACGAAGCTCGGCTTAAGCGCTCTTCTTCGCCCGCATCAGGTCGGCGAACCGCTTGAACAGATAATGCGAGTCGCGGGGGCCGGGCGAGGCTTCCGGGTGATACTGCACCGAGAACACCGGTTTGCCGTCGAGCGAGATGCCGCAATTGGAGCCGTCGAACAGCGAGATGTGGGTCTGCGTCGCGCCCTTCGGCAGGGTGTCCTGGTCCACGGCAAAACCGTGGTTCATCGAGGTGATCTCGACCTTGCCGGTGGTCTCGTCCTTGACCGGATGATTGGCGCCGTGATGGCCCTGATGCATCTTCTTGGTCCTGGCGCCGACGGCGAGGCCGAGCATCTGGTGACCCAGACAGATGCCGAAGGTCGGGGTGCCGGACTCGATCACCTTCTGGATCACCGGCACGGCGTATTTGCCGGTCTCGGCGGGATCGCCGGGGCCGTTCGACAGGAACACGCCGTCGGGCTTCATCGCCAGGATGTCTTCGGCCGAGGTGGTCGCCGGCACCACCGTGATCTTGCAGCCTTCGCCGGCCAGCAGGCGCAAAATGTTGCGCTTGATACCGTAGTCGATGGCGACGACGTTGAACTCCGGCGCGGTCTGCCGGCCAAAGCCCTTTTCCCACGCCCACGGCGTCTCATCCCAGGTGAAGCGCTGGGCGGAGGTCACCATCGGCACCAGGTCCATGCCCTCGAGGCCGGGCCATTCGCGGGCTTCTTCCTTCAGGCCATGCAGGTCGAATTGCCCGTCTTTGGCATGCGCGATCACGGCATTGGGCATGCCCTTGCTGCGGATCAGCGCTGTCAGGGCGCGGGTATCGATGCCGGACAGGCCGATGATGCCGCGCGCCTTCAGCCACTGGTCGAGATGTCTGACGGAGCGGTAGTTGGAGGGGTCGGTAATGGCTGCGCGCAAAATCACGCCGCGCGCGCCTGGCGTCGCCGCCATGTTCACCGTCTCGATGTCCTCGTCGTTGGTGCCGACATTGCCGATGTGCGGAAAGGTGAAGGTGATGAGCTGCCCGGCATAGGAGGGATCCGTGAGGATCTCCTCATAGCCGGTCATCGCGGTGTTGAAGCAGACTTCGCCGACCGCCTGGCCTTCCGCGCCGAGGCCGAAACCCTCCAGCACGGTGCCATCGGCAAGCACGAGGAGCGCGGTCGGTTTGTGGTCCGGCCAGGCTGAACTGTTTTCAGGTGATGTCATGAGCGCATTACATAGTCGCCGCATTCGCGGGCGTCAAAGCCGGAAGCTGCGGATTCACATGCACTTTGCGCATATTTGACAGGCGGGGCCGGGGTCTTAATCTGGAGTTCCCCGTCCAGGGCCGATTTGCCCGCTTTACCCCCGAAAACCCCCGATCCGGAGCCAAGCATGGACAATCCGATGCCGATCCTGCTGGTTCCGGGGCTGGCGTGCTCGCCACGGATCTATGCGCCTGTTGTCCCGGCCTTGTGGCGATTCGGCCCGGTGACGGTGGCCAACCACATCCGCGACGACAATATGGGCGCGATCGCGCGCAAGATCCTGGCCGAGGCGCCGCCGCGTTTCGCGCTGGCCGGCCATTCCATGGGCGGCTACATCGCCTTCGAAATCATGCGGCAGGCGCCGGAGCGGGTGGCAAAACTGGCGCTGCTGAACACCCAGGCGCGCTCCGATACGCCGGAGGCCGGCGAGCGGCGACGCGGCCAGATCGTTCGCGCCAAAGCCGGCGAATACCGCACGATTCTGGATGAGCTGTTTGCCGGTTTCGTGCATCCGTCGCGGCGGGATGACGCTTCCTTGCGCCAGCTGGTGCATGACATGGGCGACGACGTCGGGCCCGAAGCCTTCGTCCGTCAGCAGATGGCGATCATGACCCGGACGGACTCGCGGCCGACGCTGGCGTGGATCAAATGTCCGACGCTGGTGCTCTCGAGCGACGAGGACAAGACCGTTTCGAATTCGCTGTCGACCGAGATGGCGAATGGCATTGCCGGCGCCAAACTCGTCATCGTGCCGAATTGCGGCCACCTGACGCCGCCGGAACAGCCGCAGGCGACGGCCGAGGCGCTGGTCGAATGGCTGCGGATCTAGTTGTTTCCAGGGGACGAACGGCCTAGATCAGGGGCTTCCAGCGACTTCAGCCCGCGAGAGGACATCACGATGCTGCGCGACGACATCAACAACGCGGTCAAGGACGCGATGCGGGCCAAGGACGAGCGCAAGCTTTCCACGCTGCGCATGGTGAATTCGACCATCAAGAACGCCGACATCGCCGCCCGCGGCGAAGGCAAGCCGCCGCTGTCGGATGCCGATCTTCTCGGCGTGTTCCAGAAGATGATCAAGCAGCGCCAGGAATCGGTCGAACTCTACGACAAGGGCGGCCGCGCCGAACTCGCCAACCAGGAGCGCGAGGAGATCGCGATCATATCAGCCTATCTTCCGAAGCAGATGTCGGACGACGACGTCAAGGCGGCGATCGCAGCCGCCATCGCCGAGACCGGCGCCGCGGGGATGAAGGACATGGGCAAGGTGATCGCGGTGCTCCGGGCAAAATACGCCGGGCAGATGGATTTCGGAAAAGCCAGCGGGCTGGTGAAGGCGGCGCTGTCGGCGTAGTGCACAATCGTTCGCGGGGACGACACCTATGATGTTGTGAAAGGTTCGAAAGCGCCGCTCATGCTCACCGAAGCCGCCGACTACGACACCCTCTACCGCGATTTCCGCTGGGACATTCCTGATCGGCTCAACCTCGCCACCGTGTGCTGCGACCGCCATGCCGACGGCAGCGGGCGCCTCGCGCTGATCTATGTCGACGAGGAAGGTGCTGCGACGCGGACCTCGTTCGATGAGGTCGCCGGGTTCTCCCGCCGTTTTGCCAACGTGCTGAAGGCGGACGGCCTGGTTCGCGGCGACCGCGTCGCGGTGTTTCTGTCGCAGTCGCTGGAATTGCCGATCGTGCATCTGGCGGCGTTTCGATCCGGCCTGGTGTCGATCCCGCTGTTCGCGCTGTTCGGCGAGGACGCGCTGGAATTCCGGCTGTCGAATTCCGGCGCCAGGGCCATCGTCACCGATGCGGCCGGCTACGAGAAGCTGGCAAAAATCCGCGGCCGCCTGCCGGACTTGAAAAACATCTATGTGATCGGCGATGCGGCGCCGGCCGGGACCAAGGCGTTCTGGCCCGAGCTGAAGGCGGCATCCGCTGACTTCACGACAATCGATACTTCGAAAGACGATCCCGCGCTGATCATCTACACGTCAGGCACCACGGGAAATCCCAAGGGCGCGCTGCACGCGCACCGCGTGGTGCTCGGCCATCTGCCCAATGTCGAGATGTGCCACGATTTTCTGCCCAAGCCCGGCGACCTGATGTGGACGCCGGCCGACTGGGCCTGGATCGGCGGGCTGATCAATGCGCTGTTTGCGGCCTGGTACCATGCCGTGCCGATCGTCGGCCATCGCGCGCGCAAATTCGAGCCGCAGGCGGCGATGACTGTCATGGCCGATTACGGCATCCGCAACGTGTTCCTGCCGCCGACTGCGCTGAAGCTGATGCGGCAGGCCGGTGTCAGGCATGACGGCGTCAGGCTGCGCAGCATCTTTACCGGCGGCGAGTCGCTGGGTGGCGAGCTCCTGGAATGGGTTCGCGCCACCTTCGGCATCGACGCCCACGAAGTGTTTGGCCAGACCGAATGCAATCTGGTGATCGGCAGCAATTCAAAACTGTTTCCGATCCGGCCGGGCTCGATGGGCAAGGCGACGCCCGGCTTCGACGTTCGCATCGTCGACGACAAGGGCACGGAACTGCCGCGGGG
This sequence comes from Bradyrhizobium sp., assembly GCF_030654605.1. GTDB lineage: Bacteria > Pseudomonadota > Alphaproteobacteria > Rhizobiales > Xanthobacteraceae > Bradyrhizobium. The sequence continues at coordinate 13,547 of NZ_JAURXB010000208.1, forward strand.
GACCCGCGGCATCATCGGTGTGCGCCAGCCCAATCCCTGCACCATGCTGGAATACTGGCGCAACCCGGAAGGCACGGCGAAGAAGTATGCCGGCGAGTTCCTGCTGACCGGCGATCTCGGCATCCAGGATGAGGACGGCTATTTCTGGTATGTGAGCCGCGAGGACGACGTCATCACCACCGCCGGCTATCGCGTCGGGCCGTCGGAGATCGAGCACACGCTGATGAAGCATCCGGCGGTGGCGATGTCGGCGGTGGTCGGTATTCCCGATCCGATCCGCACCGAGTCGATCAAGGCCTGGATCGTGCTGCGACCGGGCTTCACGCCCGGCGATGCGCTGGCGCGCGAGATTCAGGACTTTGTCAAAGTGCAGCTCGCCGCGCATGAATATCCGCGCTTCGTGCAATTCACCGACACCCTGCCGATGACCGCGACCGGCAAGGTGCTGCGGCGCGAGTTGCGGGTGCTGGGTTAGTGCGAGTTGCACGGTGTCGTCCCTGCGAACGCAGGGACCCATACGCCGCGGCTTCACGGTGAGAGGGCCATGTTAGACACCTTCTTTTCCAACTGACGCCGGTGACTATGGGTCCCTGCGTTCGCAGGGACGACAAAGAGAGAGTTGTTGCGCGGGCCGCCCGATTTGACCCAGATCAATACGCGGCAAGCCGTCACCTGCACCAATTCCCGAAACATTGGGGGAAGGAATGGCCATGGCATCGGTTTCCGGCAAGGTCGATCCCGTCGTACGGCGTATCACCGCCACCGACATCGCCGAGGCGCTTGGCCGGGGCCTGCGCGATTTCCAGGCCATGCCGCTCTATGGCCTCGCGTTCGGCGCGATTTATGCCGCGGGTGGCATCCTCATTCTGCTCAGCCTGACGGCGTTCGGCATAGTCTATCTGGCCTATCCGCTCGCCGCCGGCTTCGCGCTGATCGGGCCGTTCGTGGCGATCGGCCTGTATGAAGTCAGCCGCCGGCGCGAGGCCGGTGAGCCGGTCACGATCTCCGGCATCTGGGCCATGGTGAGGTCGCGCAGCGAACTCGGCTGGATGGCGTTCGTCACCTTGTTCATCTTCCTGATCTGGATGTTCCAGGTGCGTCTGCTGATCGCACTGCTGCTCGGACTCAATGCCTCGCTCGCGACCCTGCCGCAATTCATCACGGTGGTGCTCACCACCACCGAGGGGCTGATGTTTCTCGCCATCGGCAATGCGGTCGGAGCGGCGCTGTCGCTGATACTGTTCTCGCTGACGGTGGTGTCGTTCCCGTTGCTGCTCGATCGCGACGTCGATTTCGTCACGGCGATGGTCACCAGCGTGCGCGCGGTGGTTACGAGCCCGCTGCCGATGATCGGATGGGCCGCCGTCATCGTCGTCCTGCTGATCGTCTCCGCGCTGCCGTACTTTCTCGGCCTGCTGGTGACGTTGCCGGTGCTTGGTCACGCCACATGGCATCTCTACCGGCGGATCGTCGAGCCGGTGCGCGGTTAGGACAGCAGCCCCCGCGCCGCCGCTCAGCCCGCCTTCAACACCGAACGCAGCATCAATGCCAGATCGTGCCGCCGGAACGGCTTGTTCAGGATCCGCGCGTTGGGCCGATCAGCCGATTTGACCGGATGCTCGCTGTAGCCGGAGGTGAAGAGAACCTTGAGTCCGGGGCGCAGGCGCGACGCTTCGTCGGCGAGCTTCGGCCCGAACAGGCCGCCGGGCATCACGACATCGGTGAACAGCAGGTCGATTTGCCCCGGCCGGCGCAACACCTCGAGCGCTGCCGGCCCATTGGGCGTCACGATGACGCGATAGCCAAGCGCCTTCAACTCGTTCTCCACATACGCGCGCACCATGTCGTCATCCTCGACAAGGAGAATGGTTTCGCTGCCCGCCGGCGTGGTGATCGGGTTGATGGGTCTCGAGCCGGTTGCATCAGGCGCGCCAACCCGGGGAAAGAACAGCGTGATGGCCGTGCCGTGCCGCGGCCTGGAATCGATCTTCATCGACCCGCCGGATTGCTGTGCAAAGCCGTACACCATGCTCAGGCCGAGGCCGGTGCCTTTGCCGACCTCCTTGGTGGTGAAGAACGGCTCGAAGGCGCGGGCGGCCACTTCCGGAGTCATGCCGCAGCCGGTGTCCGTCACGGCAACCATGACATAGTCGCCGGGCCGGGCGTCGCTGTTCTGCTCCGCATAGGCCTTGTCGAGCGACGCATTGCGGACCTCGACCGTCAGCTTGCCGCCGTCGGGCATGGCGTCGCGGGCGTTGAGTGCCAGATTGAGCAGCGCCGACGTCAATTGCCCGGGATCGACGCTGGCCAGCCACAGCTCCTGGTCGAGCAGGAATTCGCACTCGATATGTTCGCCCAGGGTTCGCCGCAGCAATTGTTCCATGCTGAGAACCCGTCGGCCGATGTCGATGTCCTTCGGCATCAACGGCTGCTTGCGCGAGAATGCCAGCAGGCTCCTGGTCAGCTCCGCACCACGCTCGGCGGCCGTTACGATGCCTTCGGCGAATGAGCGCAATTCGGCATGCGCCGCCAGCTTTTCGGCGATGTGTTCCGCATTGCCCAGGATCACGGTCAACAGATTGTTGAAATCGTGAGCCACGCCACCGGTGAGCTGGCCCATCGCCTCCATTTTCTGGGACTGGCGGAGTCTTTGATTGAGATCGTCGATCGCGGCACGCTGGCGCTCGAGCGATTCGGCGGTGCCGTTGAGCAGCACCATCAATCCGCCGAGCTCGCCGCGCGGATGGGGCGGCGCGATCCGCGCGCCCAGATCGCCGAGTCCGAGTTTCGTCGCCATCGTGGCGAGCCGTCCGACCTGACGACCGATGCCTACGGTTGCCAGGATCCATACGCCCGCGAGCAGCAGCAGCACGGCCACCGCCAGAATCGCCATATCCTCGTAGAGACGGCGGTTGGCGGCCTCGACCAGGCTGTCCTTGGGCAGTCCGACCATGATGTGAAGTCCGGCATTCCGGCTCGAAGGCGAACGGGCGAGGGCCCAGGTGTAAGTCTGGCCATTTGCATCGGCCGCCTCGCGGAACAGCCCGTCGGCCGGTGCGGTCGCAAACCGGAACAAGTCGGAGTTCGCGATCGAGGCGCCCGTGGACTCGGTCCGATGCTTTCCCGGGTAGGTGACAAGGACCGTACCCTTCTTGTCGACGAGCAGAATTTCTCCGGCGCCGGCGCCTTCGTTGGCCAGGCGTTTGTAATGTTGCTCCGCGAATTTCTGCAGATTGAACGACGCGAGCAGAACGAATTTCAGCTCCGCGGTTTCCGAGCGCACGGGGTAGGCGATCTGCAACACCGATGTCCCCGTCAGCCGGCCGAACACCGGCTGCAGCGTCACGATCCCTTTCGCGACCATGGCCTGCTTGAAATAGTCGCGATCCCGCAGGTCGAGGGTCCGGTTGCTCCGCAGCGAGTCGCAGAACAGGCTGCCGTCCGGATTGATGGTCAGTATCCCGGTAAACTGCGGATATTCCTCCAGCACGGCGGAAAGGAAAGCCGAACAGGCCGCCTTGTCGCTGGTGTCGAGGTCGCGGGCGTGCGCCAGGCCGTAATGCAGCTGGGCCGTGCCCTGGATCTTCTCGTCAAGGTCGCTCGAAATGGCATTGGCCGTTGCCGACAGACTGACCAGCGCGGTGTTGATTTCGCTGGTGCGGTTCTGGACAAAGCGCAGTCCGACGAGGACAGCCGGCACCAGCATGGCCACGATCACCAATATCAGCAGCCGGGTGCGCAGGCTCATCGGTCCGTCATTTCCGTGCTTAAATCAGGCAGTTCGTGCGATCGCATAATGTGCGGCACGGGTATTGCTCAGTCCATGGGAGTCGATCGAGAAATGCTTGGGACAGAACACGGTAGCACGATCCCAATCGGATGTGCCGGGAATACTCAGGAAGTCTACAGAGTTTATCGGCCGCAGGCGAGGGCGAGGGATTGGCGACGGACTACGGCGCCCCGATCCCCAACTCCTTCAGCGCCGCCAGCATCCGCTGCGGCGGCTTCATCGGGATGGTCATTGCGCTGCCGTTTTCCAGCAGGCTCTTCAGGCTGGAGAGGATCGCCGGCCAGCCCTGGCGCCCGCCGGAAAGGATGTCGTCGCCGATCGGCCGGTCATGCGATTGCAGCATCGTCAGCCTCACGGTGTCGCCGGCCGGTTCGATCTCGTAGGTGACGAGTGTCGGCCCAAGTTTTTCCACCAGCGCCGGCCAGTTCACGTTCCAGGTGACGGTGAGTCTGTTCGGGGGTTCGCAGACGATCACCTCGCCGCCGATATGCACGGAGCCGTCGGGCGCGCGGGCAATGAACGACCCGCCGACCTTCAACTCGGCCTCGATCGCGAAACCGGAAAAATATTGCCGTGAAAACTCCGCCGACGTCAGCGCCTGCCACACCTGCTCCGGCGTGGAAGCGATGTAGATCGTGTAGACGATCGCGGGCTTGAAATGATCGATGTTCATGGTCGGTGAACCGTCCAGCTTACTCATCACGCTGCTCCAGTTGCCGCTTCAACTCGCTGAGCGCGCCGAGCTTGCCGCGCTCGAATTTCTTGATCCACCGTTCGCCGATCTGATGTATCGGCACCGGATTGAGATAGTGCAGCTTCTCGCGGCCATGCCTGATCGTGCTGACGAGGTTGGCCGCTTCGAGAATGCCGAGGTGTTTCGTCACGGCCTGCCGCGTAATGGCGAGGCCGTCGCAGAGTTCGCCCAGCGTCTGCCCGTTGCTGGCGTGAAGCCGGTCCAGCAGCGACCGCCGCGAAGGGTCGGCCAGCGCCTTGAAGACCGCATCCATGGCGGAGATAATAGGCAACCAATTGGTTGCGTGTCAAGAAACTGTTGCTCTCTCCCGCCGGAAGGCACGAATTGCAGGAGAAGCGGCGGTCTGGAATAGTGCATGTACTGATTGCCATTTTTGGCCGGCTATCAGACAGGGGGCCATATGAAGGCGATTATGATCGGCGCACTGTTCTGCTGCCTCGCTGCGCCCACCTATGCCAAGGATTTTGTAAAGTCCGCTCGCTCAGGCGTACCCACCCGTATGCATACGTACAAGGCCTGGAAAACGGACTGCTCTGCAGACATGGGTGTGGTTCAAGTCGTGAACAAACCCCGCAACGGGACTCTGACGCCCAGTCAGGAGAATACTACCATTGGCACCAGCCGATACGACTCCACCAGGACCGCTCACTGCAGGGGAACGCCGATTACGGGATTTCGTGTTGATTACACCTCATCTCCGGGCTTCCGCGGAACCGATCATTTCCAGATATACGTTACCTTCGGAAAGCGTAGAAGGGACTACGACAACTACACAGTGAACGTTCGCTAGCTTCCAGGGGACCATACGGCACAGGTTCAGAGGAGCGCCACCAGGCGGGCAGGAGAAAGAAGGCGCGCGCCTTCTTCCTTGCCCGATGATATGCATGATCGATCCGCCGATCCACTGCCTCGCGAGTTCTGCCATGTCCCTTCAAGTCTATCTTGCCTTTGTCGCCGCCTGCATCGGGCTGGCGCTGCTTCCGGGTCCCGTCGTCACGCTGGTGCTGGCCAATGGGCTGCGCTACGGCACCCGCGCGGCGCTGATCAACATCGCCGGCGTGCAGGCGGGCCTCGCGATCGTGATCGGCATCGTGGCGGTCGGGTTGACGTCGCTGATGGCGACGATGGGCTACTGGTTCGACTGGGTGCGGTTTGCCGGCGCGGCCTATCTGGTCTGGCTCGGCATCAAGCTGATCCGCAGCCCGGTCGAGGGCGTCGATGCCGATGCGCCGCCGCCGCCGCCGCGCGGCGGGTTCTTCCTGCAGGGATTTGTGGTGCTGCTGTCCAACCCCAAGGTGCTGGTGTTCTTCGGCGCGTTCATTCCGCAGTTCGTCGACATGAACAAGGACCATTTCTCGCAGGTGGCGCTGCTCGGCCTCACCTTCATGGTGACGGGCGCGGTCTCCGATTCGATCTACGCGGTGCTGGCCGGCCGCGCCCGGCTGTTCTTCTCGGCGCAGCGGACGAGGCTGGTGTCGCGCATCTCCGGCGGCTTCATGGTCGGCGGCGGCATCTGGCTGGCGCTGACGCGGGCGCGGTAGATCTTATGCCGTTAGCGGAGCATTTTTTCATTCTGATATTGCACGCGCCAAGGCTGTTGAGTTAGCTTTCGATATCGGGGTACCCATGTCGAACATCAAAGAGCCGTTCGTCGATTTCCACCCAGATCGCAATTTCAGGCCTCACGTTGAGGAGCGTAGTCGATTTCTTCCGATCCTGTTTGGTGTGTTAGCGTTATTGGCCGCATGTGGATACGGCGGTTACTACTTCTATGAGAATTCCGAATCGTTCAATCCATACAAGAAGGTCTATGATCGACTAGGAATTGAGCTACCACGTACTTTTGAGAAGTTTGGACGGGCAGCTCAACATCTAGAGCAGTTGCGACGAGAGCCTTGCGACCGCGTCGCGTTTAGTGCCTTTGCGACCTTAGTGGAGAGCGCGGGCTACCCGCGCGAAAGTGCGAAGAGCCTCGAGTCCTATAATCGCGAATGCACGCAATCCGACGAAATGCTGGAGGCTGCCTACGCGGCTTACACACGGGTCGGTGATCACAAGGCTGCCTTGAGAGTTGCGGACGAACTCGTAAAATCTGACTCGGGAAATAAGACTTATCGGTTCTGGCGTGGCAATGCTCATGAACGTGCAAAGGACTATAAGGCCGCGCTAGCCGATTACATAAGTACGTTAGAGTTGTTTTCCAATTTGTCGAATGTGGCGTCGTCTCAATTTTATCAAGTCTCGTTGATGTACGACAAGATAGGCAAGCCATGCGAGGCAATCTCTCCTCTTGAGACCTATCTCTCTTACAACGTGAAGGAGCGACAGACCCAGCAGATCGCCAAACTCATTTCAGAATACTCGCGTAAGGGAAAATGCGCGGCGACCTACGCTAACGGTTCCGCCAGAATAGTCATTCCTCCGAGTAACAGAATTGATGTCACGATCAACGGTGCGAGGGCACGGATGATTCTGGACACTGGAGCTACTCAGGTTTCGATAACACCTGAAATGGCTGCTCGCGCTCGAATCGTGCCTGATACGTCCGATCTTGTGGAAGTGAAGGTCGTTGGAGGGCTCATGCAACAGGCGTCGGGATACGCTCAATCAATACAAGTCGGCTCAGCAACCGCGGCGAACGTGCCCATACTTATCACCATTGGAAGCAAGGACGCGTTTGGTCCGGAAACGGACGGCCTTTTGGGAATGAGTTTCTTGTCGCGATTTACGATGACATTATCAACTGGTTTGGTTGAGCTTCAGCAGAAGGTTCGCAATTAGGTGCTGTACAACGTCTTGCTGGCGTTCGCCGGACGCAGCAACTGTACACCTTGATTTTGATGTCGTCAGTGAATCCATTGTACGCTATTGCGTACGCCGCTCCGGCTCGCATCGCCTGGATACTATCGCACGCCGCATCGTCGAAGGCGAAGTGGGGCTGGCCGAGGCAATAGATTACATAATCCGCGAAGCAAGGCAGTGAGACGAATCTCGCGCTTCGCTATAGTTCTCCGAGCAAATTGAACCGTCCTGCGTCTCAGCCCGTCCAAGGGACGGGTGACTTTGTCGCCCAACTCTCTTGAAAGGAATCCAGTGCCGGATTTGCCTTGGTTCGTCTACGCGATGCTGCTGGCGCCGCTCGGGCTCATTCTCGTCGCCGCCATCTACAAGACGCTGCAGGTGCGCGCGGCGCGGGAGTGGCCGTCGACGCCGGGCAGGGTGGTGGTCTCGAACTCCGAACTGCGCGACGTCAAGGTGATCGACAGCGAGCGCGAAGGCGGGCGCAAGCTGGAGCAGCGCAATTTTGCGAATGTCGTCTACGAATACTCCGTCAGCGGCCAAAAGCTCCGCAACAACCGCGTCAGCATCGGCGAAGATCTCGGCAACTTTCAGGTCGGCGAAACCATCGCCAAATATCCGGTCGGTACGATCGTGACGGTCTATTACAATTCGCGGCATCCGCGCGAGGCGGTGCTGGAGCGCGACCTGCCGCAGGGCCTGTGGGGCTGCCTCGGGATCGCCACTGTTATTGCGGTCGTCGGCCTGTTCGGCGCGTCGATCGGGCTCACGCGCATCACGGAGTTGGTCAGCGCACGCGTGGCCAATCCGCAGATGTCGGTGCCGGCGGTAGCGCTGGCCGGCTTCGGCCTGGTCGCCGCGCTGTTCGCGCTGGTGCTGCACCGCCAGTCGGCACTGGCAAAAACCTGGCCGGTGGTCCCGGGCGTGATCGAACTGTCCGGCCTGGATGAATACCGCGCGGCCCCCAGCGACAGCGGCCGGCGCGGCTCGATCATGTACGAGCGCAAGGTGTCCTACAGCTACCGGTTCAAGGACATCGCCTACACCGCCGTGCACGGCAGCTTCTCCAGCAATTCAAGGACGACGTCGCCGTGGATGCTGCGGCTGTTCGGGATGAATTTTCAGGACGGCGCCGGCGTCAAGGTCTGGGTCAACCCGGCCAATCCTTCGGAGGCCACGCTCAATCCGCGCGCGCCGTTCGGCTGGCTGCTGTGGCTGATCGCGCCGGGGCTTTGGGCGGGAGCGTACTGGATCGCGACGGCCGGCTAGAGCGGCGCCGAATGAGCCCATTGCGTCTTTGACTGTTTACCAGCAGAGTCCAGACTGCATTTGGTCTGGGGGTAGTTTTCATGCGCATCAGTTGGCGAGTAGCCGCCGTTGCGTTTTTGTCCATTTCAATTGGCTCGGTTGCGCTGTTCGCGGACGAGGTCCGGCGGCATGGACCTGAGCTGGACATGTTCGCGTCGATGACTGGCAAGTGCATCACGCTAAAGGTTGCGGAACGCGATTTCTCATGCACTTCCGTTGCTTTTTCCCACAGCCCCGGCGGCCGATCCGGTTTCATTGTTCCTGTAAACGATCCGGACGATGATAGTAACATCATCACGTTCTCGGGCGAAAACGTCAGGCGCGCGCAGGATAATCTGTACGAGCTGTCGATCGACCAGATGCTTCTGAAATCCAGGCACCGGCCCCACGTCGGCGGGTTTTGGATACCGTCCGTTGAACCCGCGACTGGAACGTGCAGGCAAACCGGGAGTTTGGCGACCCAGCAGGTGTCGAGCGTCTCCTGTACTGCGACTAACAGAGATGGGAAGATCTATGAATTCCAGTTTGAGTCGGATGGCTCGCCTATCCGGGTGCTGAAGATAACGGTAGCCGAGGTGGGCGATCCAGCCGCCGAAGCGCGCCGGGCCAAGTTGCTCGCCACGCATATCGCGCAGCTCAAATGCCGGCAAATGGCTGTTGTTCAAGGTGTGCTGCCGAGGGACCGCACGGCCTTCATTCTTCAGTGCATGGAGGAATAACGACCATGAACTGGCGGCCGGGCAACTTGCAAGCGACCTTTCGATGCCGCTTCGAATCCGGGGACCGGCAACGCATTCTCCAGGACGTCATCTCCGCCCGGTCAATCAGCGCCTCTTCCGCGCATCCCTGTTGAGGACAAGGCCATGCGATTACCTCCAGTTCGTTGGACCTTGTTGGGCCTCGCTGTCGTTCTGGCGTCCGGCTACGGGCTCAACCGCGGGATCTTGGTCGGATCGAGGATAGAAACCGCTCGGCTGAGCGACGACTATCCCGTGCCATTCTACAGGAAGCATTGCCGCTATCTGTTCTTCAATGGCGTCCAGCAGGTTTTGACCAACTCCGAATCCACCAGGGAAGAAGCGGAAAGCAGTTCTTGTGCTCCGTTGAAACAGGAACCGATTATTCACCGGCGGCGCAAGCCTGCCAGTTCCTAGCGGAAATGGCGTTCGGCGCCGCAGCGGTGTGGTGCTGGCCTAAACCAGTCCCTGCGTCCGCATCATGGTTTCGATCTCGGCAAAAATCCGCGCCAGCCGGTCGGCCCATTGTCGTTGCCCGGCGGGATCCGCGATCAGGTCCTGGCGGATCTCGATTCCGGTGTTCATCAGGCCGCGCGCCTCGCCGTGCACGGGAATGCCGTAATCGGTCTCGTCGCTCACCGCATAGGGTTCGTTGTCGCCGACCACGAGATCGGTTTCATCGCGCAACAGTTTGAGCAATAGCGGCGGCAGCCGGGTGTCGCGGTGGTACAGCGTGCCGATATGCCAGGGCCTGATGACGCCGGCATAGACCGGCGTAAAGCTGTGCAGCGCCACCAGCACGGTCGGCAGGCCCTGGCGCAGGCGGGCGTCGATCGCTTCGGTGATGCGGCGGTGGTAGGGATCGAAGATCTGCCGGCGCCGCGCCTCGGCTGCGTTGGCGCCAAGGTTTTCGTTGCCGGGAATGGCCGTCGCCTCCGACATCAGGGGAATCGAGCTTGGCGCGCCGTGCGGCCGGTTGCAGTCGATCACCAGCCGCGAATAGCGCTGCGCGATCAGGTGCGCGCCCAGCTTGTCCGACAGCGCCTCGGCGACGCCGGCGATGCCGATGTCCCAGGCGATGTGGCGCGTGAGTTCGCCCGAGGGCAGACCGAGATCGCCGAGCGTGCGCGGGATCAGGCGACCGTAATGGTCCGCGGTCAGCAGGAACGGCGAGCGTCCATGCGCATTTTGTTCGAGAACCGGCGGAACTTCATCTCTGCCGAGGAGTAGGGATGTATCGCCCGCGTTGTCCAAAGTCATATCTTGCCTGTTGCCTATCGAAGCAGCATATCGAGTTAGAAATGAGCAACGATCTCTATAGATTGGATTGCCGGAAATCACGATGATTGCTTCGACGATGCCGCTCCTGACGATTCATCACAAGACCGAATATCGCTATGCCCACCCGGTGGCGTTCGGCGAACACCGCATCATGCTGCGCCCGCGCGATGGCCACGATTTGCGCATGCTGGCGGGCAGCCTCGAGATCGCGCCGCCGCCGATGTCGCTGCGCTGGATCCACGACGTATTCGGCAACAGCGTCGCGATCGCGACCTTCGACGAGCGCTCGGAAACCCTGACCTTCACCTCCACCGCCACGGTCGAGCACAATCCGGCCGACGAGTTCGCGCTGACCGCGGACGATCCGGCGTATTTCTATCCGTTCCTCTACGACAACGACGAGTTTCCCGACCTCGTGCAATACATCGCGCCGCAATATGGCGATCCCGACGGCGAGTTGTCGGCCTGGGCGCGCAATTTTCTCGATGGCGAGGGGCCGACGCCGACCTTCAAGATTCTCTCCGGCATGACCCACGGCATCCGTGCGCAGTTCACCTATCGCAAACGGCATGAGCACGGCACCCAGCATCCGCTCGACACGCTGCAGACGAGATCCGGCACCTGCCGCGACTATGCGCTGTTCATGATCGAGGCGCTGCGCCGGCTCGGCATCGCCGCGCGTTTCGTGTCGGGCTACATCTTCATCCCGGGCGACCGCGCCCATGGTTACGTCGGCGGCGGCAACACCCACGCCTGGGTGCAGGTGTACCTTCCGAGCGCCGGCTGGATCGAATTCGATCCGACCAACGGCATCGTCGGCACCCGCGACCTCGTCCGCGTCGCGGTGGCGCGCGATCCGCACCAGGCCATTCCGCTGCACGGCACCTATCTCGGCTCCGCCGACGCGTTCGTCGGCATGGAGGTCAGCATCAACGTTGTTTCGGTCAGTGAGGACGAGAAGGTCTGATCATGGAAATCAAGGTGGGATTCGAGATTGCCTATGCGGCGGTGCAGCCGACCCCGATGGTGATCATGCTCAGCATTCACCCCTCGCGCTTCTCCGATATCGTCGGCACCGAGAGCATCGTCGCCGAACCCGACGTGCCGATCGGATTCTACCGCGACATTTTCGGCAATGTCTGCGGCCGGCTGGTGGCGCCCGCCGGCGGCGTCACCCTGCGCGGCTCGGCGCTGGTGCGCGATTCCGGATTGCCCGATGTGGTGATGCCGACGGCACAGCAGGTCCCGATCGACCTGCTGCCGGACGAATTGCTGCTTTATCTGATGCCGAGCCGCTATTGCGAGACCGACAAGCTGACCGACATCGCCTGGTCGCTGTTCGGCAATACGCCGCCGGGCTGGGCCCGGGTCGCAGCGATCTCCGAATTCGTCCACAACCACGTCACCTTCGGCTATCAGCACGCGCATCACATGAAGTCGGCGCACGACGTCTACGAGCAGGGCACCGGCGTCTGCCGCGATTTCGCGCATCTGGCGCTGACGTTCTGCCGCTGCATGAACATCCCGGCGCGCTACTGCACCGGCTATATGGGCGACATCGGCATCCCGCCCGATCCGGCGCCGATGGATTTTTCCGGCTGGTTTCAGGTCTACCTTTCCGGCCAGTGGTACACCTTCGACGCCCGCCACAACCACCCGCGGATCGGCCGTATCCTGATGGGCACCGGCCGCGACGCCGCCGACGTGGCGCTGACCACCAGCTTTGGCCGGATGGACCTGATAAAATTCGTCGTCATCAGCGACGAGGTGGTGACGGCTTGAGGATTGCACGCGCTCTCTCCGCCGTCATTGCGAGCCAACGGGTCGCGCGAATGCGCGCCCGATGACAGGCTCCGCGAAGCAATCCATTCTTTCTTCATGGCGGCATGGATTGCTTCGCTTCGCTCGCAATGACGGGTTATACATCCTGCCATGACCTCCGACCTTCTCTTCGTCTACGGCACCTTGATGCGCGGCTTCGACCATCCGATGGCGCAGCTGCTGTCGCGCAGTGCCGATTTCATCGGCGAGGCGCGCTGCGTCGGCCGGCTCTTTCTCATCAAGCACTATCCCGGTCTGCTGCTGTCGGACCATCCCGCCGATATCGTGTTCGGCGAACTGTACCGGCTGCGCCAGCCGGAAGCGTTGCTGCGCGAATTCGACATGTACGAGGCCTGCGGCGAGGGTTTTGCCGAGCCGACCGAATACATCAGGCAGATGCTGCCGGTGACGCTCGAGGATGAGGCCGCGAGCGAGGCTGTCTGTGAGGCCTGGACCTACCTCTACAACTGGCCGGTGGCCGGCCTGCCGCGCATCGTCTCGGGGCGGTTTCTGGAGAAGTAGTTCTCTCGTGTCCCGGACGCGGTGCAGCGCCCTTGCGCTGCTCCGCAGAGCCGGGACCCATACTTTCTTGATGCAAGCCATGGGCCCCGGCTCTGCAGCGCATCGCTAACGCGCTGCGCAGCGTCCGGGGCACGAGAGGGTTCGGCTTCCTGCGCCTACCCCGCCAGATCGATCCTCGTGACGCGGATATCGGCCTCGCGCTCGACGTAGCTCCATTCCTCGGTTGCGCGCAGCGCCCGCACCAGATCGTCGAAGAACAACGCATTCTGCGGCGCGTATTCGAACCAGGCCAGGAAATCGAACGGCTCGCCGAGATCGCGGCAGTGATAAAGCTGGCGCGCGATCATCGGCAAATATTTCAGCCCGGTGGCGATATGGTGCGACTGGTCTTCGAAAATCCGTCGCCGTTCCTCCTGGGTCAGCTCCCACCAATCAGCCGATTTCCGGATCGGGATCAGCGCGGCACAGCTGGCCTCGGGGCGGCCGAGCCCTTCCTGCTTTTCGGCGAGCTGCGTCTTCTCGCCCCGCTCGACATAGCGAACATGGCTGGCGACCCCGGCCAGCCGCCACGAGGTCCGCGACGGCAGCAGCGGCAGCGCGATCGCCTCGGAATGCACCACCGACAGCGAAGGCACGGCTTGAAGCGGCGGCCCCTTCACCGCCGAAAACGCCGTCACCCGCCACGCGCCGCTCTGGCCGCCCCTGAAAGTCGTGAACATGCAGCCATCGAAGCGTGGAACCGGGCGGGGTTCAAGAGGAGACGTCATTCCGGGTTCGATGCGTCGCATCACCCCGGAATGACGGTGTAGGGGCAGTTCAAGCCCGCTTTTTCGGCTTGGCCTTCTGCTGCATGTAGGAGCGCAGCACCGCGTTGATGCGGCGCTGGTAGCCATCGCCTTGCTGCTTGAAGAAGTCCAGCACGTCCTCATCGACGCGAATGGAGATTGCCTTCTTTTTCGAAGGGATCACCAGAACGGCGTCGGACCAGTCGATATCGATCGGCGCGGCATCCGGATCGTTGGCGACCGCCTTGGCAATGTCCTCGTCAGTCAGCGCATCGAAACGGGCCCAGTCAGTCTTGCCCTTCCGGCGGTCGCCCCACTTTCGCGTTACGATAGTCTCTTTCTTCATTTTTCCTCGCGCGCCGCGCCGAGATAATCCGGATGATGTCTGCTCGTCGCGTAAACACGACAGCGATCAGTCTATTTTCCGAATAACCTATGGCTATCCAGCGCTCCTCATTGTTCTTGTCCGAGCGGCGAAGGATGACCGGGCTGTAAAAAATCTCGACGGCGCTGTCGAAATCAATTCCGTGTTTGGCGAAATTTGAACGACTCTTGCGTTCATCCCAATCGAATCCGCTGATGAATTCATGGTCGTGATTGTCGAACATTGGTCCGCTTTCGCATAATGGGTCTATCACTGCCCATGGCGCGTTCCGTCCCAATGAGTTTTTTATCGTTGGGTGTGTATATACATATGTATTTGGTTTGGTCAACCTCTTTTGCGTGGCTTCGCGTCGCTAGTACGGTGCGCGACGTCCTGTGAATAGCGGCTAGAAGCCCAACAATTCTCGTATTTTATGCCGGCCGCCCTATATCGATGGTCGGTTGGCAATCGCCCGCAGGACTCAGCGACACGACTCAGCGAAAATCACCCCATGCGCTTCACGCCCCAGTTTCTCGACGATCTGCGCGCCCGGCTTCCGGTTTCGGAAGTCGTGGGCCGGCGTGTGAAGTTGAAGCGGGCGGGGAGGGAGTGGAAGGGGCTGTCGCCGTTCCAGCAGGAGAAATCGCCGTCGTTCACGGTCAACGACCAGAAGGGATTTTACCACGACTTCTCCTCCGGCAAGCACGGCGACATCATCTCGTTCCTGATGGAGACCGAGGGCGTCGGCTTTACCGAAGCGGTCGAGCGGCTGGCCGCGATGGCGGGCCTGGCACTGCCGGCGGCCACCCCCGATGCGGCGCGGCACGAGCAGCGCCGCAAGACGCTGTACGACGTGATGGAACTGGCGGCGAAATTCTTCGCCGAAACGCTGGCCTCCCGCAACGGCGCCAAGGCGCGCGGCTATCTCGCCGACCGCGCGATTTCGCCGGCGGTGCAGCTCCAGTTCCGGATCGGCTATGCGCCCGGCGAACGCTTTGCGCTGAAGGAATATCTGGGCGGCCACGGCATTCCGGTCGAGGACATGGTCGAAGCCGGCCTGCTGGTGTCCGGCGACGACATCCCGGTGCCGTGGGATCGTTTTCGCGACCGCGTGATGTTTCCGATCACCGATCTGCGCGGACGCGTCATCGCGTTCGGCGGCCGTGCGCTGGAGAAGGACGTTCCGGCAAAGTACATGAATTCGCCGGAAACCCCGCTGTTTCACAAGGGCGACAATCTCTACAACCTCGCCGCTGCACGCCTCGCCACCCATAATGGCGCAGCATTGGTGGTGGTCGAAGGCTATGTCGACGTCATCGCCATGGTCGGCGCGGGATTCCCCGCCAGCGTCGCCCCGCTCGGTACCGCGCTGACCGAAAACCAGCTGGTGCTGCTGTGGAAGATGGCGGACGAACCGATCCTTTGCTTCGACGGCGACAAGGCCGGGCAGAAGGCGGCATGGCGCGCTGCCGAGCTGGCGTTGCCATTGTTGGCACCGGGCAAGAGCCTGCGTTTCGCTCTGCTGCCGGAAGGGCAGGACCCCGACGATCTCGCGCGCTCCGGCGGACGCGGCGCGATCGAGGAAGTGATCGGGCAGGCGCGCGGCCTTGCCGACGTGATCTGGTCGCGCGAGATCGAAAGCGGCACGTTCGCCACGCCCGAACGTCGCGCCGCCCTGGAAGCCCGGATCAAGGATCTCACCAACGGCATCCGCGACGAGGTGGTGCGGCGCTATTACCGCCAGGATCTGGCCGAGCGGCTGCAGCGCACCTTTGCCCCGGAAGGCGGGCGCGGCGGCTATAACAGGGGCAATTTCAGCGGACGCGGGGCAGGCGGTTTCGGCCGCGAATCAGGCCGCGGCTTTGCGCCCCGCGCCACCTTCACGCCGGGGGCGGCGGGCCGAATCGAGCCGCGCGGCCGGGCCCAGGCCGGCAGCCAGACCATCAACCGCGGGCCTTACCAGGCGGCGAGCCCGCAACTGGCGCTGAGCCCGATCATGCGCGGCCAGCGCAGCGCGATTTCCCGCCGCGAGGCGCTGATTCTGCAGTCCCTGATCAACCATCCCTGGCTGCTGCACGACCACCTCGAAGAGGTGGCGGCGCTGGAAATGGCCCATCCGGAGGCCAATAAACTCCGCGCCGGCATCATCGCCGCCTTTGCCGGCGACCATCACCAGAGCCCGGAACCGGAGGAGGCGGCCGGGAAAATGCGCGCCGACCTCGCCGTGCGGGGATTTTCCGAGATTCTTCAACGGGTTGAGCGGGCGATCACGACCCAGGCGGTATGGGGCGTGCAGGTCGGCGCCGCCCGCGAGGACGTTCTTTCCACCTGGCACCAGCTGGTCTCCTTGCATCGCCAATGGCACTCCTTACTTAGGGAATTGAAGGATGCCGAGCAGGCTCTCGGCGACGAGGCCAGTGAGGCCAATCTGGCGTGGCTGCGCGATATCAAGGCCCGGCTGGAGGAAGTGGACGGCACCGAGGCCCTGATTGAGGGTTTTGGGGAGTTATCGGGCCGGTCCCAGCGAAGCGTCTGAGAAAAAATGCTGCGGACGGCAGCCGCCGGAACCGCGAAAAGACTCGCCAAACCCATGGTTTGGCTGCAAAAACACGGCTGGCAAGGTTAATCGAAGCTTAAGAGCCCGCGGGCTAAGAGTTCGTAACCGGCGAGAGATTTTTTTGGGGGGTGGCGAGGTTCTGCGCCGCCCTTTCCGCGTCGGAGCATGATCCGGAAAAGTGGGCACCGGTTTTCCGAAAGGATCATGCTTGAAAAGAATGAGCGTGTGATGACGTTTCGAAGAAACGTCATCGGACGAAGCGACATCAATTCAAAGCGGGCAGCGGCAACGCCCCGGCACGAACGCGTTTGGAGAGCACTGAATGGCCACCAAGGCAAAGACGCTGCAGGTAAAAGACAAGGAAAAAGACGACAAGGCAGCGGACGCCCCCGAGAAGGATTCCCCGGACGCGCCGTCGCCGTTGCTCGATCTGTCGGATGCCGCCGTCAAGAAGATGATCAAGCAGGCCAAGAAGCGCGGCTTCGTGACCTTCGATCAGCTCAATGAAGTGCTGCCCTCCGACACCACCGCGCCGGAGCAGATCGAGGACATCATGTCGATGCTCTCGGACATGGGCATCAACGTTTCCGAGGCCGAGGATTCCGATAGCGACGAAGAGAAGCAGGAAGAGGCCGAGGACGAGACCGACAACGAACTGGTCGAGGTCACGCAGAAGGCCGTCACCGAGGTCAAGAAATCCGAGCCCGGCGAGCGCACCGACGATCCCGTCCGCATGTATCTGCGCGAGATGGGCACCGTCGAGCTGTTGTCGCGCGAGGGCGAAATCGCCATCGCCAAGCGCATCGAGGCCGGCCGCGAGGCGATGATCGCAGGGCTCTGCGAAAGCCCGCTGACTTTCCAGGCCATCATCATCTGGCGCGACGAACTCAACGAAGGGAAGATCTTCCTTCGCGACATCATCGATCTGGAAGCGACCTACGCCGGTCCCGACGCCAAGAACAACATGAACCCGCTGCTGGCGGCCCCGGTCGGTCCCGACGGCCAGCCGATTCCGGCCGGCGCCAACAATGGCGCCGCGATCGCAGCCGCAGCCCCCGCGCATATCGCGCCGCCCGCCGCCCCGCCGGCGCCGACCCCGTTCCGCGCCGCGGCCCCTGCCGCCGCCGCGGAGGGCGAAGCCGCCTCCGAGACCGCCGCCGACGGCGACATGGACGACGACGAGTTCGAAAACCAGATGTCGCTCGCAGCCATCGAGGCCGAGCTGAAGCCGAAGGTGGTCGAGACCTTCGACAAGATCGCCGACAACTACAAGAAGCTGCGCCGCCTGCAGGAGCAGGACATCTCCAACCAGCTGCAGAACGAAACGCTGTCGCCGGCGCAGGAGCGCAAATACAAGAAGCTGAAGGACGAAATCATCGTCGAGGTGAAGTCGCTGCGGCTCAACCAGGCCCGTATCGATTCACTGGTCGAGCAGCTCTACGACATCAACAAGAAATTGGTCTCGTTCGAGGGCCGCCTGTTGCGCCTCGGCGACAGCCACGGCGTCGCGCGCGAGGACTTTTTGCGCAACTACCAGGGCTCCGAGCTCGATCCGCGCTGGCTCAACCGCGTGTCGAAGCTGTCCGCAAAAGGCTGGAAGAATTTCGTCCATCACGAGAAGGACCGCATCAAGGAACTGCGCCACGAGATCCAGTCGCTGGCGGCACTGACCGGCCTCGAGATCGGCGAATTCCGCAAGATCGTGCACGGCGTGCAGAAGGGCGAGCGCGAGGCGCGCCTGGCCAAGTAGGAAATGGTCGAGGCCAATCTCCGCCTCGTGATTTCGATCGCCAAGAAATACACCAACCGCGGCCTGCAGTTCCTCGACCTGATCCAGGAAGGCAACATCGGGTTGATGAAGGCGGTCGACAAATTCGAATACCGCCGAGGCTACAAGTTCTCGACCTATGCGACCTGGTGGATCCGGCAGGCGATCACGCGCTCGATCGCCGACCAGGCCCGCACCATCCGCATTCCCGTGCACATGATCGAGACCATCAACAAGATCGTGCGCACGAGCCGCCAGATGCTGAACGAGATCGGCCGCGAACCGACCCCGGAAGAACTCGCCGAAAAGCTCGGCATGCCCCTGGAGAAGGTCCGCAAGGTCCTGAAGATCGCGAAAGAGCCGCTGTCGCTCGAAACCCCCGTCGGCGACGAGGAAGATTCGCATCTCGGCGATTTCATCGAGGACAAGAACGCGATCCTGCCGATCGATGCCGCGATCCAGAGCAATCTGCGCGAAACCACGACGCGGGTTTTGGCCTCGCTGACGCCGCGCGAGGAACGCGTGCTGCGCATGCGGTTCGGCATCGGCATGAATACCGATCACACGCTGGAAGAAGTCGGCCAGCAGTTCTCGGTGACCCGCGAACGTATTCGTCAGATCGAGGCGAAGGCGCTGCGGAAGCTGAAGCATCCGTCGAGAAGCAGGAAGCTGCGGTCGTTCCTGGATAACTGATCCCGTGTCCCGGGCGCGGCGCAGCACGAAGTGGTGCGCTGCAGAACCGGGACCTAGTCTTCTTCTCTCTATTGTCGTTGCCCGGGCTTGCCCCCGCAATCATTCCGAAAGAGCGGCGGGCCAAAAAGCCCGCCTTTCTTTTTGCGACTCGGCTAAACTTACCTTCATGGCAGACGGGCTACCCCCGATCCATGACCTCGTTCGCTTTTGGCAAAAGTCAGAAGTAGCAACTTTTGCTGCCTGCGTTCAGTTTCGCAGGACGCCGTTGCCGGCTTGGACGCTAGCGTGGCTACGGCATGCTGCGCCGATCATCATGACAAGAGAGTTGTCCGAGATTGCCCTGCGGCATGCGGTGCGTGAGAAAGTATTTCCGGAAGCGCAGCCTTCTGTGCTTAAGGCGGTTGAACTGTTCTGGAGATTTGTTGAGAAGCATAAATGGAGAGGCAATAGCCTCTCCGCAAGCGCATACAGACTTCCCAATGGGTTGAGTGTGAAGATTGATCCAATCGGAAAATATTACTCACAGCATACAAAATCAGAATGGCTTGTCGCGCTCCAGCCTCGCCAAGGCGACGTTCCTGACGACGAGCAATTTTGCATGTGGAGAAGCGCACTCGTTTATGAGCTTTGCGCGGGGGAGGATGCAGCTATGATAGTCGATCTTTCCAAGAATCCAGTAAGCCAAAAAAGAGAATTGCGGGAAGTGACTGCACGAAAATTCCCTTTGTTGGCTAAGAGTGAGTTGGATGAACGGCTCGAGTTGGTTAGCGGTTGCTATCGGAAGGCAATTGATCTCATTCCCGAACGTCCACGTCGGCCTCCGCGAGAAGATAGTGATCCTGATTTTGGCTTCTAGCCGCTTGAATTGGCATAAGGGTTGGCGCTGTGAATTTACTTTTCCTGAAAATTTATCGATCAAGAGAGGAGCCTCAGCGTCGAGGTGAGCGACTTTTCGAGTTTTACAATCAATGCTCCCGTCTGGGATATGACGAGTTCCGCTCATTCGTAAATGAATGGATTTCCCAGTTGGCCGCCTCCGACCAAGCTGAAATTGTGTCTAGAATGTCTCGTGGGGGCGACCGCCAATTTAAGAGCGGATTGGTTGAGCTGCTAGTTCATGCTTCTCTTCGTGCGTTGAATCTAAAGGTGATTGTGCATCCCGCGCTCGAAGGAACAACTAAGCGTCCCGATTTCGCGGTGCTCGACGGCCAAGACCGTGTTGTTGCTTACATTGAAGTGACGACCGTCAACCCGCCAAATTTGACTGATGCAGAGGAGAATCGGGAGGCGCCGATTTATAATGCAATTGATCAAATCAAGCTGACGGTCGGATGTGTGTTTGGTTACGATGTTACTCGCGCTGGGACAAGCAGCCCTCCTCTGGCTCCGCTAATTAAGGACATTGACGCATGGGTAAAAGCGTCCATCACCGAAAAACCCGAACGGAAAGTTACTCGCCGCTTTATCGCGGGTGACTGGGAGCTAGAGTTGGACTTATTTTCCGGTGGCTCACTACAGCATGATCGTGCGATCGGGATGACAAGCGGAGACGTTGGCTGGATTGCACCCCACCTCGACCTTCGATCCGCGCTAGAGGTCAAATCCAAGAGATACGGAGAGCTGGAGGCGTCTTATTTGATAGTAGTGGCAGATGCGAAAGGGCAGCTCTTTGGGGCCGATAGCACGAAGAGCGCGTTGACCGAGGCGGTACTAGTGTTCTGACTCATTCATTTGCATCCCGTTTTGCGATGACGAGCGCTTTTTTGGCTCGGCGGTGCTTTGCGAGGATGGATTTGGCGCTGGCGGTCCACTT
>NZ_JAURXB010000214.1 GCF_030654605.1 Bradyrhizobium sp.
ACCTCGATGCCGCGGGCGGCGGCCGACTCCAGCTTGGGATTCGATTTCAGCCGCTCGATGCTGTCGCCGGCCAGGAAGTACACTTCGGTCTGGTTCGGTTTGAGATCCGCGATGTACTGCTTCAGCGACCGGTTCTCGCCCGCCGTACTGGTGAAGCGCGACAGCGCCAGCAATTTCTCGCGCCGCTCGAAATCCTCGTAGAGCCCTTCCTTGATGACCGGGCCGAACGCGTCCCAGATCTTCGCGAAATTCTCCGGGTCCTTCTCACCGAGGCTTTCGAGCTCGCTGACGACCCGCGTGGTCACGGCCTTCCTGATCTGCGCCAGTTGCGGATTGTTCTGCAGCATTTCGCGGGAGATGTTGAGCGGCAGGTCCTCGCTGTCGACCACGCCGCGGATGAAGCGCAGATAGGCCGGCAAGAGATCGGCGTCGTCGGTGATGAAGACGCGGCGGACATAGAGTTTCACCCTGCCCTTGCGTTGCGGCTCGAACAAATCGAACGGCTTTGCCGAGGGCGCGAACAGCAGCACCGCATAGGAGTATCGGCCCTCGGCGCGGTAATGCAGCGTCATCGCCGGCTCGTCGAACGCGTTCGCGATCGACTTGTAGGCCTTGGCGTAGTCTTCCGCCGCAAGCTCCGACTTCGACCGCTGCCACAATGCGCTGGCCGAATTGATCTGGCGCGGCTCGCGCTCTTCCGCAACCAGCTCGATCGGGAACTGGATGTTGTCGGAATAGGCGCCGACGATGCGCTCGATTTCGTAAGTCTCGAGATATTTTTTTGCATCCGGCTTCAGGTGCAGCACGATCTCGGTACCGCGTGCGATCCGCGCGGCGTCTTCCTCGCCGGCGGGTGCGACTTCAAATCCGGCTCCGCCCGACGACGACCAGGTCCAGACCTCGTCGCTCCCCGCACGGCGGCTGGTGACGACGATGCGATCTGCCACCATAAAGGCCGAATAGAAGCCGACGCCGAACTGGCCGATCAGCCCGGCGCCGTCCTTGGCCTCGGTCAGCCGCGACAGGAAGGATTTGGTGCCGGACCGGGCGATGGTGCCGAGATTGTCGATCAGCTCCTGGCGGTCCATGCCGATGCCGGTGTCGACCACGCGGAGCGTATCGGCTGTCTTGTCGGGCACGATGCGTATTTTGGGCGGCTCGCCATCCGCGACCAACTCAGGGTTGGCGATCGCCTCATAGCGGAGCTTGTCGCAGGCGTCGGAGGCGTTGGAGATCAATTCACGCAGGAAAATATCGGTTTCTGAATAGACCGAATGCACCATCAGGTGCAGCAATTCGGCGACCTCGGCCTGGAACGGCTGGGAGACGGGGGCGGTGTCGGCGGTAGTGTCGGTCATGATCGATCTCATTCAAGAATGAACATCCGGAGAGCAGCCTGATATAGCGATACCACGAGAGGTGGCAAGATTTGCGGCCCGGCCGGCATGGAAAGCGTCGGGCGGAACCGTCAACGAGGGCCGTTTGCGAATTATCGGCCTATGGTGGACACTGCAAGGCCGCAAGGAGACACGCGCCATCATGCGAATCGGCATTCGCCTTGCCATTTCCGGGTTGGTCCTCGCATCGATCCTGGTGAGCGCCGTCGGCGTCCATCTGCTGTGGTGGCGGACCGCCGAAGCCAACAGCCACGCGCTGGCCGACACTATCAACCGCCAGATCGTCGCGGCGGTTGAAAAGGAAGTCACCGTCATCACCACCGAAGCGCGCGCGGCGCACACCGCCATTCGCACCCTGTTCCTGCAGAACGTGCTGGAGACCCGCGAGGCGGACAAGCGCGAATTCGTCTTCCTGTCCCAGTTGCAGTCGCAGCCGAACATCTCCTGGGTGGCGTTCGGCTGGCCGGACGGCGCGTTCTTTGCCGCGCACAAGCTCGGCGATCTGGCGCTGGAAATGATGGAAATCGCGCCGGTCGACGGCGTCGTCAAGCGGCGCGTCGACGAATACCAGGTCGTGGTCGGCGATATCGAGTTCGAGAAGCGGCGCTTCGAAAATACCGACTATGCGGTGACCGAACAGGAATGGTTTCGTTCAGGCCTGGCCGCCGACGAACCGCGCTGGTTCAACGTCACGGTTCATCCGGTGGGGCCGCGCCCGTCGATCGCCTATGCCGGTCCGATCGACGTTTACCAGAAACGCCAGGGCGTTCTCGCCATCATCATCGAATATACCCGCCTCGCCCGGTTCCTGTCGCAGCTCTCGGTCGGAAAGTCCGGCGCGGCGTTCATTCTGGGGAGCGACGGCACGACCATCGCCGCTCCCGATCCGGATGCCGATGAACTGAGCATGCAACGGTCCGACCAGCCCTTGCTCGCGATCGCCCGGCGCGCCATCGGACAGGCCGGCGGCTCCGGCCCCGAGAAAAAGGCCGCCGGTCAGGTCAGGCTGGAAGCCGCCGACGATGCCTATGCGGTCACTCTCACGCCACTCGCCTTTCCCGGATGGACGCTGGCGACCGTGATTCCGGAAAAGGAATTTCTCGGTCCCATCGAGGCCACGATCCGCAAGCTTCTGATCGGCCTGGCGGCCCTCATTCTCGCCGCCGGCCTGCTGTCGGCATGGCTCGCCCGGCGCGTCATCGCCACGCCGTTGATCATGGTCGTCGACGAGCTCAAGCACGTCGCCCGCTTCGATCTCGACAAGGTCCGCCGCCACGCCTCTGGCGTGACCGAGATCGAGAATCTGTCGGGCGCCATCGCCGACATGGCGGGCGGACTCGCCGCCTTCCGGAAATACATCCCCGCCGATCTGGTCAGAACTCTGGTGAGTGAGGGTGTCGAACCTCGCCCTGGCGGCGCGATCAAGCCGCTGACGATCCTGTTCGCCGATATCGCCGGCTTTACCGGATTGTCCGAGCGGCTCGGCGATCGCATCGTCCCGCTGCTGTCCAGCTATCTCGATACCATGTCGCGCGAGGTCAGCGCCCATCGCGGCACCATCGACAAATTCATCGGCGACGCGGTGATGGCGTTCTGGGGTGCACCTGCGGCCAACCCCGATCATGCCGCCGACGCGTGCCGCGCCGCGCTCGCCTGCCAGCGCGCACTCCGGGAATCCGGCCTGACCGACGATGCCGGCCGACCGCTCCGGGTGCGGGTCGGCCTCAATTCCGGTGACGTGCTGGTCGGCAATATCGGATCCGAAGTCCGCCTCAACTATACGGTCATCGGCGACGCCGTGAACGTCGCGAGCCGGCTGGAAGGCGCCAACAAGGAATATGGCACCGACATCATCATCGGTGAGGAAACCCGTCGCCTCGCCGGGGATCAAATCATCGTTCGCGAGCTCGACCGCCTGACGGTTTACGGCCGCGCGCAGGGCATCGCGGTCTACGAACTGCTTGGGATGGCGGAAGACGGTACGGTCCTCCCGCCATGCATGACGCTGTATGAATCCGGACTCTCCGCCTATCGCGACCGTCATTTCGAGCAGGCCGCCGAGCTGTTCGAGCAGGCGCTTCAGGCGCGCGATACGGACCAGCCGGCGCGGCTGATGTTGGAGCGTTGCCGCGACCTTCTTCGGCAGCCACCGGGCGACGATTGGGACCCGACCAACGCGATGCGAGCCAAATAGCCTGGGCCGCCGGTTTCCCCGTCATGCCCCATTCCTATCACGGGCTTGTGATAGATGGAGGAAACGACGTCGTAACGGCGCCGCCGCCACGCCCGTAACTTGGTGACGCTTTCGTAGCTGAAGTTTCAAGGAAGGATCGCCCCATGAGCTCCAACACCGTCCCCGCCAGAACCGCCCTCGCCAACGCCACCATCGCCGGCTCCTTTGCCGCCGCGCTTGCCATGATCGCCGCTCCGGCGTTCGCGGCGCCAAAGCCGCCGCAGCCGACCATGGACAAGTGCTTCGGCATCGCCATGAAAGGCGAGAATGATTGCGCGGCGGGCGCCGGCACCACCTGCGCCGGCACGGCCAAAACCGACTATCAGGGCGATGCGTGGAAGTATGTCGCCAAGGGGACCTGCGCGAGCATCAAGACCCCGAAGGGTACGGGTTCGCTCGAGCCCATCAAGTCCTGAACCGAACCACCGGCACGCGGAACGCCCCGCGTGCCGGTCTCGAGGCTCCCGCCAAGCGAGTTCAGCCGATGCCCATTGCTGCCCATTTGCCGGCTTCGGCCGGCGTCGGCTTCAAGCCCGAGCATGCCGCCGCCATTCTGGCCGCAGCACAGCCGATCGGATTCTTCGAGGTCCATGCGGAGAACTACATGGGCGCCGGAGGGCCGCCGCATGCGCAGCTCACCGCGCTGCGCGAACGCTATGCGCTGTCGGTTCACGGTGTCGGGCTGTCGATCGGCTCGACGGGGCCGCTGGATCGCGCTCACCTGACCAGGCTGCGCCAACTGTGCGATCGCTATGCGCCGGCGAGCTTTTCCGAACATCTCGCCTGGTCGTCGCATGATGGCGTCTACTTCAACGACCTGCTGCCGCTGCCTTATACCGGGCAGACGCTGGCACGGGTCGCCGAACACGTCGACGAGGTGCAGACCGCGCTCGGGCGGCAGATGCTGCTGGAAAATCCGTCGACCTATCTCGACTTCGCCGAGAGCACGATCGCGGAAGTCGATTTCCTCGCCGAGATATCGCGGCGCACCGGGTGCGGATTGCTGCTCGACATCAACAACGTCTTCGTCTCGGCCACCAACCATGGCACGTCGGCAATGGACTATCTCGACCGGTTTCCGCTGCACCGGGTCGCGGAGATTCACCTGGGCGGTCATGATGCCGATACCGGCGATGCCGGAGAACCGCTGCTGATCGACAGCCATCGTGTGGCTGTCGCAGACGAGGTCTGGGCACTCTACCGTGAGGTGATCGCCCGCACCGGCGCGCTGCCGACCCTGATTGAGTGGGACAACGACGTGCCGGACTGGCCAGTGCTGCGCGCCGAGGCCGTCGCCGCCCAACGCATCCTGTCGGGCGCGGCGCGTGCGTCGGCGGCATGAGAGACGCCATGCCCGCGACATTCGAGACATCCTTTGCGAAAGCGCTGCTCGGCGCCGAAGCAACCTTTCCGCCCGGCATCGCCGCACACACCGGCGCCGTTCCGGCGCGACGCTTTGCCGTCTACCGCAACAACGTCATGGCAAGTCTCGGCGCTGCGCTGGCACAGCGCCATCCCGTCATCGAACGGCTGGTCGGCGGCGAATTCCTTGCCGCGATGGCGCGGCAATTCGTGATGCAGCATCCGCCGCGCTCGCCGCTGCTGGCGCAATATGGCGAGGAATTCGCCGACTTCATCGCCGCGTTCGAGCCGGCGCGGGAGCTGCCTTATCTCGCGGACATAGCGCGGCTCGAGGCGGCGCGAACCCGCGCCTACCATGCGGAAGACGCCACACCGCTTGGCGGGGACGGCTTCGCGGCGCTCGACGCCGAAACCCTCGGAGACATCCGCCTCCAGCTGCATCCCTCGGCCGCCATCCTGCGCTCGCCGTTCCCGATCGTGACGATCTGGGCGATGAACAGCGGTGAGCTTGAGCTCCAGCCGATCGAGACCGGGCAAGGCGAGGACGCCCTCGTCGTCCGGCCGCATCTCGACGTCGAAATCCGCGCGCTGCCGCCGGGCGGTGCGGCGTTCCTGCAGTCGCTCGCCGGCGGCCGGCCGCTGCGCGATGCCATCGGCGCCGCGCTCGCCGATCACGCCGGTTTCGACCTCACCGGCAATCTCGCGGGTCTGATCGGCTCAGGCGTCGTCCGCGCCATCCTGTCTCCGGCGGAAAGGACACCATGACGGCCCTCGGCAAACCGCTCGACGCGGCGGCGACGCCGACCATCCTGCCGGTGCGGATCATCCAGCGCGCGATTGCCGCGCTGGATCGCATTCCCTATTGGCCGATCGCCCTGTCGGCCCGCATCTTCCCCGCCATGGTGTTCTGGCAATCGGGCCAGACCAAGGTCGCGGGATTCAACCTGAAGCCCAGCGCCATTGCGCTGTTCGAGAACGAGTACCGACTGCCGCTGCTCGATCCAGGGATCGCTGCCCATGCCGCCGCGGTCGCCGAGCATTTATTCCCGGTCCTGCTTGTAATCGGACTGGCGTCGCGATTTTCAGCGATGGCGCTGTTGCTGATGACCGTGGTGATCGAGGTCTTCGTCTACCCCGACGCCTGGCCCATTCACGGCGTCTGGGCGACCTGCTTTCTGATCGTGATCGCGCGGGGTCCCGGCCTGCTCTCGCTCGATCACTTGATCGCCCGCAGATACCGATAGAAGCCGCGCGTCATCCGGCCGGTCGCTGCCGACCTCGCCTGCCGATGGCGGCGGTTGCGGACGAATCCCATATGGCGATACCATGATGGCCGGCAAGCTTCGCGGCACGCCCCCCGCGCAAATCCTCGCAGAAGGACCATCATGGCAAAATCCGGGTTCGATGTGGAATTCGACGTCGTGGTGGCCGGCGCCGGATCGGCCGGATGCGTGGTGGCGGCACGGCTGACGGAAAACCCCGGGATTTCGCTGTGCGTGATCGAGGCCGGCGGGCGCGACCGCAATCCCTGGATCCATATTCCCCGGGGCTTCGGCAAGCTCGTCCCCAACGCGAAAATCAACTGGGGCTACGAAACCGAGCCGGAGCCGGGGCTGGGCGGCCGCAGCATCATCTGGCCGCGCGGCAAGGTGGTGGGCGGGTCGGGCTCCATCAACGGGCTGGTGTTTTTGCGAGGCGCGCCGAGCGACTATGACGAGTGGCAGCGGCTGGGCGCCCGGGGCTGGGGCTACGAGGACGTACTGCCCTATTTCAAGCGGATGGAGCATTGCGTCGACGGCGCGGATCAGTGGCGCGGCACCGGGGGTCCGATCACGGTTTCCAACGTCAAGCGTCCGTCGACGGTGGCGAAGGCCTTTGTCGAGGCCTGCGAACGCCTGCAGTATCAGCACAACGCCGATTTCAACGGCGAGCGCATCGATGGCGTCGGCTTCGCACCGCTCAACGTCCACAATGGCTGGCGCCGCTCGACTGCGGTCGGCTATCTCCGGCCGAACCTCAGCCGCAAGAATCTCGAATTGATGACCAGGACCCACGTGCGGAAAATCCTGTTCGAGGGACGCCGCGCCGTCGGCGTCGAGGTCGAGCGCGACGGAAAGATCCAGCGCATCGGCGCGCGGCGCGAACTGATCCTGTCCGGCGGCGCCATCAACTCCCCGGTGCTGCTGCTGGCCTCCGGCATCGGTCCCGCCGCCGAACTGGCGCAGCATGGCATCGAGGTGAAGCTCGATCTGCCCGGCGTCGGCAAGAACCTGCAGGATCATTATCAGGCGAGTTTTGCGTTCCGGACCAACAGCGGCGACACCCTCAATGAAGCCGTGATGAACCCGGTCAAGTCGGCCAGGATGGCGCTGCAATGGCTGTTCACGGGGACAGGCCAGCTCGCCGTCGGCGCCACCGAGGCGACGCTGTTCGCGAAATCGAGCCCGACGGAGCCGGTGCCGGATATCCAGTACCAGGTGCTGAATTTCTCCTCCGACAGCCTGAAACTCGGATTGCATCGCTGGCCGGGCTTTACCTTCATCTTCAGCGTCTGCCGGCCGAAGAGCCGCGGCGAGATCACGCTGCGCGACGCGGCAGGCAAGATGCCGCCGCGCATCCTCGCCAATTACCTCGTTCACCCCGACGACATGCGCATCATGCAGGCGGGCTTCCGCATCGGCCGGCAGATCGCCGCCACCGAGCCGTTCCGCTCGCTGGTGACCGAACAGATCCGGCCGAATCCGGCGATCGAGAGCGACGACGAGATCGCCGACTTCGTCCGCAGCATGGGCTCGACGGTCTATCACCCCTGCGGCACCTGCCGGATGGGCGAGGATAACGGCGCCGTGGTCGACAGTTCGCTGCGGGTCCGCGGCATCGACGGATTGCGCGTGGTCGACGCCTCCGTGATGCCGGCGATGCCGTCGCCGAACATTCATCCCGCCACCATCATGGTCGCTGAAAAGAGTTCCGACATCATCGCGCAGGCGCTGAGGCATTGAAGCCATAGCGATCGACAAACGGCGCAAGCCGAATTGCAAACGAGAAAACCAAGAGGGAACGCCGTGACGAGAATATCAAAAGTAAAAAGCGTCGAAATCCTCGCCTGCGACGCAGGCTGGCGGAACTACCATTTCGTCAAGATCTCGACCGAGGACGGCGTGGTCGGCTGGAGCGAGTATGACGAGGGTTTTGGCGCACCCGGCGTCGGCACCGCGATCCAGCGGCTGTCCGGCCGCGTCGTCGGGCAAGACGTCATGGCGCATGAGCGGATCTTTGCCGAGCTTTCGGCGGCGACCCGCCCCGCCACCGGCGGCGTGGTGGCGCTGGCATTAGGGGCCATCGAAAACGCGCTGCTCGACGCCAAGGGCAAGCTGCTGGGCGTGCCCTGCTACGAACTGCTCGGCGGCAAGATCCGCGATCGCGTGCGGGTCTACTGGTCGCATTGCGCCACCTGGCGCATCAACCATCCCGGCTGGTACAAGCCGGCGATCACCGACCTGGACGGCGTCAAGGCGATCGGTCGCGAGGTCAAGGACAAGAAGTTCACCGCGCTGAAGACCAACATTTTCACGTATACCGACGGCAAGCCGCAGGGCTGGCGGCCCGGCTTCGGCTCGCCGTTCGAGCCGGAGATCAATGTCGACCGCAAGGTGCTGCGCGACCTGCGCATGCATCTGGAAGCCATCCGCGACGGCGCCGGGCCCGATGTCGACATCCTGCTCGACCTCAATTTCAACGCCAAGACCGAAGGCTACCTGAAGATCCTGCGCACCATCGCCGACCTCGACATGTTCTGGATCGAGATCGACAGTTTTAACCCGGAAGCGCTGGGCTATATAAGGCGGCAGAGCCCGCATCCCATCTCGTCCTGCGAGACGTTATTGGGCCTGCGCGAATTCCTGCCCTATTTCCGCGAGCAGGCGATGGACGTCGCGATCATCGACACGCCGTGGAACGGGGTGTGGCAGTCGATGAAGATCGCAGCCTCCGCCGAAGCCCACGAGGTCAACGTCGCGCCGCATAATTTCTACGGCCACCTCTGCAGCATGATGAACGCACATTTCTGCGCCGCAGTGCCGAATTTGCGGATCATGGAAATCGACATCGACCGGCTGGAATGGGACCACGAACTGTTCACCCACCTGCCCGAAATCGTCGACGGCCATCTGGTGATCCCGGACCGCCCCGGCTGGGGCACCGAACCCAACGAGGAAGCACTGCGCGCGCACCCGCCGAAGGGGCTCGGCGGGTTGTTGAATTACGGGCAGAAGAAGTAGCGCGCCTTCCGTCTCGTCATGGCCGGGCTCGTCCCGGCCATCCACGTTTTCCTTGCTCAAGTGAAGCCAGGACGTGGATGCCCGGGACAAGCCCGGGCATGACGGGTCTAGGTTCCTGCCGCATCACCTCAGCGCAATATCCAGCCACCCGAGCGCGTTGACGGACACCCGGTCGCCGGCATCGACGACCACCGTGGTGGTCTCGGCCTCGATGATCGCGGGGCCAGCCAGGGTGTGGCCAGGCCTGAGATCGTCGAGCGCGTAGACCGGGACCTCGCGCCAGGCGCCGAACCAGGCCTGCCGCGCTCCGCGCGGCGCGCAGACTGTCGCTGACGGCGTCGGCCGCGCATCCTGGCCGCGCTGCGACACTTCGCCGACCGCGGCGACCCTCGCGTTGACGAATACCACTTCCTGGTCGCGCGCGGCGTAGGTGTAGAGTTCTTCGTGGCGGCGGTGGAAGCGGTCCTCGATCTGGTCGATCAGCGTGGCCGCGTTCCAGTCGAGGCCGTCGAGCGCGACGTCGATTTCAAAGATCTGTTCGCCGTAGCGCATCTCCGCCGAGCGTTCCGTCGTCATCGGGCCGCCGAACCAGGCACGCAGCCGGCCGATCGCCTGTTGCTCCAGATCCGCAAACAGGGTTCGCGCCTCGTCGGCGGAAATGCGGGCGGCGGCGCCGTAATGGGTGCGGCTGACTTCGTAGCGCAGATCGCTGGTCAGCATGCCCCAGGCCGACAGCACCGAGGCCGCGACCGGCACGATGATGCGCTTGATGTCGAGTTCGCGCGCGACCTCGGCGGCATGCAGGCCGGCGGCGCCGCCGAAACTCAGCAGCGCGAATTTTCTGGGATCGACGCCACGGCGCAGGGTCATCAGCCGGATGCCGTCGGCCATCTTCAGGTTGATCATCCGAAAAATGCCGGCGGCGGCCTCGATCCGCTCGAGGTCCAGCGACGCGGCAACCCGGTCGACCGCGGCTTCGGCTGCCGCGCGGTCGAGCGGACGCGCGCCGCCCATGAAGGCGCTCGCATCGAGATAGCCGAGCACGACATTGGCGTCAGTGACGGTGGCGGCCGTGCCGCCATTGCCGTAGCAGGCCGGCCCCGGCACCGAGCCCGCGCTTTCCGGACCGACCCGCAAGGTACCGCCGGCATCGACCGACGCGATCGAGCCGCCGCCGGCCGCGATGCTGGCGATGTCGAGGCTGCGCAGCGCGATGCGCTGGCCGGCGAGCGATCCATCGGCGGACAGCGAGGCGCGACCCTCGGAAATCAGCGAGATGTCGGTCGAGGTGCCGCCCATGTCGAACGGCACCAGATCGGGAATGGCTGTTAGCTCGGCGCAGCGCCGGGCGCCGGAAATCCCGCCGGCGGGTCCCGACAGCACCGTGCCCGCGGCGAGCCGTGAGGCTTCCTCCACCGGCGCCATGCCGCCATGGGACAGGATGATGAAGAGCGAGCCCGTGAAGCCGGCCTCGTGAAGGCGCTGCTCCAGGTTGGTCAGATAGTGCCGCACCTGCGGCCGGACATAGGCGTTCACGACGGTGGTCGAGACGCGCTCATATTCCTTGATCTGCGGCAGCACGTCGCTGGAGCGGGAAATGCTGATGTCAGGTAGTTCGCGCGCCAGCCGTTCGACGGCGGCGAGTTCGTGCACGGGGTTGAGATAGGAATGCAGGAAGCAGACCGCGACCGAATTGGCGCCGGAGCGGCGGATCGCGGCGATGGCGTCATCGAGCGAACGATCGTCGAGCGGGATCGCGATCTCGCCATTGGCCTTGAGCCGCTCCTTGACGCCAAAACGCCGCTCGCGTGGCACCAGCGGTTGCGGCGGCGGCGAACGCAGGTCGTAGCGGTCGTCCTTCAGCCCCTCGCGCATCTCGATAACGTCGCGATGACCCTCGGTGGTGAGCAACGCGACTTTGGCGCCCTTGCGCTCGAGAAGCGCGTTGGTCGCGACCGTGGTGCCGTGCACGATGCGATCCGTCACACCCAGCATGTCCGCGCGCGTCAGCTTTAATCGCCGCGCCAGTTCGTCCAGCCCCGCCATCACGCCGACCGACTGGTCCGCCGGCGTCGATGGCGATTTCGCGAAGATGGTTTTGCCTGTTACGTCGATGGCGACGAGATCCGTATAGGTGCCGCCGACGTCAATTCCGATGGTGTACATATTCAGGAGCCCTGCCCAGCCGGCGCATCGTCAGTGACAAGTCCCTGTTCACGATCCCGCGCGCGCGCCTCTGCCGAGCGTTCGGCCGCCGGCCCATAGCCGCCTCCGCCGGAGGAGCGGATTTCGAGGCAATCGCCGGGACGAAGCTCGATGCCGACTTCCTTGGTGCGCAGGGGGCGCGGCGGACGTCCCTCGGAAATCAGCCGGTAATCATGCGGCACGCCGTCCTGGCCGCCGAGCATTCCGCAGGGACCATGGCGCACGCCGTCGCCCGCGGTATTGCCACGCGCGGGCTTTGCGGTTTCCAGCACGAGATCGAGCGCGACGCCGAGGCCGCCGCGGAATTTGCCGTCGCCGCCGGAGTTTTCGCGGAATTCATGCCGACGGAAGTGCAGGGGAAAACGCACCTCTGCGACTTCGAGGCTACCGAATTTGAGGCCGCCGACGCTGTGCCATTCGCCGATCGACGAATAGCCGTCGCCGCCGGACGAGGCGCCGCCGCCGGGGCGCGCCTGAAACAGGTGCCAGATGAAACTCTTTCCCGTTCGCGGATCTTCGCCCTGGATCGCGATCCGGAACCGGCGGCTCCAGCCCGCCATGGCGCGTTCCGGACACGACGCCGACAACGCCTTGACGATGGCTTCGACGATTTCGTTGGAGGGATGGCTGGTGCACAGCGTCACCGGACGGCCGGGGTCGGCCCAGACAATCGTCCCCTGCCTGGCGATCACCTTCAGCGGTCGCAGCGCGCCGGTGTTCTTGGGGATTTCGGCATCGATCAGATAGGCAAAGGCCATCGCCACCGCGGCCTGCATGTTGGCATGCGAGGAATTGACGAAGCTGCTCGACTGCGGATCGGAATCCGACAGATCGACCTCGATGTCGCTGCCCTGCTTGGTGACCTTGGCGGCGATCCGGATATCGCTGCGGCCATAGCCGTCATCGTCGAGGAAGGCTTCGCCGAAGAACACGCCGTCCTTCCAGGTCGAGACCACCGCGCGGGTCTGCTGCTCGGTCGCGTCCAGGATCGCCTCGATCGCGGCCTCGACCACCGGCGCGCCGAACTCGCTGAACAGTTTTGAGACCCGCCGCTCGCCGAGATGGGCCGCCCCCAGCATTGCGGCGAGGTCGCCGCGAAATTCGCGCGGATTGCGGACGTTCAGCGCCAGCAGATCGAGCAGATCCTCGCGCGGCCGGCCGGCCTCCGAGAGCCTGATCGGCGGGATGCGCAGCCCTTCCTGCCAGATCTCGGTGGCACCGGGATTGTAGGCGCCATGGGTGGCGCCGCCGATGTCGCTGAAATGGGCGCGGACGATGGTCCAGAGCAAGCGCTTCTCGCCATCGAATACCGGCACGAAGACCGTGAGATCGGGCAGATGGCTGCCGCCGTGATAGGGATCGTTGAGCAGAAACACGTCGCCGGGCTTAACATCCTTGAACCGGTCCTCGACCACCAGCGTCGCCCAGGGCAGCGCGCCGACGTGAACCGGGAGATGATCGGCCTGCGCGATCAGGCGGGCGCGCGTGTCGCAGATCGCCAGCGAAAAATCGCGGCTGGAATTCAGGATCTGCGAATAGGTGGTGCGAAGCATGGCTTCGCCCATTTCCTTCACGATCGAGCTCAGGCGGTGCTGAACGACGGATCGCGTGATGGGATCGATCTTGCTGGACATGGACGCTTGTTGGCAAAAAGTAGCGAAGTGATCAAGGGACGCCGCTCAGGCCGACGCCGCCACCTCGGCGAGGGATTCGGACGCCGCCGCGACGATCTGGTCGATATCCCGATCCGTCATCGGCGTCGACAAGGCCATCAATCCATAGCCCGCCGCCAGCACGCCCCGATTGAGCAGGGCGCGATTGAAGACCGCCGATCGCTGCGTTTCCTGTTCGCTCGGATAGGCCGACCGATAGTCGCGGACCGGGCGGTCGGCAAAATGAATTTTCAGCAGCGATCCGAGCCCGACGGTGCGGCCGGGCACACGAAAGCGGCGGAAGGCGTCGTCGATACCGCCGCGCACCGCCGCCCCGATGGCGTCGAGCCGCGCGAAGGCGGCATCGTCGAGCAACTCCATCGCCGCGATCCCGGCGCGCATCGTTACCGGATTGGCCGAGAACGTCCCGCCATGCGGCAGATCAGGCTTGCCGGAGCTGGGGTCGAACACCGCCATGAACTCCCGCTTGCCGCCGACGGCGCCGACCGGAAAGCCGCCGCCCATGATTTTTCCCAGCGTGGTCAGGTCGGGATCGATGTCCCAAAGACCTTGCGCGCCGCGATAGCCGAGGCGGAAGGTGATGACCTCATCGAAGATCAAGAGCGCGCCGACTTCCGATGTGACCGCGCGCAACGCCTCCAGATAGGCCTTGTCCGCCGGCGCCAGTCCGGCGCGGTTCGGCATCGGGTCGACCAGAACGCAAGCGAGCTCCGCGCCATGCTCGCGGATCAGGCTGACGGCCGCGTCGGCGTCGTTGAAGGGGATGGTGATGACGTCGGCCAGCACGTTGTCCGGCGTGCCCTTCGCATACGCGACCGAGACCGGGGCGTTGCGGCCCCAGGCTTCCGGAGTGGGATCGAGGCTGACTTCGGCGTAGTCGTAGGAGCCGTGATAGGCGCCCTCGCATTTTGCAATCTTCGGCCGCCCGGTGAACGCACGCGCCGCCTTCAGCGCCATCATCACGGCCTCGGTGCCGGAGTTGGTAAACCGCACCTGCTCCACCGACGGCAGGCGCGCCACCAACAATTCGGCGAGATCGATCTCGGACTCGGTCGGCAGCCCGAACGCCGACCCCAGCGCCAGCTGTTTGGTCGCCGCCGCCACCAGCGCCGGATGGGCGTGGCCATGGATCAGCGCGGTGAAATTGTTGATGCAGTCGATATATTCGTTGCCGTCGACATCGAACACCCGGCAGCCCTCGCCGCGCGCGGCATAGATCGGATACGGCTTCATGAACACGGTGGTGCGGGTGTTGCCGCCGGGCAGGCTGGACAGCGCGCGGTTGTAGAGCTGTTGGGATTGCGATTTCGGGTCGGGGTACATCGTGACTTTACCTTTGGCGGCGCTGGCGATCAGGCCCACCTGCACTATCACTCCGAAAGGCGAGCCTGTCATGTTTTTGAGCAGAGACGGTAGAAAGGGAATGCATGTGGATGCTCAAAGCGGCAATTGCTGCGAGCAATTGATCCTCGTTTGACGACCGTCGCCGGAATCCCTACCGTTCCCGGCAAGGCCGCATCTGCGGCATGTATTCCGGGCTCGCAAAACGCCCCGGATACACATGGCTCGACGAGAGTGCGACAGAAACATTCATGAGCAACCACGATCCGCTGCTGCCCGACGAGCCCCTGCCCCAGCGCATTTCCCGGATTTTCGCCTGGCTCGCCGGCGGCTGTATCCTGTTCGGCTGCGGCGCACTGATTTCAGCCGATGTTGTCACCCGCTTCGTTTTCAAGCGCGGCATGATCGAAAGCTTCGAGATATCGGGCTACATGTTGGCGGCATGCATCGGTCTCGGACTCGCCTTCACCGTCACCTCGAAGTCCAACATCCGGGTCGATATTCTGCTCGACGCCTTTCCCTATCGCCTGCGTGCGGCCTGCGACCTGCTGGCGGCCTTTGCCCTCGCCGTCATCGCCGTGGCGCTGGTGTGGTTCTGCTGGAAAACCCTGGCGCAATCGTGGACCATGAATGCCCGGTCGACCTCCGTCATGCAGACCCCGATGGTGCTGCCGCAAGGCGTCTGGTGGATCGGCCTGCTCTGGTTCGCTTTCATGGCCGTGCTGCTGCCGTTGCAGGCGATATTGCGGCTTCTGGCCGCGGACCAGCGCGGCTTCGACAAATTGATCGGCAGCCTGCGCGTAACCGAGGAACTCGAGCAGGCCGGCATCGATATGGCCAAAATCGAGCCGAAGCGCGAGGTGCCGCAGCCATGATCGGCACTGCATTCAGCCTGCTGATCGGTCTGATGGCGCTCAGCCTGCCGGTGGCGGCGGCGCTCGGAATCATGGGCTATGTGCTCTCGCAGAAATACGCCTTCTTTCCGCTGACCGGCGCGCTGGGCGAACTGGCCTGGAATACGTCAAACGACTTCATTCTGATCGCGGCCCCCATGTTCATCATGATGGGCGAGCTGATGCACCGCTCCGGCATGAGCGAGCGGCTGTTCACCGCGCTCGCGCCGTGGTTTGCGAAAGTTCCGGGACGCCTGATCCACACCAACATCGCCGCCAGCGCCATCTTCGCCGCTACCTCGGGTTCATCGGTGGCGACCGCCGCAACCATCGGTACCGTCGCGATCCCGAATATGGCGAAGGGCGGCTATAATCCACCGCTGTTCCTCGGATCGATCGCCGCCGGCGGCACGCTCGGGATCCTGATCCCGCCGTCCATCAACATGATCATCTATGCGGTCCTGACCGACACGTCGGTAGCCCAGCTTTACGCCGCGGGGTTCATTCCGGGCTTCATGCTGGCCGGGTTGTTCTCGCTGATCGTGTTCGCCGTCACGCTCTGGCGGCCGGGGATGGCGGGTCCCGCCGTCGAGACCGCCGGACTGTGGCCGCAAAGGATCGCCGGGCTGAAACATCTGGTGCCGCCGCTCGGCCTGTTCCTCATCGTAGTCGGGTCCATCTATGTCGGCATCGCCACCCCGACCGAGGCGGCGGCGCTCGGACTGATGGCGACGCTGGGCCTGGTGGCAGCCAATGGCCAGCTGACTTTGCCGGTGCTGGTCCGCGCCTTCGAAGGCACGGTGCGAACCACCTGCATGATCATGCTGATCATCATCGCCGCCTTCTTTCTGAACTTCGTGATGGTCTCGATCGGCCTCGTCAAGGCGGTGACCGATTCGGTGCTGTCGCTCGGCCTGCCGCCGCTGGCGATGCTGCTCGCGATTGTCGTTTTCTACCTGATCCTCGGCTGCTTCATGGAGACACTGTCGATGATGATCGCCACCACGCCGGTGGTCGTGCCCGTCATCACCGCCATGGGCTACAGTCCGATCTGGTGGGGCATCATCTTCGTGATCCTGATGGAGGCGGCGCTCATCACCCCGCCGGTCGGCCTGAACCTGTACGTGGTACAGTCCGTGCGCGGACCAGGGCCGTTCTGGGACCTGTGCAT
Organism: Bradyrhizobium sp.; assembly: GCF_030654605.1. GTDB lineage: Bacteria > Pseudomonadota > Alphaproteobacteria > Rhizobiales > Xanthobacteraceae > Bradyrhizobium. The sequence continues at coordinate 16,556 of NZ_JAURXB010000214.1, forward strand.
CGGCGCCCTTCCATTTGTCGGCGCAATGATCATGATGATCGGCATTCTGATTGCATTCCCCGAGATCGCGCTGTGGCTGCCGAGCCTGCTGCAACCGACGAAATAGCCCCTGCCCTCAAGGAGACCTGATCATGTCGATGCGACCCGTTTTTGCCGCGCTTGTCGCCGCTGCTGCCATCGGCCTCGCGCCGCTGCCTGTCGCTGCCCAGACCCAGGGATTGCCCGCCACCTCGTTCAACGTGGTCGGCAGCATCGGCAATCTGTCGATGTATCTCAACCGCGAAGTGCCGTTCTGGAACGAGACCGTTCCAAAGGAGTCGGGCGGCGCGATCAAGGTCCAGCTGAAATCCTTCACCGAGCTCGGATTGAAGGGGCCGGAAATCTTCCGGCTGATTTCATCCGGCACCCTGCAGTTCGCCACCACCGTCCTGAACTACAATTCCGGCGAAGTGCCGATGAACGAAGCGGCCGACCTGGTCGGCCTGGTCGGCTCGGTGGAGGAACTGCAGAAGGCAGCCGATGTGCTGCGGCCGAGCTATGCCAAATTCCTCGAGGAAAAGCACGGCTTGAAACTGCTCGGCTTCGGTACCTATCAGGCCCAGGTGATCTACTGCCGCGATGCCTTCACCAACGTCGCCGACCTCAGGGGACGCAAGGTGCGCGCGTCCGGCGCCTCGCAGCAGGCATTCGTCTCCCACATCGGCGGCTCGCCGATCACCATCGCATTCGCGGAGGTGCAACCGGCGCTCGCCAGCGGCGTGATCGATTGCGCCATCACCGGCGCGCTGTCCGGCTACCGCTCGAAGTGGCACGAATCGGCAAAATTCATCTCGCCGATGCCGATCAATTTCGGCCTCGCCGCCCACCTCGCCAATCTCGCATGGTGGAAAACGCTGGACCCGAAGGTGCAGGCCTTCCTGGAGACCCATGTCCGCAAGCTCGAAGACTCGATTTTCGAACAGGCCAAAACCGAAACCCAGACCGGCATCGACTGCAACACCGGCAGCGCGTCATGCAAGGAAGGCAAGCCGGCGGCGATGAAACTGGTCGCGGTGACGCCGGCTGACGAGGCGCTGCGCAAGGATGCGCTGGTGAAGGCGATCATGCCCGGCTTCGCGCAACGCTGCGGGGCAGATTGCGTCGCCAACTGGAATGCGACGATCGGCAAGTCGCTCGGCCTCAAGATGGGGCAATGAGCCCCACGGCTGCCGGCAGCGGGGTTCGACTCGCGGCGATCGATCCGGCCGCCTTCCGGCATACGCCCTGGAAGAACGGCGGCGGCGTCACGATCGACGTCGCCGAAGCCCTGCTACCCGGATTCGCGCCGGGCAGCTGGGAAGGAATGGTATGGCGGTTTGGCCGCACCGCCATCGTGACGCCGGGCCCGTTTTCCGACCTCAGCGGCTTCGACCGCGCGCAGGTGCTGGTTTCCGGTCACGGACTCGTGCTCGAAACGCCCACAGGCGAGATCGACGTCCGGCAGCCGTTCAGGCCGGTGCGGTTTGCCGGGGAAACGGCGATCGTCAGCCGGCTCGAAGCCGGACCGGTCGAAGTCGTCAACCTGCTCGGCGACCGGTCACGCGTATCGATCGACCTGTCATGCCTCGCGGCCGGCGCCACGGATTCCCGCCCGGCCGGCGTCCACATCATCTATGCGGCCACGACGCCGTGCGACCTCGCCATCGACGGCAACGCCTGCGCGATCGCGAGCGACCACGCCCTGCGCATCGATGCCGGCGAAAGCTTCACGGTCGCAAGCCGGCTCGGCACCGCGATCGTGGCGTCGATTTTTCCGGTCGCGCGGAACTAGCTATTGCTTGCGCGAACTTGGCGGCGTGGCGCGGGCCGCCTGGATCGCGCTCCAGACCAGGAACGGCGTCGCCGGCATGTCCAGTTGATCTATACCGAGCGGCGACAAGGCATCGAGCACGGCGTTCATGATGGTTTGCGGCGCGGCGATGGCGCCGGCCTGCCCGGTTCCTTTCACGCCCAGCGGGTTCGACAGGGTCGGCTCGGAATCATTCAGGCCGCCGGCAAAATTCGGCAGGTCCTGCGCGCGCGGCAGCGCATAGTCCAGGAATGAACCGGTGAGCAGCTGGCCCTCGGGGTCGAACACGACATGCTCCAGCAGGGCCTGCCCGATACCCTGTACCACGCCGCCGTGAACCTGCCCGAGCGCCACGCGCGGGTTGATCAGGCGGCCGAAATCATCCGCGATCGTGTAGCGATCGAGCCGCACGACGCCGGTTTCCGGATCGATCTCGACTTCCGCGACATGGCAGCCGTTGGGGAAGGTGTAGAGATCGGACGTATTCGTCGCATTTCCGTCCAGCCCCGGCGTCAGCCCCTCCGGAAGATTGGCCGGATCCCGCGCGGCATCGGCTACCTTGCCGATCGCGATGGCACGTTCGGTACCCTGCACGACGAAGCTGCCGTCGATGAAACCAACCTGATCCACCGGCGCCTGCAGCAGATGCGCGGCGATCAACCGGCCTTTCTCGATCAATCTTTCGACGGCCATGACAAGGGCAGTGCCGCCCATATGCATCGAACGCGCGCCGCCATGGCCGTTGCCGCCGGGCAGCAGGTCGGTGTCGCCCTGGTGGAAACGGAATGCGGCAATCGGCAATCCCAGCAGATCGGCCGCGACCTGGGGATAGGCGGTTTCATGTCCCTGGCCGTTGGACTGCGTCCCGACCGCCAGCGACACCGTGCCGTCCGGCTCGAACGCCGCCCGCGCGAACTCGCTCGGCACGCCGCGGGAGGTTTCGAGAAAGCAGGCAATGCCGATGCCGCGCAGCAAGCCGGCCTTCTTCGATCGCGCGCGGCGCTTGCGAAAGCCGTCGCGATCGGCGAGCGCAATCGCCTCGTCCAGACCGGCGCCGAAGCGGCCGCCGTCGATCTTCATGCCCATCGCGGTGCGATGCGGAAACCTGCCGATGATATTGCGCCGGCGCAGTTTAACGGCATCGATCCCGGTTCTGACGGATGCAAGGTTCACCAGGCGCTCGATCAGATAATTGGCTTCGGGCTTGCCGGCGCCGCGATAGGCGTCGATCGGCGGCGTGTTGGTAAAGGCGCCGCGCACCTCGAAGAAAACGGCGGGAATGGCATAGACACCGCCTATCGCGCTGCCGGCGGCATTGGTGGAACTGATGGGGCCCAGGGTCGAAAGATAGCCGCCCATGTTGGCGACCGCCCGCACCTCCAGGCCGAGAAACCGGCCATCCTTGTCGAGCGCGAGTTTCGAGCGCGCAAACAAATCGCGGCCCTGCGCGGATGAGACAAAATCCTCCGATCGTTCGGATACCCAGCGCACCGGGCGGCCGAGTTTTCGCGCCGCCCACAGCACCAGCACATATTCGGGATAGAGATAATTCTTCATCCCGAAGCCGCCGCCGACGTCGGGCACCACCACGTGGATGCGCCCGGCGGGAATTTTGAAGATGGTATCGGCGAGTTGCCGGCGAAGATCGTGGACACCCTGGCCGGTCAGCGAAAGGCAAAACCTGTCGGTCTTGCGGTCATGAAAGCCGATGGCGGCGCGCGTCTCCATGGGGGCCGCGACCACGCGGTTGTTGAAGAGGTCGCATTCCACGACATGCGCCGCCTGCGCCATCGCCGCGGCAACAGCTTCAGCATCGCCCTTGCGAAACAGGAAGGCGGAATTACCCGGCGCCTCCGGCCAGATGCGCGGGGCGTCCGGCCGCAGCGCCGCGGTGGCCACGGTGACGCAGGGCAGCGTGTCATAGGAGACATCCACCGCCTCGCCGGCCGCGATCGCCGCCTCCGGCGATTCCGCGATGATGCAGACGACGGGATCGCCGACATGCCGCACGAAGCCGCGCGCCAGCGCCGGGCGCGGCGGAACGATGATCGGCTCCACCGCCTCGATCACGGTGATACACGGCAACTCCCCGATGCCGTCGGCCGCGAGATCGGCCTCGCTATAGAGCGCCACGACCCCGGGGACGGCGCGGGCAGCTTCGAGGTCCAGCCGCGCGATCCGGGCGAAGGCGACCGGCGAGCGAACCACATGGAGGTGCAGCGCCCCCGGCACGTAATCGTCGGCGACATATTTGCCGTGGCCGGTGAGGAAGCGGAAGTCCTCCAGCCGATCCAGCGATCGTCCTTGATAACGCTCGTGCACCTGCGCACCCTTTTTCCGTTGAGCGGGAACCTGCCCGCTCCAGCCAAAATATCGAAAACAACCCCCTGCACAGATACAGAGGCCTGCGAAATCAATGCCTTACGCAAGGACGATTTAGCATGCCGCCCTGCCCGACGCGCCGCTATTCGACCAGACGAACTTCATCCCCCGCGCGCACCATCCCCTCCACCAGAACCGCGGCATAGACGCCCGCTTTTCCGTCGTGACTGCGCGCGACATATTTCAATACCTCGGGGTTTGCCGTCGCGGTCTCCGGATCGAGGCTGATCATCTGGCATCTGATATCGCGCTCGAGCACCGCGATCACGACCTTGCCGCCGATGCGGAGCTGGCGGCCGACATATTGGTCCTCGGCAAACCCCTCCGTCGATGTAAGGTCGACATAGATGTTGGCACGAAACCGCCGCTTGTCCACCGCGAGCCCCACGGCATCTTCGATCTTGCGGACCGTCTGGGTCGAGAAGATCGAAATCGGACGGCAATCCGTGAAGGCGCGATCCGACCGCCGCATCGTCAGATCCGACGCCGGGGATTTGTCGTCGCCGAGCGCAAGGAGCAACCGGGGATCATCAATGCCGAGCACCTCGCCCAAGGGTGTCTCGACTGCGAGAGCGAGTTCGTCCTGAGATGGATAAAGCGGGGTGACGCCGGGTCCCAGCGCTTCCGCCTCCGCCAGGTTGGAAGGCAGCACCGTGCGTTCGCCATCGCGGAAGAACGGACGGTACAGCAGCATGTCGCTGCGCCCACGCGCGGTCAGGTACGGAAAGGCTTTCAGCGCAGTCGAGTTGTGGACGGCGTAGAGCCGGTCCCCCAGGATTCCGGAAAAACCCACAAACGCTTCCGGCAGCGCCTCCCCGCGCATGCTCTTTACGGGATAGCGCCACAGGCTTTCGACATATCCGATCAGGGCCATCGTCAGGGATCTTTCCTCATTTGACCGTGCAGGGGACCGCGGAGGCCTTGCGACAGCCGTGGAAGATTTCGCCGTTGCCACGGGGCGAAGAAAGCGGCACAATAACCGGCAATTTCAAGGATTAAAATTTCATAAACCATTGTTATTTATACATTATTGTCACGATGAAAGCGGCAAAAATGACTGCCCCCACCGCCATGGAACCTCTCTTCCCGGAGGAGAGCAAGCGCCTTTCCGACCTTGCAACCGACCTCGTTGCCAGGAGCAACGCGCTTGCAGGACGCCTTCACCCCGTCATGCAGGAGGGCCTCGGCCACCTCGTGCGCTCCATGAACTGCTATTACAGCAACCTCATCGAGGGACACCATACCCACCCCATTGATATCGATCGCGCACTGGCTGGCGACTACAGCACTGAGCCCGAAAAGCGCAATCTCCAGCTCGAGGCGCGCGCGCACATCGACGTGCAGCAAAAGATCGATGCCGGAGCGGCGCCGCAACCATCCACCGCGATCGAATTCATCCGCTGGGTCCACAAAGAGTTCTGCCGGCAATTGCCGGAGCAACTTCTCACCGTCTCGGATCCAAAGACGGGCCGGAAAGAAAAAGTCGTTCCGGGTGAACTAAGGCACAGCCTCGTCAAGGTCGGGCGCCACATCCCCCCTGCCCCGCAAGACCTGGCTGCACTGCTCGAACGCTTCGCCTCTGCCTATGGCAACGATACGCTCCCCAAAATTCAGCGCATCATCTGCGTGGCAGCCTCACACCATCGCCTGCTGTGGATTCACCCGTTCGCCGACGGCAATGGCAGGGTCGCGCGCCTCACCTCGCACGCGCTGCTGAGGGAGCTCGGTATTGGCTCGAGCCTCTGGTCGATCTCGCGCGGCCTCGCCCGCGCGGTCGACACCTACAAGGCGGCCCTGCAATCCGCCGATCAACCGCGCCGCGGAGACCTCGATGGTCGCGGCAACCTCACCCAATCCGGCCTGGTCGATTTCTGCGTGTTTTTCCTGTCGAGCTGCGTGGACCAGATGGTCTTCATGGAATCGCTGTTCGAACCCACTGAGCTTCAGCGCCGCATGGAAATCTGGTGCGAGGAGGAGACCCGCGCTGGCCGCTTGCCGAGAGGCAGCTGGCCGCTGCTGCGCGAAGCCGTGCTCGTCGGCGAATTCTCGCGTGGCAAGGCGCCTGATCTGACCGACTACCAGGAACGCCAGGCCAGAACGGTGCTCAACACCCTCATTGAAAAAGGCTTCCTGGTCTCGGCGACATCGCGATCGGCGGTGCGGCTGGGTTTTCCATTTGCGGTGGTCGATCGATGGTTTCCGCGGCTGTATACCGGGCCGGCGAGCGCGGCCTAGAAATAGGATAAGTTTGTCCTGAACCGCAAGCTTTATGACCTGCATCTCGATGAACTCAAGAAGGAGGGTTTAATCCGATGACTGGACATCGCTCATTCAAGGAATTGACCAAGGCCTTTTCGCCGGAGCGAAAGGCGCGCGTCGACGCGCGCGTCTTACAGTTGAAGGCTGATATGGCGTTGCACGAACTGCGCCAGGCGCGCGAGCGTTCGCAGGAGGATTTGGCGCGCGAATTGGGCGTCGGGCAACCGGCCGTCGCCAAGCTTGAACGGCGCGCGGATATGTATGTCAGCAACCTGCGGCGCTATGTGGAAGCCTTGGGTGGCTCGCTGGAAATCACCGCGCGGTTTCCCGAGGGCAGCGTGAACATCACAAATTTTGGAGAACTCGGCACCGCGTCCGAACAATCGTGAACGTGAACGCTCGGTAAGCGCCTGCACCGTAACGAAAAAGCCCGCCAACCGGCGGGCTAATTCACTGATATTGCTATCAAAACTTGGTTGCGGGGATAGGATTTGAACCTATGACCTTCAGGTTATGAGCCTGACGAGCTACCGGGCTGCTCCACCCCGCGATAAACCGTTGCACTCCCTGTCAAAAACCGGTGCTAGAGACGAATCTGGCGCAACGCCCGAGGGCGCCGATCAGACCTGTCCGGAGGCTTCCTGAGAAGGCTACCCTTGGGCTGATGCCATTGGGTGCGAGCGG
>NZ_JAURXB010000216.1 GCF_030654605.1 Bradyrhizobium sp.
TCCTCCAGCTTCTGCTCGGGAAAGCCGATATGCAGATGCAGGCAGCGGCGCTTCAGCGCGTCCGAGAGGTCGCGCTCGCCGTTGGAGGTCAGAATCACCGTCGGCTTCACGATCGCCGTGACGGTGCCGAGTTCGGGGATCGAGACCTGGTAGTCGCTGAGGATTTCCAGCAGCAGCGATTCGAATTCGGCATCCGACTTGTCGATCTCGTCGACCAGCAGCACGCAGCCGTTGGCCTGCTCCAGCGCCTGCAGCAGCGGGCGCGGCTCGACGAATTCCTTGGAGAAGAACACGTCGCCGAAATCATGCAGCTTGCCCAGCGCCGCGGCCAGCGTGTCGGCGCCCCCCAGCACTTCGCCGAGCTTGTCCTTCAGGATCTGGGTGTAGAGCAGCTGCTTGGCGTATTTCCACTCGTACAGCGCCTTGGCTTCATCGAGCCCCTCATAGCACTGCATCCGGATCATCTTGAGCCCACGCCACGCCGCCAGCGCCTTGGCCAGTTCGGTCTTGCCGACGCCGGCCGGGCCTTCGACCAGGATCGGCTTCTCGATCTTCTCGGCCAGATAGACCGCGGTCGCGATCTGCTTGCTGGCGATATAGCCGGCTGACGCCAGCCCGCGGGTGACGGCTTCGATCGAATCCGCCGGCAGATGGGTATTCATTTAATGGTTCTCGCTTCCTACTGAATTTCCAAGCCTGATCTGCCTGATCTTGCGCGGCTCGCGCGCGACCTGGGCCAGCATGTCGAACGCGGCCAGCGCGCGAACCGTCGCTTCGTCGGCCGGCGCGCCCTGCCCCAGCAGCTCGCGGATTTCGCCGACGATGTCGCGCGCCAGCAACCTTACGCCGATCACGCGCGCCGGAACATCTTCGCCCTCGCCATCGAGTGCTGCCACCGCCAACCGGCTCGCCGCCTGCACCAGCGACACCAGACCCGCGATGCGGCCAAGCTGCAAGGCATTCTCTTCGCTGTGCTCGATATGGCTTGCGGCCTTTTCGAGCAGCCAGTCCAGCAAGCCCGCGACATTCGCCGTTCCGACGGTGTCCTCGACATCGCGAAACGGCAGGGCCATGGCCGAATACGCGTCGGGCATATCGCCGATTTGCGCCGACGCCGGCAGCTCGCAGCCATCGAATTCCAGCTCGCAATGCGTCGCCGGCAACAGCGTGTCCAGCGCCTTCATCGGCTTGATCGAAAGTCCGGCCGTTTCTTTCGGGACCATGAACAGGCCATAGCGCTTGCGGCCGTCCTCGACCGCGACCACCGCCAGCACCAGAAAGAGATCCGCGACCGGACCATTGGTGACCCAGGCCTTGGCGCCGCGCAGGACAAATCCCGCGCCACGGGATTCTGCCGTCGTCTTCAGAAGCTTCGGGTGCGCGCCGGCGCCGGGCTCGGAGATCGCGATCGCCGTGCAGACCTCGCCGGCGGCAATCCGCGGCAGCCATGTTTCGCGCTGCGCCTGATTGGCAAAGCCCCCAAGGAAGAACCGCGCCGCCATCTGTCGCGCAGCAAACGCGCTCGCCAGCCCCAACAGCCCGGTCTTCGCGGCAAGCGCCTGTTCGGCGGCGGCGATCGCCCGGTAGCTGTCGAGCCCGGCATCCGCGCCCGGCAGGCCAATCTGGAACAGGCCGGCCCGCGCCATCGGCCCGAACGGATCGGCGAGAACGTCGTCCTTCGCGATCGACCACCAATGATCAATCCGCGCAAACACTTCCAGGCTCGAACGATGCGGCATCTAATGAAACAACTCGAATTGCGAGGCATGGGACGGTGGCATCAAGGTATTCCTATACCTCGAAACCATCTGTGAACATAAACAAAAACACTAACCTTTCCATGGGGTTGCTTTCTATGCATGGGGTTGTTTTTGCGATTTTTGTATGCCCCATCAATCCTTCGCCGAGGCCTGCCGTCCTGTGACAATGATGAAATACAGATTGCGAAAATAGACCACGAGGCCGAGCGCCTGCCCGGCGATGAATACCGGGTCGCGGCGATACAGCGCGTAGATCAACAGCAGCATGCCGCCGCCGATCGAGAAGAACCAGAACGCCACCGGGATCACGCTCTTGCGCGCCCGCTCGGAAGCGATCCATTGCACCACGAAGCGCATGGTGAAGAGCCCCTGCGCCACGAAGCCCAGGATCACCCAGCCATCGAACTTGATGACGAAGACATCATGCAGATAGGTCGTGAGCATGTTGAACAGGTCAGTCATGACGTGTCACCTCGGTCGCAACGGGCGTCGGTTTCTTGCGGCGGATCAGCCACCACACGCCGGCGAGATCCATGATCCCGATCCATAACCGATCGAAAAAGCCGTAATTCGACACGCCGGAATGGCGGGGACGGTCGATGACGTCGACATAGACGATGTCAAAACCCTCGCGGCGCACCAGCGCCGGCAGAAAGCGATGCAGGCCGTCGAAATAAGGCATCATCAGGAACACCTCGCGGCGAAACGCCTTCAGGCCGCAGCCGGTATCGCGGGTGCCGTCGTGCAGGATGGCGTTGCGCACGCCATTGGCGGTGCGCGACTGCCATTTCTTGAAACCGGTGTCCTTGCGCCCGACCCGCTGGCCGGCGGCAAGGCCGAGGCGGTCGCCGCCGTTCTCGATCGCCGCGATCAAATCCGGCAGGAAGGCCGGATTGTTCTGCCCGTCGCCGTCGAGCGTCGCCACGATGGCGCCGCGCGCGGCACGGACCCCGGTGCGCACCGCGGCCGATTGCCCCGATGACGTTGCATGCCGGATCTGCCGCAGGTTGGCGCGCGCTTTCATCAATTCCGCGAGCCGCTCGCCGGTCGCATCGGTGGAGCCGTCGTTGACGTAGATGATCTCGTACGGCCATCGGCCGTCGAGCGCGGCGGCGATTTCCGTGATCAGCGGCGTCACATTGCCGGCCTCGTTGCGCACGGGAACGACGATGGAAACGGCCACTTCTGTCGCGTCGGATGAAGGCAAATCGATGCTCGTCGTTTGAGTCGGCCTGCAGCCGGAACCCGCTGCGCCGCTGCCTCGCGGCGTCCGCTTCTTATGGGGCTGACGCCCCTCCGGCAACCCTTTTGAGGTGCCCCAGCGAGGGCCCCGGAAGCGGCACGATGGCGCCGTCGCCGCGGATCGCGAAGCCGAGGCGACGCGCGGCAAACCAGTAGCGCACCGCCATCGCGCCGATCACGCCGATCAGCGCGCCCGCCACCACGTCGCTCGGATGATGCGCCAGCAGCACCAGGCGGCTGAGCGCGATCGCGATGGCATACGCCAGCATCACGGGGCGCGCCTGCGGCCACAGCGCGGAAACCGCGAACGCCAGTGCGAAGGCGGTATTGGCATGGCCGGACGGGAAGCTCGCAAAGGCCTCGCTGCCGCCGAAATGCCTGAAGTTGAAAACGTTGTCGCCGACGAAGGGGCGGCCGCGCCCGACGACCCATTTCAGGACCTCGCCGATCATGGCCGGCACCCACACGGCGAGAAACACAAACTGCAGCCGCGTCCCCAGCCCCAGCAACAGCGACCGCGCCTGCCCGCGCAAGACAGGCGCAGTGAAGGCGACGACGAACAGCAGCCCGGCCAGCGCCCACAGCACATAAGCGGATTTCCCGAAATCGGTCAGGATGCGGATCGGCCAAAGGCTCGGCGTGCCGCGCTTCGGCATCCAGCCGATTTCCGTCGCGTCCAGCAAGTACATCAGCGCGATGATCGCGGCGCCGAGAATGGCGGTGAGCTGCACGACGTGGCGTGCCGATCGCCGCGCCGCCTCGGCACGGCGCGAATGCGACGGCGAGCGCACCAGTTGCACCGCCGATTGGCGCAGGACGGCCAGAAGGCCCGAGAAATAATTCGATGCGGCGCCGGCCGGGGCAGACATTTATTCGGTGCCTTCGGAGCGGAAGATCGCGATCGAGATCGCCTTGCCCTGCGAAAAATTATAACCGTCGATGCGATTGGCCACGTTGTAGCGCAGCCCGATGGCTTCGGCGCGCGCGGCGAAGCTGCGTTCCGAGCGCGATTCGACCAGCGCAAACCTGCAACTGCCCTGCCCCAGGAAATCCGCCGCCCCCGATCCGTCCGTCAACAGCGTCGAGGTTCCCGTCATGAAGACCAGGCTCGGCTCGTGAAAGCCTGCGGCTGCGGCTTTCGGTCCGACGCAGACGACGTTACGCAATGCGCGGGCGATTTCGGGACTCGGGAACAGCGGCGTCAGCGACGGCAACACGATGCCATAGACGGCGATCGCCAGAAACATCGCCGAGACCACGGCGTTCAACAGCGAGCGTTCGGCGCGGCTGTCCTCGTAGAGCCACCACGCGAACAGCCCGAAGATCAGCGCCGCCGCGATGAACGGCCAGGCCAGAAACACCGGCTGGCGCGTCAGCGCTATCGCGCCGACCACGACAAGCACCGAAGCCCCGGCCGGGATTACGAACCACCAGGCCGCGCCCCGCATCAGCCACGATCGCGACAATATCCGGCGTTCCAGCGCGCCGACCGTGAGGATCGCGATCGCCGGATACAGCGGCAGCACGTAATGCGGCAGTTTTGTCATCACCAGTTCGAACACGATCCAGGACGGCATCAGCCACGCCAGCAGATATTGCGCGCCGGGCTCGCGCCGCGCCCGCCACACTGCCGGCGCCGCCATTCCCGCCAGTGCCGCCCCCGGCCAGAACGTCACCCAGAACAGCGCCAGATAGAATCCCGGCGGCGCGCCGTGGGATTCCTGCGCGGCGAATTTCGCCAGCATGTCGCGCCCGACGGAATCGGTAAAGAACGTATCGCCGGCGCGCCAGTAGATCGCGACGAACCACGGCAGCACCAGCACCAGCAGCCACATCAGGCCCCAGACCGGACGCAGCCGCCACAGCCACGTCGCCGACCGGTCGAGAATCGCCAGCGTTGCGACCGTGAGCACGACGAACAACAGGATCAGCGGCCCCTTGAGCAGGATGCCGCCGGCCAGCGCGGTCCAGAAGATCGCGGGCCAGGACCATGGCGGCCGCACGGGATCCTCGCCGCGCTGCCACGACAGATAGACCCGCGCCATCGCGCCCATCGCCGCGACCACGGTCAGCAGCAGCATGGCATCGGTCTTTGCCAGCCGCGCTTCGACGCCGAGCAGCACCGAACTGGCCATGATCAGCCCGGCCAGGATGGCGCCGCGCCGGGTCACGAACGCCAGCGCCGTCCAGTAGGTCAGCAGCACCGCGCCGATCGCGCCGATCAGCGAGGGAATGCGGTACAGCCAGATGCGAATTTCCGCCCGCGGCAGGCCCAGCGCTGTCGCGGTCTCGACCACGGCCGATTGCATCCAGTAGATGCCGACCGGCTTCTTGTAGCGGACATCGTCCTGGAAGCGGATGTCGATGAAATCGCCGCTCTCGACCATCTGCTTGGTCGCCTGCGCGAACCGCGCCTCGTCGCGATCGATCGGCGGGATATTGAAAAAGCCCGGCAGAAACAGCACGAGGCCGCAGGCCAGCAGGAACAGCGCCGCCCTGAGATGGCTAGCCGCCACGAGGTCAAGCAGGCCGGCAAGCCGGCTGCCCGGATTGACCCGGTTCTTCGGCTCGCGCGGCTCTCCAAATCGGGGACGGGCATAGGTCTCGACCATTGGTTCCGATTACGCCGAAACCGCTATTCCCACAACCGGTTAGGCACCCTTTATTGAATTCGGATGACAACTGTGTCCGCGGCGCCCACCGCGTCGATCACGGTCAGCCTGGCAAAGCCCGGACCGGGCGGCTCGACCAGCCGCTGGCGCCGGCTGTCGATTTCGCCCACCGACACGCCGTTCACCAGCATGGTGAGCGGCAGCACGCCGCCGGCGATCTTGACGGGCATCGCCGAGAACTGCCCGCCATTGCCGCGATCGACGTCGATCCGCGAGCCATTGAGCGGAAACTGGATGCGCGGCGCCTGCTCGCTACCGGTGCGGACCAGTTCCCCCGCCGGCCGGAACCGGCGCAGCGGCAGCGGCAGTTTGGCATTGCTGGCCACCAGCGCGCCCTTTGGCGGCTTCGGCAGCGCAGCCGGGAGTTTTCCGGTGCGGGCGAAGGCATCGAACAGGATCGGGGCCGCGGCGGTGCGCCCGACCAGCCCCGGCACCGGCGCACCATCGGGCCGTCCGACCCAGACCCCGATGGTGAGCCTGCCGTCGAACCCGACCGACCAGGCATCGCGGTAGCCGTAGCTGGTGCCGGTCTTGAACGCGATCCGGTTGTGCGCGGCGTTTTCCGGGGGTGGCGTGCCGATCAGCACATTGCCGACCTGCCAGGCCGCGACCTGATCCATCAGCCGCAGATTATCGCGCGCATCGTCGGTTGCCCTGACGATCTCGCGCAGCGGCCTGGTATTGCCGAGCCGCGCCAACCCCGAATAGAGCTGCACCAGATCCTGCAGCGTCACGCCGACGCCGCCGAGACCCATCGCGAGGCCCGGCGCCTCGTCCTTCGGCAGCACCAGATTGGCGCCCGCCTGCTTCAACCGCGACGACAGGCGGCTGGAGCCGACGCGATCGAGCAGCGCGATCGCTGGTACATTGAGCGACAATTGCAGCGCCTTGCGCACCGGCACCGTGCCCTGAAACGTCATGTCGAAGTTTTCCGGCGCGTAAGCGCCAAAGCGGATCGGCCGGTCGTCGATCAAGCTTTCCGGATGCACGAAACCGTCCTCGAAGGCGAGCCCGTAGATGAACGGTTTCAGGGTCGAGCCCGGCGAGCGCACGGCGCGGGTCATATCGACCTGACCGGCGCGCCGCTCGTCGAAATAGTCCGGCGAGCCGACATGCGCCAGCACGTCGCCGCTCTCATTGTCCACAGCGACAATGGCGACGGAAATGTTCGAGCCCAGTGCGATGGCACGATCGCGCGCCAGCGTCTCCAGCACCTTCTGCAGCCCGGACTCCAGCGTCAGCTTGATGACCGGCGTATCCTTCACGGTCACCCGCGCCTGATCGGCGGAATGCGGCGCCAGAATGGGCATCGGCTTGCGCAGCCGCGGCACCGAAACAGCCTTGGCCTGAACCGCGTCCTCCACCGGCACGAGGCCGTCCTCGACCATGCGATCGAGCACGCGGTCGCGGGCGATGCGCGCCACCTCGGGATGGCGATCGAGCCGGCGGGTTTCCGGCGACTGCGGCAACGCCACCAGGACGGCTGCTTCCGCCAGCGACAATCGCTTCGGCTCCTTGCCGAAATAGGCGATGGACGCGGCGCGAATGCCCTCGAGATTGCCGCCGAACGGAGCCAGAGCCAGATAGAGGTCGAGTATCTGGTCTTTTGTCAGCTGCCGCTCGATCTGGATCGCGCGGACCATCTGGCGCAATTTGGCCGAGAGCGATCGCTCGCGCCGCGGCTCCATCAAGCGCGCCAGCTGCATCGTGATGGTGGAGCCGCCGGAGACGATGCGACCGCTGGACACGAGCTGCCATGCGGCGCGGCCCAGCGCCTGCGGATCGACGCCATGGTGGGAATAAAACCGCCGGTCTTCGTAAGCCAGCAGCAGTTTCAGATAGGACGGATCGACGCCGGTCCGAGCATCGACCGGCAGCCGCCATCGGCCATCCGCCATGGCATAGGCGCGCAACAGTCTGCCGTTGCGGTCGACGATAGTGGTGGAGATTTGCCGGGCCTGTTCGAAAGGTAATGGGCCGAGCGAGACGACCCAGGCCGCAAAGGCGAGTGTGACGCAGACGACTGCAACAGCTATGCCGATGACAATGCGCCGAGCGTGGCCCTTGCCCACTCCGTCATGGCCGGGCTTGACCCGGCC
>NZ_JAURXB010000218.1 GCF_030654605.1 Bradyrhizobium sp.
GTTCGGCCAGCAGCCGGGCGGCCTCCGGATAGTAGGTCCAGCGCTTGGAGGCGCCGACCGAACCCGGTGCCAGTGCTATGGCGGGACCGGTGCCCAGCCCATGGGCCTGCCGCCAGCGGCCGGTTTCCTCGGCGGGAACCCTGAGCTGCGGCACCGGCCATTCCGGAGGCAGCGGCGCGCCGTCAGGCAGCGCCAGCGCCGCATTCTTGTCAATGAACCGGGGCAAGGCCTTCTCGCCCCAGCGCCATCGGTTGATCAGCCCGAACCTGGCTTCCCCGACAAACCCCACCCGTTCCGGGATGCCGGCCAGCGCGGGCGCTATCGCCGATTTCCAGGTGCGCGGCAGCACCAGCGCGGTGCCGTAGCCCCGGGCCCGCAGCTGCCGCGCCAGGCCCCATTGCCGGGCCACCGCGAGCCGGCTGCGCGGCAGGTCCCAGACCACCCCGGAGCGCACGCCGGGCATATAATCGACCAGCGGGGCGCACAGCGAGGTGACGAGCAGGTCTACCGGCCGATTGGGCCAGCGCTCCTTCAGGACCCGCACCACGGTGTGACCGCGGACAAAATCGCCGATCCACATATAGGGAACGATCAGGATCGGACGAGTGTCCGCCGCACCTTCCATCGCGATCCCATCTATTGAATCAAAGTTCATATCTTTGTGTCTGGGTCCGGCCACCCAAGGTCTTACTGTGCATGGGATTGTTTTCGCAATTTTGTGTTCGTCGGCTCCGTCGGTAACCGCTCCGCTTCCGTAGGTAAAGCCGCGCCCGCCGTCTTCACCACGCCCGATAACCCAAGTTGCCTGCCGGGCGGGACTGGGGCAAAGCTGGCATCCCACATCAAGGGCAGGGGACGGCATGCTGCTGGTGACCGGAGGCGCCGGTTTTATCGGATCGAACGTCGTGGCCGCGTTGAATGACGCCGGCCGCGCCGATGTCGCGGTATGCGATGTGCTCGGCCATGACGGCAAATGGCGCAATCTGGCCAAGCGCCAGCTCGCCGACTTCGTGCCGCCGGCCGAATTGGCCGACTGGCTCAAGGGCCGCCGGCTCGATGCCGTCATCCATCTCGGCGCAATCTCCGAGACCACGGCCACCGACGGCGATCTCGTCATCGAAACCAATTTCCGGCTGTCGATGCGGCTGCTCGACTGGTGCACGGCCAATTCGACGCCATTCATTTACGCCTCGTCGGCGGCGACCTATGGCGATGGCGCGCAGGGTTTTGCCGACGACCCGTCGTTGCCGGCGCTGAAGACGCTGCGGCCGATGAATCTGTATGGCTGGAGCAAACATTTGTTCGACATGGCCGTGGCCGAACGCGCGGCCAACGGCGAGCGGTTGCCGCCGCAATGGGCTGGCCTGAAATTCTTCAACGTGTTCGGCCCCAATGAATATCACAAGGGCACGATGATGAGCGTGCTGGCGCGGCGCTTCGACGACATCAAGGCCGGTAGCGCCGTGCAGCTGTTCAAATCCCACCGCGACGGCATCGCCGACGGCGACCAGCGGCGCGATTTTATCTATGTCGACGACGTGGTACGGGTGATGATGTGGCTGATGGCGACGCCCTCGGTCAGCGGCCTTTTCAACGTCGGCACCGGCACCGCGCGCAGTTTCAAGGACCTGATTCTGTCGGCCTATGCTGCGCTCGGCACGCCTGCGAATATCCAGTATGTCGACATGCCCGAGCAAATTCGCGGCAGCTACCAGTATTTCACCCAAAGCGAAGTCGATCGGCTGCAACGCGCCGGCTACAATGGCGGTTTCACGCCGCTGGAAGAGGCGGTTTCGGCTTACGTCGGCGATTTTCTCAATCGCCCTGACCGTTTCCGCTAGGGCGTAACAGATGACGAGAAAAAATGTTCGATTTTGAAGCCTTGTCGGATGCGATTGCCAGCCAGACGGTGCTCTGCGTCGGCGACCTCATGCTCGATGAATTCGTCTATGGCGAGGTCTCACGGATTTCGCCCGAAGCGCCCGCGCCGGTCATCGCCGTGCGGCGCAGCGAAACCAATATCGGCGGTGCCGGCAACGTCGCGCGCAACATCGCCTCACTCGGCGCGCGCTGCATCTTTGTCGGGCTGATTGGCGAGGACGATGCCGGCGCGGCGCTGAAATCCGCGCTTTCGCAGGAAAGCGGAATCGAGAGCGTGCTGGTCTCCGATCCGTCGCGGCCGACGACGCGAAAGGTGCGCTTCGTCTCCGAACATTTCTCCACCCACATGCTGCGTGCGGACTGGGAAGTGGCGCAGCCGGCTTCCGCAGGGATCGAACAGAAGCTGATCGACGCGATCCTGCCGCAGCTCGCCCGCGCGGACATCGTGCTGCTGTCCGACTATGCCAAGGGTGTGCTCACCGCGCGTGTGATCCGCAACGTCATCGACGCCGCGAAAAAACTCGGCAAGCGGGTGATCGTCGATCCCAAGAGCGCCAATTTCGCGATCTATCGCGGTGCGACGCTGCTCACGCCCAACCGCAAGGAATTTTCCGAGGCGACCCGCAGCCGCGCCGACACAGAAAAGAGCATCGCCGACGCGGCACAGGACGCGATGCAGCTGGCGGACTGCGAAGCCATCCTGGTGACGCAGAGCGAGCACGGCATGACGCTGGTGCCGCGCCATGGCGAGGCGATCCATGTGCCGGCGCATCCCGTCAAAGTGCGCGACGTCTCCGGCGCCGGCGACACCGTCGCCGCGGTGCTGGCAGTGACGCTGTCCGCCGGAGCCGATTGGGAAACCGCGTTGCGGATGGCGAATGCGGCGGCCGCCGTTGCCGTCAGCAAGAAGGGAACAGCAAGCGTCACGTCAGCCGAATTGCGGCGAAAAATCCTGCCGCATGCGTTCCTCGCGGCGGAAGAAAAAATCGTCGCGACGGGCGCCGGCCTCGAGGC
>NZ_JAURXB010000219.1 GCF_030654605.1 Bradyrhizobium sp.
AGTGGTAGAAGGCACACGCGTTAGTCAGGTCACACCGGAATCACCCGGCACTCCCCGCGCAATGGTTTACGGCTTATACGTGGTCTCCTCGGCGAGCCCTGCACTTTTGCCACCGTCGCCCGCGCTGCCTTGAGCTGCGAACTTGACACCTGCCCTTGGGGTGTCGGGACCATACGATTTCGCCGTCCGCTTCCAGCGCTCGGGTCAAGAGCGCCATCCGCGTCCACCGCATCCCCGTCCCGCATTGGTGACCTTGCGCAATGCCCCTCTGGGTGGGACGGGATGGCGAAACATATAGCCTGATATCTGCTTCTGATAAACCGAAATATTTTTTCGCGGAAGACTTGACACGACTTCCGATAACCCGAACTGATTTGCCCGTCGGGGCTACCCACCGGCGGACTCCGAGCCTCCCTTAAAGCTGACTTTAACTAGCGTTTCGACGCCGCCAGCACCCGGTCCACCATGGCAGGCGCAAGGCCGAGGTAATTTTTCGGCGAGGTCAGCCGATCGATGGTGGCGCGGTCGATACGCCCGGTCACCCGCGGGTCCGCCGACAGCGCGTCGGCCAGCGTCAGACCGTTTTCGTTGGCGAGGCGGCAGGCATCGTAGACGACATCGTGGGCTTCCTGCCGGCCGATCTCCGGCGCCAGCCCCATCATCACGGCCTCCGCGACGATCAGGCCGCGACTGATGTCGAGATTGCCGGCCATCCGTTTCTCGTCGACCACGAGGCCGGCCAGGGCGAACTTCGCCTGGTTGAGCGCGCCGGCGGTCAGCACGAAACTCTCGGGGATAGCCATCCACTCGGCATGCCAGGGCCCGGTGGCACGTTCGAGATCCTGCACCATCGCGTCCAGCATCAGGCCGACATGCTGCCGCACCGCCTTGGAGGCCGCCAGCATCAGCTCGGACGAGATCGGGTTGCGCTTCTGCGGCATGGTCGAGGACGCGCCGCGGCCCTTTACAAAAGGCTCGTAGAGCTCGGCGAATTCGGTCGAGGCCCTGATCATGATGTCGAGCCCGATCTTGCCGAGCGAACCGGTCACCAGTGCGAGGAAATTCACGGCTTCCGCAAATCCGTCGCGCGCGACATGCCAGGTGGAGACGGGGACGCCGAGGCCGAGTTCCTCGCAAAACGCCTGCTGCACCTCAAGACCCTTGTCGCCGAGTGACGCCAGCGTGCCGGCGGCGCCGGCGAACTGGCCGACCAGCAACCGCGGCTTCAACTGTTCGAGGCGCTCGGCGTGACGGTCGAACATCGCGAGGTAAATCGCGGTCTTGTAGCCGAAGGTCACCGGCAGCGCCTGCTGCAGATGGGTGCGGCCCGCCATCGGCGTATCGCGATAACGCTTCGACAGGTCGGCGAGGATGCCGCGCAATGCTGCGATGTCCTTCTCGATGATCTCAAGGCCGGCGCGCAGTTGCAGCACCACGGCGGTATCCATGATGTCCTGCGTGGTGGCGCCCCAATGCACGTAACGGCCGGCCTCGCCGCACTGCCTTGTCATCTGGTGCACCAGCGGCAGGATGGGGTAGCCGACGATATCGGTCTCGCGGCGCAACAGGTCGAAATCGAACGCCGCGACGTCGGTACGCGCTGCGATCTGCTCCGCGGCCTCGACCGGAATCACGCCACAGCGCGCCTCGGCCCGCGCCAGTGCGATCTCGACCTCGGCATAGCGCGAGATCAGGCTGAAGTCGGAAAACACCTCGCGCATTTCAGGGGTGCCGAAGGCGTCGCGAAACAGGATGGAGTCGAGAACGGTGGTGGAGGTCGGGAAAGCGGGCATGGGTTTCCTTGGGAAACATTTCGGACATTGACAGCGCTATGGCGATGTATACCGCGGCACTCGCGATATGTCCGTCGCGCCGTGAGATGCTTGCTTCTCCCCTCCCCCCGCGAAGCGGCGGGGAGGGGTCGGGGGTGGGGGGGTGCTTCAGCGCACACAACTGTCAGCGAATTTGCTGAGACGCCCCCCACCCCCGACCCTCGAGAGCGAGCTGCGCTCGCCTCGGACCCCACCACGCGCAAGGGCGCGTGGGAGGAGGGGAGAAGACTAAGCCTTCGGTCCGCCGTTTTTCTCGGCGGCGCGGCGCATGGCTTCGGCCAGTGCGCCACCGGCAGATGGCTGTTGCGACCTCGGCGCGGATGAGGTCATCGACTTCGCCGAGATCTCGCGCGATCGCTCCTGCGGCTTGCGCTCGCTCCTGGCGCCGGTCTCGTCGTCGAGCCGCAGCGTCAGCGCGATGCGCTTGCGGGCGACCTCGACCTCCAGCACCTTGACCTTGACGATGTCGCCCGACTTCACCACCTCGCGCGGATCCTTGATGAAGGTTTTCGACATCGCCGAGATGTGCACGAGGCCGTCTTGGTGCACGCCGATATCGACGAAGGCGCCGAACGCCGCCACGTTGGTGACGGTGCCTTCGAGGATCATGCCTTTCTTGAGGTCCTTGAGAGTCTCGACGCCCTCCTTGAACACCGCGGCCTTAAACGCCGGGCGCGGATCGCGGCCGGGCTTTTCCAACTCGCGCAGGATGTCGGTCACCGTCGGCAAACCAAAGGTGTCGTCGACGAAGGACTGCGGCTTCAACTGGCGCACGATCTCGGCATTGCCGATCAGCGCCTTGATGTCGCTTTTGGTCGCGGTCAGGATCTTGCGCACCACCGGATAGGCTTCCGGGTGCACGCCGGAGGCGTCGAGCGGGTCCTCGCCGCCCTGGATGCGCAGGAAGCCGGCGCATTGCTCGAACGCTTTCGGGCCGAGCCGCGGCACTTCCTTCAGCGCCTTGCGCGACTTGAACGGGCCGTTGGCATCGCGGTGCTGCACGATGCTTTGCGCCAGCCCCGAGCCGATGCCCGACACCCGCGCCAGCAGCGGCGCCGAGGCGGTGTTGGCGTCGACCCCGACGGCGTTGACGCAATCTTCCACCACGGCGTCGAGCGAGCGCGCCAGCTTGCTCTCGCCGAGGTCGTGCTGGTACTGCCCGACCCCGATCGCCTTGGGATCGATCTTGACCAGTTCGGCCAAGGGATCCTGCAGCCGCCGCGCGATCGAGACCGCGCCGCGCAGGGTGACGTCGAGCTCCGGCAATTCCTCCGACGCAAAGGCCGAGGCCGAATAGACCGACGCGCCGGCCTCCGACACCACGATCTTCGACATCTTCAGGTCCGGCAGCAGTTTTACCAGCTCCATCGCGAGCTTGTCGGTCTCGCGCGAGGCGGTGCCGTTGCCGATCGCGATCAGGTCGACGCGATGTTGCACGGCGAGCTTGCCCAGCGTCGCCAGCGCCGCGTCCCACTGCCGCTGCGGTTCGTGCGGATAGACTGCGGTGGTGGCCACCACCTTGCCGGTGGCATCGACGATCGCGACCTTGACGCCGGAGCGGAAGCCGGGATCGAGCCCCATGGTGACGCGCGCGCCGGCGGGTGCCGCCAGCAACAGGTCGCGCAGATTGGATGCGAACACCCGCACGGCTTCCTGTTCGGCGGCGTCCCACAACCGCATTCGCAGATCGATGTTGAGATGCACCTGGATCTTGGTGCGCCAGGCCCAGCGCACCGTCTCGACCAGCCATTTGTCGCCGGGGCGGCCCTGATCGGAGATGGCGAAACGCTGCATGATCTTCATCTCATGCGAGCTGACCGCCGCAGGCGTGGCCGCGACCGGCTCGGGCAGCATCTGCAGGTCGAGAATCTCTTCCTTCTCGCCGCGGAACATGGCGAGGATGCGATGCGACGGCAGTTTTGTCAGAGGCTCGCTGAATTCGAAATAGTCCTTGAACTTCTCGCCCTCGGTCCTCTTGCCCTTGCGCGCCGTGGAGGTCATCAGGCCGTTCGACCACATCTGTTCGCGCAACGCGCCGATCAAATCGGCGTCCTCGGCAAAGCGCTCGACCAGGATGGCGCGGGCGCCGTCGAGCGCGGCAGCGGTGTCGGGCACCTGCTTCTCGGCATCGACGAACGGTTTTGCGACGGTCGTCGGTTTGTTCTCCGGCTGGGTCAGCAGCAATTCGGCCAGCGGCTCCAGCCCAGCCTCCTTGGCGATCTCGGCCTTGGTGCGGCGCTTCGGCTTGAACGGCAGATAGATGTCTTCCAGCCGTCCCTTGGTGTCGGCGGAGAGGATGGCAGCTTCGAGCGCGGCATCGAGCTTGCCCTGTTCGCGGACCGAATCGAGGATCGCGATGCGGCGCGCCTCGAGTTCGCGCAGATAGTTCAGGCGCTCTTCCAGAGTGCGCAGCTGCGCGTCGTCGAGCGCTCCGGTGATTTCCTTGCGGTAGCGCGCCACGAACGGAACCGTGGCGCCGCCGTCGAGTAGCGTCACCGTCGCCTCGACCTGCTGTTCGCGAACGCCGAGCTCTTCCGCAATCTGCCGATAGATGTTTGCCACGCGCAATCCTTCTTGAAGCCGTCGCGGCCGGTGAATCGCCTGCCGCGGGAGGACGCTTATGAACCATCGCCGCTCGCTTCATCAACCCGCGGCACCAAACAAATTGATCTGTGGATGGACGCCGTCAGGACGGCGTCTCCACATATCCGACCTCATCCTGAGGAGCAACGCGGCTTCGCGTTGCGTCTCGAAGGATGGCCGCGAGCACCATCGTTGCCGCCATCCTTCGAGACGCTTGCCATCGGGCCGCGCTGTGCGCGGCCCCGGTGTCAAGCTCCTCAGGATGAGGTCCGTATTTGTTTCACGAGATAAAGGTGGATTGGCGGCACCTAACTGTGTAGACGGACGCTCCCCCTCAGGAAGCGCCCATGTCGATCTGCGGACTTGATTTCGGAACGTCAAATACCACGCTCGGCACGATCGAGGGCGATGCGCCGGTCCTGACCGCGCTGGAGGCCGGCCATACCACGATTCCGAGCGCGATTTTCTATGAAACCGACGGCGCGGTGCTGATCGGCCGCAAGGCGATCGAGAGCTATGTCGAGGGCGCGCCCGGCCGGCTGATGCGCAGCCTCAAATCGGTGCTCGGGACCTCGCTGATCGATGAAACCACATGGCTGGGACGCGAACGGACCAGCTTTCGCGACGTCATCGCCTATTATCTGGGAGCGGTGAAACGGCGTGCCGAACAGGCCACCGGCCGCGAGCTGCGCGACGTGGTGCACGGCCGTCCCGTGCACTTCGTCGACAACGCCGACGACGCCGACCGCAAAGCCGAGCAGACCCTGCGCGACATTGCCCACGAAATCGGCTTCGATCAGGTCACCTTCCAGTTCGAGCCGATCGCGGCATCGCTGGATTATGAGCGCGAGATCTCGGCCGAGGAAATCGCGTTGATCGCCGATATTGGCGGCGGCACCTCGGATTTTTCGATCGTGCGGCTGGGGCCGCAGCGCCACGGCAAGGTCGACCGTTCCTCGGATATTCTGGCCAATGACGGCGTGCGCATCGGCGGCACCGATTTCGACCGCCAGCTCAGCCTCGGCGTGGTCATGCCGCTGTTCGGTTTTGGCAGCCCGATGAAGCGCCCCGGCCTCGACGTGCCCTTGAGCTATTTCCACGACCTCGCGACCTGGTCGAACATCAACCGCATGTACGAGCCGCGCGTGATCGCCGACATCCGCCAGGTTCGGCAGGAGGCGAGCGAGCCGGAATTGCTCACCCGGCTGGTGCGGGTGGTCGAGGAACAGCGCGGCCATACGCTGGCGATGGAGGTCGAGGACGCCAAGATCGCGCTGTCCGATGCACGCCGAGCCGACATCCCCTTGCAATGGGTCGCGCCGGGCCTTGCCGCCGCCATCGGCAGGCCCGATCTGGTCAGCCACACCGGGCAACTGGCCGAGCGTATCGCGGCCCGCATCAGGATTTGTCTAAACCAGGCGCGCTTGACCGCCGGCGATATCGACGCCGTGTTTCTGACCGGCGGTTCGGTGCGGCTCGCCCATGTCCGCAAGGCCATTACCAAGGCGCTGCCGTCATCCCGAATCGTCGAGGGCGACACCTTTGGCGCGGTCGGCAAGGGCTTGACGCTGGAGGCGCTGCGGCGCTACGGGCCGGGGAACTGAGGCCGGTATCGCTGATCGACTGAGGCCTATTTGCAATGCCTCCCCGGCAATTGCATAGTCGATCGAACGGAATGCCGAGATGGCAGTTGGGGAAAGAGAAAAATGGCGGACGCCGATCTGGATGTCGTAATCCGGCAACTTGCGAAGCAACAATACAAGGGTCTGATGGCGGCCGCCAAGAAGCGGCGGGATCGCTATGCCGGCCTCGCTGCCAAGGCTGGGAATGCCGAGGCCAAGGCCCGGTTCAAGCTGATCGCGAAGAATACCATGGAGCAGGCCGCCGCCGCAGCAAGGCGGCTGCAGATTTCCGCCGACAACGCCGCCGACAGTTACGCGCGATCGATGCGGCACGCGGCCGAGGCCCCGCCGCCGGCCAGGAAGGCGGTCGCGAAACCCGTCAAGAAGGCGGCCAACAAGGCACCGAAGAAAGCGCCCAGGAAAGCAAGGGCCTGAGAAAGTGCCCTTGGGGTAGCGGATGGATCTCAAACAACTGCGTACCTTCCGGGCGGTCGCGGAACTCGGAAGCCTCAGCAAGGCGGCAGACCGGCTGCGGGCCGCCCAGCCCGCGCTGAGCCGGCACATCAAACTGCTCGAGCACGAGCTGCGCGTTGAACTCTTCATCCGCAACGGCCGCGGCATGCTGCTGACCAGCGCCGGTCAAGTCCTGCTCGACCGCACCACCGGCCTGGTGCGTCAAATCGAACAGGTGCGCGACGACATTCAATCGGCGAGCGGCAAACCTTCGGGGCGGGTCATCCTCGGCCTGGTGCCGACGGTCAGCGCCGTTTTGTCGGGGCGGCTGGCCCGCCGCATCATCACCGACTTGCCCGATATCTCGCTGCGCATCGTCGAAAGCTATGGCGGCCATCTGGTGGAATGGCTGCACCGGGGCGAAATGGACCTCGCGATCACCTATGGTCCCGCCGATGATTTGCATCTTTCCGTCCACTCGATCGGCCACGAGGACCTCGCGGTCGTCGGTCCGCCGGGTTCGGGCCTGGGAAAGAAGAAGCAGGTCGAACTGGAATGGCTGGTCAAGCAGAGGCTGATCCTTCCCAGCATTTCGCATGGCCTGCGGGCGCTGCTGGAAAAGGCCGTCGCCCGCAAGAAGCTGACGCTCAACACCATGATCGAGGCCGATTCCTACCGCGCCCAGATCGCGCTGATGGAAGAGGGGCTGGGCTACACGCTGTTGCCAGCGTCGGCGATCCGCGCCGAGCTGGCGGCGAAGCGGCTGGAGATCGCGGCGCTGGTGAACCCGTCGGTTTCCCGCGAGCTGCTTCTGGCGTCGCCGATCGCGCGCCCGTCATCGATCGCCACCAGCACGATCTCGGCGCTGATCATTGCCGAGATCGCGCAGCTGGCCAGGGAAGGCCTCTGGAACATCAAGCTGGCGGGCTGAGCTGTATTTCTGAGGACTCCGTCATGGCCGGGCTTCGTCCCGGCCATCCACGTCCTGGCTGCACGCGCGCAAGGAAGGCGTGGATGCCCGGCACAAGGCCGGGCATGACGACCACTCTCAGTTGTAGAGCGCCTCATCGCCGAGAACGGATTGCCGGAAGCGCGTGGTCAGGATGACGCCATCGGCCGGCGGCAACGTGAAAACCAGCGCTTCGGGATTGATCTTCACCAGCGCGAATACCGTTCCCTTGCCCTGATGGGCGAGATCGCGGATCTCCCTCACCTGCTCCATGGTTCTGACGGTTCGCGAGGTGCGGATGCCGGCGGCGAGCGCGATGCCGGCGAGGTCGACGCCGGAGGCGGTGTGGGTCTTCTGCATGCCGGTCTCGCCGAACCGCTCGTTGTCGAGCACCGCAATCGTCAGATTCGCGGGCTTCTCGACCGCGACGGTGGCGAGCGCGCCGATGCTCATCAGCATCTCGCCGTCGCCGGTGATGACAAGCACCTTGCGCTTCGGCTGCGCCAGCGCGAGACCCAGTCCCATCATCGTGGCGGCGCCCATCGCGCCCCACAGCGGAAAATTATTGGCGTGGTCGCCGGCGGCCGAGACGTCCCAGTTCGGGGCGCCGAGGCCGGCGATGACCAGAATATCGCCGCGGTCGCGCAGCAGCTCGTTGACGACGTCGCGACGATGAAGCAGTGCGTTCGGATTGGTCATTTGCGTGCCAGCTCCTTGAAGTTCTTGGCGCCAAGCACCCGCTGCCCGATCAGGACCGCGGCCGGCCGCCAGGTGTTGAAGGCGAGGTTCGCGGCACCCCAAACGGTCGGCGCGACATCATCAGGGGTGTCGGCGCGCGTCACGATGACGCCCATGGCCTCGAGCGAGGCCTGCGTGCCCTGCCCCATCGGGATCTGCCACGGGTTGAACTCGCCCCAGTCGCCGCGCATCGTCACCAGCATCAACAGCGGCATATGACAGATCGCCGGCAGCGACAGCATGTTGATGCAGTTGCCGACGCCGCTCGACTGCAGCAGCAGCACGCCGCGCTGTCCGCCGAGCCAGGCGCCGGCCAGCATGGCCACGCCTTCCTCTTCCGTCGTCAGCGTGACGAGGCGGGTTTCCGGGTCGGCATCGAAGGCGCGAATGAGGCGGCTGTGGCCGGCATCCGGCACCATCCCGACCTGCCTGACGCCGGCTTCCTTGAGGATGCGGTAGACGTCGTCAGGCCATGACGGCAACGGCGGAGACGCCGGATTCGGTTTCGCTGTCGTTTCTGCCATCGAATGGCGCTCCTCACGTCGGTTTGCAGGTTTGACGCATAGACTAGATGGTTTTGGCGGGGCGCACGACGCCCAATGTCGTTATGGCTTCTATCGCAAAATTGAAACTCTCGGCGAATGCGCGCTAGATTGCGCAAAAGCCACCGCGCGCAGGACTTCCTCATGGCCATCCCCTTCAAGACGATCCGCGCCCGCGCCGAGAAGCGCAAGGGCGGCGCCAAGGCGCTGAACAAGCTGCTGCCGCCCAAGCCCGACCCGAAGGCTCTCGCAAAGCTCGGCGACGACCGCGTGCTGGCCGAGATGACCCGGCGGGCGTTTTGCGCCGGCTTCGCCTGGAGCGTCATCGAGGCGAAATGGCCGGGGTTCGAGAAGGCATTCCTCAAATTCCAGCCGGGCCGGCTGTTGATGCAGCCGGACGAGTTCTGGGACGGGTTGATGAAGGATGCGAGCATCGTCCGCAACGGCGCCAAGATCATGTCGGTGCGCGGCAATGCCGCTTTCGTCAGGGACGTGGCGAAGGAACATGGCAGCTTCGGCAAGATGCTCGCGAAGTGGCCTCCATCCGACGAAGTCGGATTGCTCGAACTCCTGGCAAAACGCGGCAGCCGGCTCGGCGGCAATACCGGCCAGATGCTGTTGCGCTTCCTCGGCTGGGACGGGTTCGTGACGTCCAGGGACGTGGTCGCGTGCCTGCGCGACGCCGGCCTCGACGTATCCGAGACGGTCACCTCGAAGCGCGACCTCGCCAGGGTGCAGGCGCAGTTCAACGCATGGGCCGAGGAGACCGGACTGCCCTACACGCATCTGTCACGCATCTGCGCCCTGTCGGTCGGGGAGAGTTACAGCAACGAGACGCTGGCGCGTCTCGCTGGCGGAGAGGAGTGAAAGCCATGGGGATACTTGATCGACTGGGTTCCGGGGAGGGCGTGCCGATCGAGGCGATCCGTGCCGCGACCGCGGATCGCGCGGCGGTGACGCCCGTTTTGCTGGAGGCG
The DNA here is from genome assembly GCF_030654605.1 of Bradyrhizobium sp. GTDB lineage: Bacteria > Pseudomonadota > Alphaproteobacteria > Rhizobiales > Xanthobacteraceae > Bradyrhizobium. Next base: position 9,697 of record NZ_JAURXB010000219.1, read on the forward strand.
ATCGAACGATGCACGCCGAAAGACGAGATCGAGGAGAATGGGCTGTTCATCGCGTTCCATCTGCTCGGGCAGTGGCGTGAGAAAGCGGCTTATCGTCCGCTGGCTCGCTTCCTGCGCCGGCCGGAAGCCTATCGGATTCTCGGCGACGCTGTGTCGGAGACCAGCCACCGGGTCATGGCGAGCGTTTTCGACGGCGATCCCGGTCCGATCTACGACATCATCAACGATCCCGAGGCGAACGAATTCGTGCGCAGAGGGATGTTCGGCGCCCTCGTCATACTGGTCTTGCACAGCGAACTCGACCGCAGCGAGGTGGTGCGGTTCCTGCAATCGAGCTTCAGCGACTTGCAGCCGCAAGGGCCGTCCGCGGTATGGAACGGCTGGCAGGGCGCAGTGGCGGCGCTCGGACTGACCGAACTCACGCCTTCGGTGCGTGAGGCCTTCGAGCGTGATTTCGTCGACCAGGTCTACCTGGATTTCGAAGAATTCGAGGCCGACCTCGAACGGGCCCGCGCCGCCGATCCGCTGGACACGCAGCTGCCTTGGCATCATGAGCTGTTTGGCGACACCATCGAGGAACTGGCGGACTGGGCCTGTTTTCAGCCAAAGGAACCGACCGTCGCCCGACGCTCCGTTCCATCGTCGGCGGTGCCGACCCACAATCCATTCCGGAATGTCGGACGCAACGACCCCTGCCCCTGCGGCAGCGGCAAGAAATTCAAGAAATGCTGCCTCGACAAGCAGCGCGTGGAGCCGCGAACGACCGTAGCGGCCGACGATCTCGACGCCATGGAGTGGGACGATTTCGAGGACGCCGACGGGCAAATGCAGGACTACGACCCGCTGGTCGAACCTGATCCGGACGAATGGCTCGCGGCCGGCGAGCAGGAACGCATCGACGCCGTCAAATACTATCACCGGGATGCGGAATCCGAGGCAGAGCGCAGCACGTTGCACGCGGTGATACATGCCGTCGTCGAGAACCAGATCGCGGAGGGCGATGAACTGCCGGTCCGGCGCACCATGACGCGGCTGATGCATCAAGGGCTCGATCGTCACCAAGCGATTCATGCCGTCGGTTCGGTCCTCGCCGGCCACATCAACGAGCTGATGCGTGAAGCGAAAGCAGGTCGCGATCCGGGGGGTGACGTCAACGTTCCATACTTTGCCGAATTGGAGCGGTTGACGGCAAAAGACTGGCTGAACTCCGGCTGAAGATTTTCCCGCGCGAAATGTCGCCGGTTCGCGCCGCCAGCCGTCTTCCCTCAAATCACGAAGAACCCGTGGCTGCCGTCGCGCTTGAGCTGTTCGACCAGGCCGTATTCCCAATCGAGATAGGCCTGCATCGCGTTCGCATCGACGTCGGTGCCCTCATAGGGACGCCGGTAACGGTGCGACGGGTCGGGCTTCGGCAACACCTGCGGCGGCCCCACTTCGAGCGCGCCGTGATAGCCGCCGTCGAGCACGTAGACCTCCCAGCCCATTTGTGCGAGCCACGACGCGGTCATGTCGGCGCGCACGCCTCTGTCGTCCGTCAGCAGGATGCGCGCGCCGCGCACCGGCGCGGCCATGTCGATCTCCTGCACCAGCTGGCCGCCCGGATAGTGGCGGAAGCCTGCGACGTGGCCGGCGGCATATTCCTCCTCCGAGCGGACGTCGAAGCGATAGAGCGTGCGGTGGGTCTGCGCCGTCAACGCCAACGCTTCCTCCGGACCGAGGCGCCGGACGCCGGCGCGATAGGCGACGTCGCGGGCATTGGCTTCGGCGCCCTCGAAGGCGCCGATCTCGCCGCGCCTGTCGGCGCCATGTTCGAGATTTTGCCTGGCCAGAGTCCAGCCGATCGTGCCGTTGCGCAACGCCACCACTCTGTTGGCGACGCCGGCATTGATCAGCGACTGGGTGCCGATGATCGAGCGGGTGCGGCCGGCGCAATTGACGATGATGGTGGTGGCGGGGTCCGGCGCGGCGCGGCCGGCGCGCAGCACCAGTTCAGCGCCGGGCACGCTGACCGAGCCCGGAATATTCATGGTGGCGTATTCGTCGAACCGCCGGACGTCGAGCACCGCAATATTCGCTTTGCTCGCAATCAGCGCGGCGACTTCTTCCGCCGGCAGCGAGGGCGTGTGGCGACGGGATTCGACCAGTTCGCCGAAGGCCTTCGCGTAGGAATTCACGTCCTGGAAGACTTCGTAACCCGCCGCCTGCCAGGCCTGCAGCCCGCCGGCCAGCTGACGAACGTTGGTGTAGCCGAGCGCCTTGAAGCAATCCGCGGCCTGCGCCACCAGGCCCTCGCCCGCGTCATAAAGAACGATCGGCACATCCTTGCGCGGCAACCGCGTTTCGGCTTCGAGCGCGATGCGGCCAGCCGCCATATTGGCGGCGAACAGCGGATGGCCGGTAGCGAAGGCGGCCTCGTGCCGCAGATCGAGCAACGCGATTTCGTCGCGTAACAACAGCATGCTGCGGACTTGCGATGGGGGGATGGATGGTACGGTCATGGAGGGAAGTCCTGTCCGATCTAGTCTGGCGGGAAAATATGACGCGCGATACCCGCGGAGAAACCCGGAGAACCGCCGCTACCGTCGATCCTTCGTTACCATCAATCCGCACCGGGACAATTGAACGCAGGAGGCCCAAAACTGTGGGTGGGACCTGCACGAAATCTGCTGAATGCGCAACTTGACGTTTCCCATTTTCGAAGCGAGGCCGATCGAATCGACGTCACTTGATGGGAAACGAGGAAGTCATCATGAAGCGACGGCAGCATGGCCGCTCTCAATAACACCGCGACGCTGCGATGGTGTGCAGCCTGTGATCGCCGAGCACATGGGCCATCAAGGCCGTGGCCTGAAATATCTTTCCGAACGCAGCATCACGGATGCTGAGGCCTCCCGCATAGGCGCCGAACGCCGGCATCACCGCGCGCTCGCCGTCGCAGGCAAAACAGCGGCGCTCCATCGAACGGCCGCGGGTCGACACCCGCGCCTTGGGATGCAAATGGCCGGCGATCTCGCCTGGGGCGCCGGATGGTTCGTGACGGAACATGATAGGGCCGATGGCGACTTCCTCGGCGACCGCGCCGCCGAGATCGGACGGCAGCACCGGGTCGTGATTGCCCGAAATCCAGATCCAGTCGCGCCGCGCCTGCAAGGCGGCGAGCGCCTCGCGGTCGGTGGCGGAGAGCCGGTCATGGGCGGCGCGGTCGTGAAAGCTGTCGCCGAGCGCGATCACCATATGCGGGTCGTGCCGCGCGATCACGGCGGCGAGGCGGCCGAGCGTCGCCACGGTATCGAAGGGCGGCAGCAGCACGCCGCGGGTGGCAAAACTGGAACCTTTTTCCAGATGCAGGTCGGAGACGATCAGCAGACCCTGTTCTTCCCAGAACAACGCGCCGGAGAGATCGGCGACGAGTTCGATCCCGGCGACGACAAATGCGGCGCGACTGGCGACATCAATTGAAATGCTCGTCATGGCTGGGCTTGTCCCGGCCATCCACGTCTTTCCTTCACAAGGGAAGAAAAGAAAGACGTGGATGCCCGGGACAAGCCCGGGCATGACGGCGCTGATGCATGGGAGTGCAACGGATTCATTTTCTTCTACGACATCGCCTCTTTGACCAGTTCCTCGGCAGCTTCCGCCAGCAGCTCATCGGAGGCTTCGCCATAGACCGCTTCGCGGCCGATTTCCAGCATCACGGGGACTGCGAGCGGCGAAATCCGCGTCAGTTCCCGGTGGGTGATTCGCCCCTTGATCCGCAGGAGCATATCACTGAGCCGCCTTATATCGAGCAGCCCGGTGGCGGCATCGGCGCGCGCGGCGCGCAACAGCACATGGTCCGGCTGGTGCTTGCGCAGCACGTCGTAGATCAGGTCGGTCGAGAACAGCACCTGCCGCCGCGTCTTTTCCTCGCCGGTGAAACGCCGCGCGATCAGGCCGGAGATGATGGCGCAGGTTCGAAACGTGCGTTTCATCAAGGCGGATTCCGCCAGCCACGCCTCGAGATCGTCGCCCAGCATATCCGGATCGAACAGCGCGCCCAGATCGAGCTTGCCCTGCCGGATCATGAAGGACATGTCGCCGAGGCCCCACACCGCCAGCGCATATTCATTGGCGACGAAGCCGAGCGGCCGCACCCGCGCGCGCTCCATCCGCCGCGTCAAGAGCATGCCGAGCGTCTGGTGCGCCAGCCGTCCTTCGAACGGATAACAGACGAGGTAATGCTTGTCGGCGCGGGGGAAGGTTTCCACCAGCAGCTCGCGCGCGCCGGGCACGCGCGACAGATGCGCCTGCAGCGACAGCCAGTCGCGCACCTGCTCCGGCAACGCCTTCCAGGCCTTGTCGTCGTCGAGCAGTTTGCGAACGCGTTCGGCAAGGTAGGTCGAGAGCGGAAACTTGCCTCCCATATAGGACGGCACCTTTGCATCCTTGTCGTGGGCGCGGGAGACGTAGACCTGGTCTTCCGCCAGCGCCTCGTAGCGCACCACCTCGCCGCCGAACACAAAAGTGTCGCCGACCACGAGTCCCTCGATGAAATATTCCTCGATCTGCCCCAGCATCCGGCCGCCGCGTCCCACCGCGCCGGTCGATCCGGTGTTTCCCTTTGCGCCACGTCCGCGCACCAGCCGCACCTTCAGCATGGACTCTTCCACGATGGTACCGACGTTGAGGCGGTAGCTCTGCCGCACCCGGGGATTGGTGACGCGCCAGCGGCCGGTCTTGTCCTGCTTGATGCGGGCAAAGCGCTCATAGGTCTTCAGCGCGTAGCCGCCGGAGGCGACGAAATCGACGGTGTCGTCGAAATCGGTGCGCGTCAGACCAGAATATGGAGCCGCCGTCAGCACCTCGGCATAGAGTTCGTCGGAGAGAAACGGCTCGCCGCAGGCGCGGCCGAGCACGTGCTGCGCCAGCACGTCGAGCGCGCCGGTGCGCAGCGGCGGGGTGTCCTGCGCATTCTCCGCCACGGCGTCGATGGCGACGCGGCACTCCAGCACCTCGAAGCGGTTGGCGGGAACCAGCACCGCGCGCGACGCCTCGTCGATGCGGTGATTGGCGCGGCCGATCCGCTGCATCAGCCGCGAGGCGCCCTTCGGCGCGCCGATGTTGATGACGAGATCTACATCGCCCCAGTCGACGCCGAGATCGAGCGAGGAGGTGCAGACCACGCCGCGCAGTTTGCCTGCCGCCATCGCGTCCTCGACCTTGCGGCGCTGGGCGACGTCGAGCGAGCCGTGATGCAGCGCGATCGCGAGATTGTCGTCGTTCATGCGCCACAGTTCCTGGAACAGCATCTCGGCCTGGCTGCGGGTGTTGACGAACACCAGCGTGGTCTTGTTGCCCTTTATCAACTCGTAGACTTCGGTGAGCGCGTGGCGCGCGCTGTGTCCCGCCCATGGCAGGCGCTCCCTGGTGTCGAGCATTTCGACGATGGGGGCGGCCGCGCCGCCGGCGACGACGATGTCGGCGGCTTCGACGTTGCCGTCGCGCTGCGGCACCAGGAAGCGTGCCAGCGATTCCGGCTCGGCGACGGTGGCCGACAGCCCGATCGCGCGCAATTGCGGCGCCAGCTGCCACAGCCGCGCCAGCCCGAGCGACAGCAGATCGCCGCGCTTGGAGGTCACCAGCGCGTGCAGCTCGTCGAGCACGATGCGCCGGAGCGAGCCGAACAGAAACGGCGCGTCGTCGGACGACAGCAGCAGCGCCAGCTGCTCGGGCGTGGTCAGCAGAATATCCGGCGGATAGCGCCGCTGCCGCGCCCGCCGCGACACCGGCGTATCGCCGGTGCGGGTCTCGACCTTGATGGCGAGGCCGATCTCGGCGATCGGCGTCTCCAGATTGCGCGCGATATCGACGGCGAGCGCCTTCAGGGGAGAGATGTAGAGGGTGTGGAGGCCGCGGCTGCGCTGCGACGGTGACTCGGCGCGCACGTTCTTCTCCCCTCCTCCCACGCGCGTAGCGCGTGGCGGGGAGGGGTCGGGGGTGGGGGGTGCATCAGCAAACTCGCTGGCAGTTGTACGGGCGGATAGACCCCCCACCCCCGACCCCTCCCCACCGCTTCGCGGGGGGAGGGGGGAAGGGCGCAGCGGCGATGTGGTACTCAGCTCCACCAGCGTCGGCAGAAATCCCGCCAGCGTCTTGCCGGCGCCGGTCGGTGCGATCAGCAGCGCCGAGCGGTCGTCGCGGGCTTTCTGCAGCAGATCGAGCTGATGCTCGCGCGGCGACCAGCCGCGGCCGGCGAACCAGCGCAGGAATTTTTCCGGCAGCAGTGGAAGCCAAAGGGGGTCTGTTCCAGCGGATCTCACCACCGCAGGTTAGGCCCGCAAGAGCTGATCGGTCGAGCCAAAAAGCCAAATAGTTTCAATTGTATTACCGACAAACGCGGATCGATTTCGCTCCGGTGTAGCCCGCGAGGCACAGACAGAATCCACCGAGATGGATAGGTTACCTCCCGGAATGCAACTGGGAATGCAGTAATGAAAAGACTTCTCGCCACAACGGCGTTTCTTGCAGTAGCGGTCAACGCCCAGGCGGCTGATCTTCCGGCCAAGGCTCCTTACCTCAAAGCACCGGTCGCCATGGTCTATGACTGGACCGGATTTTACCTCGGCGTGAATGCCGGTATCGGCGTCGGCCGAAACAACCACACCCTGACATTTCCGGGCTTCCCCTCTTTCGAGCAATCCTATTTGTCGCCCTTCGGCGCCCTCGGCGGCGTCCAGGCCGGCTACAACTGGCAGACCAATTCGATGTTCGGGCCGCTGGTTCTCGGCATCGAGGCCGACATCCAGGGCGCAGGCCTTCGCGACGACACCACCTGCCTGCTGACCTGCCGGGCCGTACCCGATACCAGCGGCCGGTTCGATCAGCGGATCGACTGGTTCGGCACGGTTCGTGGCCGGGCGGGCTTCGCCAACGGCCCGGTACTGCGCTACTTCACCGGCGGCTTCGCTTACGGCAACGTCAAGACCAGCATCACCGAGAATATGCCGCTCGCCGGCTTTCCCGCGACTTTCACCTCGAACCAGACTCGCGTCGGCTGGACCTTCGGCAGCGGCGTCGAAGCCGCGCTCGGCGGTAACTGGACCGCCAAGATCGAATATCTCTACGTCGATCTCGGCAACAAGAGGGACACCTTCGCACTCGGCGGCTTCCCGCAGACGCTCGACAGCGAAATCCGGCAGAACATCTACCGGGTCGGCCTCAACTACCGCATCGGCGGCACCGGCGCCTACGCTCCGCTGGCGACCGCGAACTGGACCGGCTTCTATCTCGGCGGCAATTTCGGCTCCGCCACGGCGCGCAACGAGACCTCGCTGGCCGTTTTGGGCACCAACGAACGGTTCACCCTCGCGCCTGAGGGCAAGATCGGCGGCGTGCAGGCCGGCTACAACTGGCAGGCGGCGAACTTCGTGCTGGGCGTCGAGGCCGATATCCAGGGCTCCACCCAGAAGGACAACCGCACCTGCGTCGTGAATTGCCAGGGCGCCAACGGCACGTTTGCGAACTACGACGCCAAGTTGCCCTGGTTCGGCACGGTCCGTGGCCGCCTCGGCTATTCCGCTGGGCCGACCCTGCTCTATGCCACCGGCGGTTACGCCTATGGCAGCGTCAAGACCAACATCAACTCGGCCTTCCTGAACGGCCCGGTCGCCAGCCGCTTCTCCGAGACCAAGGGAGGCTGGACGGTCGGCGCGGGCATCGAAACCCCGGCCACGCTGTTCAGCTTCTTCGGGCCGAACTGGACGTCGAAGAGCGAATATCTCTATATCGACCTCGGCTCGACGTCGGGAATCATCGCCGATCCCGGCGGTCCCGCCGTCTCGACGACGAAAGTCACGGAACATATTTTTCGCAGCGGGCTTAACTATCACTTCAACTCGCCGGTGGTTGCGAAGTACTGATCGCGGCGCATCCTGCAGAAATCGAAAACCCCGGCCTCGCGGCCGGGGTTTTTTGTTTGTTTCTCCCCTCCTCCCGCGCGCGTAGCGCGTGGTGGGGTCCGAGGCGAGCGAAGCTCGCTCTCGAGGTCGGGGGTGGGGGGTGCTTCCGCAAAATCGCTGGCAGAAGTATGCGCTGAAACACCCCCCACCCGACCGGCCTTCGGCCGGCCACCCTCCCCACCACGCGCAAGGGCGCGTGGGAGGAGGGGAGAAAAACTACTCCGTGACCGGCTTGTCGGAAATATCCCAGTCCTTGCCGTTGAACTGCGAGATATAGAGCGTCTTCATCGGCGTGTAGTCGTCCGGGGTGTAGCTGAAATTGACGCCATCGAGGAAGTAGGGCGAATGGAAGCCCGCCAGCGTGGTTGCGTGCTTCAATACGTTGGCGCGGGTCAGGTCGTCGCCGCAGCGGCGCAGGATTTCGGCCATCGACGCCACCTGGCCATAGCCGGCAAAGGCGATGGTATTGTCGGGATCGACGGTCGGCAGATATTTCTTGCGCAGCGCCTCGAACGCCATCACGTCGGGATCATTCACCCAGCGCGGCACACCGACTTCCTTGGCATAGCGGATGGCGACGATGTCCTTCGCGTTTTCGAGGCCGGCGGCGCTGAGGATGGAACGTCCCGTCGAGCCGGCGGACAACAGATGCAGCGGCTTCCAGCCGAGCTCGGCGACTTTCCGGATCGACTGCGACGACGCCTTGCCGGTCGAGATGTTGTAGAAAACATCGGCGCCGGACTTCGACAGGTTGATCAGCTGGGAATCGATGGTCGGTTCGGTGAGATCATAGGTCAGCTCCATGATCACCTTGGCGCTGCCGCCGGCATCCGCCAGCACCTTCTTGAACGGGCCCAGGAAGTCGCGGCCGAAATCGTCGTTCTGGTAGAGAATGCCGACCTTGGCGTTCGGGTTCCTGGACAAGACATGCTTGGCGAGGATCCGGGCTTCGGTCGGATACAGCGGCAGGCCCGCCATGGTCCATTTGTTGTTCTTCGGATCGTTCCATTTCGACGCGCCGGTGTTGAGCAGGAGCTGCGGCACGCCCTTCGAGTTGAGATATTTATGCACCGCGGTCTGCGGCGCGGTGCCGAGCGAGCCGAACAGCGCCAGCACCTCTTCCTGCTCGACCAGCCGCCGCGTCGCCTCGACACATTTCGGCGCGCTGTAGGCATCGTCCATGGTGAGGAACTTGACCTTGCGGCCGTTGATGCCGCCCTTTTCGTTCAGCATCTGGAAATAGGCTTCGCCGACCCGGCCGAGCACGCCGTAAAGCGAGCCGGGACCGCTGTGCGGCACAGTCTGGCCCAGCTTGATTTCGGTATCGGTCGCGCCCGGATCGTATTTTTTCGCCTGGGCGAAGACGTAAGGCGCCGGCAGAACGGAGGCGGCGATGGCGGCAAGCGCCGTGGTGCCGAACTGGCGCCGTGTCTGTTTGTTTTTCATGGTTGTTTCTCCCGGAATTCATTGTTGTTGGATGCCTTGATCTGACATTCCGCCAGATCAGGCAAGAGCGGGCGGCGCAATGCCGCCTTGTGCGGGCGCATGCGGCATTCCGTGCAACGGCAAATCCGAAAATCAGCCCTTCGCCGCCACCGCGACCAGGCCCGGCACCTGCGCACCGCTCTCGATACGAGCCCATGCCGGCTCCAGCCGCTCGAGCATGAGGCCGGCGCCTTCGATCAGCGCGCGGGCGCCGGCCGCGCTGTAGGCGTAACGCAGCCCCTCGCCCAGCACCACGCCCTCGCCGGCATGGCTTTCGAGCGTGAACGCGAACAGCCCGCCCGGGGCCAGCACGCGCACGACCTCCGCCAATAGCGGCGCCATGTCGTGCACATAGACCATCACGTCGGCGGCGAGGATCAGGTCGGCGCTGGCGTCGGGTCTGCGGGAAAGACCCTCCACGATCTCGGCGACGTCGAGTTCGGCGTAGAGCCCGGTCAAGCGGGCGCGCTCGATCATGCGCGGCGACAGATCGATGCCGATGATGTCGCCGGCGACGCTTGCGAAGGCGCGCGCGGCAAGCCCGGTGCCGCAGCCGAGATCGATGATGCGGGCGAATGCCGGCGGCAGGCCCAAAGCGGCGCCCACGCCGAGCACCGCCGCCAGCAGCAGCGCCGGGCCGCGATAGCCGAGATCGTCGACCAGCGCCGCCTCGAACTTCGGGGCATATTGATCGAACAGCGCTGTCACATAAGTCGGCCGCATGCCGGCGATATCCGCAGCACCCAACCGCATCAGGCGCAGGCCGGCGCCGTTGCGATCGCCCGGATCGGTCGTCTCCGCGGTGCGGAACGCCGTGATGGCGCCCTTGATGTCGCCGAGCAATTCGCGGACCTCGCCGAGCGTGAACCACGCCGTCGCAAAGCCCGGCGCCAGATCCGTCGCCTGGACGAACAGGTCTTCGGCGGCAACCAGATGGCCGCTGAGCTGCAGGTCGCGGGCAAAGTCGAAGCGCCGGTCGGCGAGCATGTCGCCTGACGACATGAACAGGCGCGCTGGCATGCTGTGGAACCGATCGGTCGGAGGGAATTTGCCGGGAAAGCGATACGCGAACAACGTCGCCGGTGCCAGACCCTTACAGCGAACCGGCGCGACACGCTATGGCGATGCCGGCGCTTCATCTCCCCTCCTCCCACGCGCACTTGCGCGTGGGAGGAGGGGAGATGAAGACTCGAATGAAGCTCAAGCGGGACTATATACCTGACATGCGTCCGCAAGACATCCTGCTGCCAGCTCCCGCCGGCCTGTGCTGCAAACCCGGCGGGTTTCACATCGACCCGGTGCGCCCCGTCGAGCGGGCCGTGATTACGCACGGCCATTCCGACCACGCCCGGCCGGGTCATGGGGCGGTGCTGGCGACGCAGGAGACGCTCGACATGATGCGGCTGCGCTACGGCGACAATTTCGCACGGACCACGCAGGCCATCGCCTATGGCGAGGAACTGAAGCTCGGCGATGTCAGGATAAAATTTCACCCCGCCGGTCATGTATTGGGCTCGGCGCAGATCGCGGTCTCCTGCAAGGATACCTGCATCGTGGCCTCGGGCGACTACAAGGACGCGCCCGATCCGACCTGCACGCCGTTCGAGGCGGTGCGCTGCGACGTCTTCATCACCGAGGCTACGTT
>NZ_JAURXB010000222.1 GCF_030654605.1 Bradyrhizobium sp.
CATGCGGACGACGCGGCGAGCCAGGAACAGCGGGTCTTCGCCGGCGTCCATCATGCGGCAGAGATAATATAGCGCCGCATCCGGATCGCTTCCGCGTACAGATTTATGCAACGCTGAAATCAGGTTGTAATGGCCGTCGGCCGACTTGTCGTAGATCGGCGCGCGGCGCTGCAGGATGTCCTGCAGCTGCACGGCATTGAAGGTCTCGTTGGCGCGCGCGGCGCGCCAGACCTCTTCGGCGAGCGTGAGCGACGCGCGGCCATCGCCATCGGCCATCCGCACCAGCACGGCGCGTGCCTCCGCGTCGAGCGGCAGTTTCTTGCCCTCGATCTTCTCGGCATGCGCGAACAGTTTTTCGATCGCCGCGGCATCCAGCGACTGGAACACCAGCACGCGCGCGCGCGACAGCAGAGCGGCGTTGAGTTCGAACGAGGGATTTTCGGTGGTGGCGCCGACCAGCACCACGGTGCCGTCTTCCATCACGGGCAGGAAGGAATCCTGCTGCGCGCGATTGAACCGGTGCACCTCGTCGACGAACAGCAGCGTGCCCTTGCCCATCTCGCGGCGGGCGCGGGCGGCGTCGAAGACTTTCTTCAGGTCGGCGACGCCGGAAAATACCGCGGAAATCTGTTCGAAATGCAGCTCGGTCGCATCTGCCAAGAGCCGCGCGACGGTGGTCTTGCCGGTGCCGGGCGGGCCCCAGAACACCAGCGAACCCAGCGTCCGCGTCGCCAGCATCCGCGTCAGCGCGCCGTCGGGCCCGAGGATATGATCCTGACCGACCACATCCGACAGCACGGCCGGGCGCAGCCGGTCCGGCAACGGACGCGGCGCATCCTGCTCCATGCCTGCGGCAGCGAACAGGTTGGTGCTTCCGCGTGGGCTCTTCGGGCTCATCCGCCGAGCGTTACGTTGATCTGCTGGCCGCCGCGCACCACGACGATGCGCCAGAGCCGCGCGGACTCGCGCGTCGCCTTTTCGAGATCGCTGGTTTTGGTGATTTTCTGGTTGTTGACCGCGAGGATGATGTCGCCCTTCTGGAAACCGACGCTGGCAGCGGTCGCGCCATCGGCGAGCTCGGTCACCACCACGCCCTTGGTATCGGCATCGATGCGCAATTCGTCGGCGACCGCCGGCGAAATGTTGGCGACCCTGGCGCCCTGGAACGGCGAGCGCGAGGTCAGAACGATCTCGTCGCGGCCGGTATCGGGCGCGGTCTCGAGCGGCACCGTCAGCTTCACGGTCTTGCCGGCGCGCTGCACGTCGATCTGCGCGGTGCCGCCGAGCGGACGGGTGGCGAAGCGATAATCGAAACCGTTGGGATCGTCGACGGTCTGGCCGTCGATCGCAACCACCAGGTCGGACAATTTCAGCCCTGCCCGCGCCGCCGGGCTGCCCGCCGTGACGTTGGCGACCAGCGCGCCCGAGGGAACGCGAAGCCCCAGCGTCTCGGCGATCTCGGGCGTTACCGCCTGCAACCTCGCGCCGAGCCACGGTCGCTTCACCGCCTTGCCGCCGCTCTTGGCGGAGGCCACCACGACGCGGACCATGTTGGCGGGGATCGCAAAGCCGATACCTTGCGAGCCGCCGGAACGCGAAAAGATCGCGGTGTTGACGCCGGCAAGCTTGCCGGTCATGTCGACCAGCGCGCCGCCGGAATTGCCGGGATTGATGGCCGCATCGGTCTGGATGAAGAACTGGTAGTCGGTGATACCGACTTGCGTCCGCGCCAGCGCCGAGATGATGCCGTGGGTCACGGTCTGTCCGACGCCGAAGGGATTGCCGATCGCCAGCACGACATCGCCCACCAGCAACTCGTCCGAGTTGGCAAAATCGAGCGTCGCGAATTTTTCCTTGCCATCCTTGATCCGCAACACCGCGAGATCGGTGCGGCTGTCCTTGAGGACGATCTCGGCCTCGAATTCGCGCTTGTCGGAAAGCGAGATCTTGACCTGGTCGGCGCCTTCGATGACGTGGTTGTTGGTCACGACGAGGCCGGACGAATCCACCATGACGCCCGATCCCAGCGAGCGCTGCATCTGCTCCGGCTGCTGGCCGGGCACGCCGAAGAAGCGGCGGAAGATCGGATCGTCGAGCAGTGGATTGCGGTTCTGCACTACCTTGGCGGCATAGACGTTGACCACCGCCGGCTGCACCCGCTGCACGATCGGCGCGTAGGACAGTCGCAGCTCCACGGGGGACGTCGGCACGCGGCGGTCCTGCGACATCGCCGGGCTGGCCGCGGCCGCAAGGGCCAGCAACGCCGTGATCATACGAACAGCAAACATGAAAAAATTCCCTGGGGATTGGTGGTTCGAATATAGGCGTCCCGGCCGGCGAATAGAAGCGATTGCAAGGCCCGATCGGTCTGTTATCGCCCGATTCGGCTGATGTTTCCGGGTCAAACCTTGCAATTTCGGCCCCGAAACAGCAGGTAATGCCGGAACACCGGCGTATTGCCGCCGGCATCAAGGAGAACCGCCCAATGAAGGCCGTCGGATACCAGAAATCGCTTCCCGTCGATGACGCGAACTCGCTGTTTGATTTCGAGGCGGCCAATCCGGAGCCGAAAGGTCGCGACATCCGCGTCGCCGTGAAGGCTATTTCCGCCAATCCGGTCGATTACAAGGTCCGCAAGCGCGCCGCACCGCCAGCGGGTGAAACCAAGATTTTGGGCTATGACGCCGCAGGGATCGTCGACGCCGTCGGCCCCGATGTCACGCTGTTCAAGCCGGGCGACGAGGTGTTTTACGCCGGCTCGATCCTGCGCCAGGGCACCAATTCGGAATTTCACCTGGTCGATGAGCGCATCGTCGGTCGCAAGCCGAGGACGCTTTCCTTCGCGCAAGCAGCCGCCCTGCCCGTGACCTCGATCACCGCCTGGGAATTGCTGTTCGACCGGCTGGGCGTGGTGCCCGGCAAGAGCGTCGATCCGCGCACGCTCCTGATCATGGGCGGCGCCGGCGGCGTCGGCTCGATCCTGATCCAGCTGGCGCGCCGCCTCACGGGTCTTACCGTCGTCGCGACCGCGTCGCGCCCGGATTCGCAAAAATGGTGCCTCGATCTCGGCGCCCACGCGGTGATCGACCACGCCAAGCCGATGAAGGAGCAGATCGAAGCGCTGAAAGTGCCGCCGGTGGCGCTGATCGCGAGCCTCACCAATACCGAGCAGCACTACAAGGCGCTCGCCGACATCATCGCGCCGCAGGGCAAGTTCGGCATGATCGACGATCCCCAGGAATTCACCTTCAGCGTCTTCAAGGGCAAGGCGGTTTCGGTGCACTGGGAATCGATGTTCACGCGCTCCTCGTTCCAGACCGCGGACATGATCGGCCAGCACAATTTGCTCAACGACGTCGCCGACCTCATCGACAAGGGCGCGCTGCGCACCACGCTCGACCAGAGGTTCGGCACCATCAACGCGACGAACCTGAAGCGCGCGCATGCGCTGCTGGAAAGCGGCAAGTCGCGCGGCAAGATCGTGCTGGAGGGGTGGTAACTCCTATCAACACGTCGTCCCGGCGAACGCCGGGACCCATACCGCGTGATCTATCTGTAAGGCAGAGAGGCTGACGCCGATTACAACACGAAGGCCGGTGGTTATGGGTCCCTGCGTTCGCAGGGACGACGAAGCAGCGGCGCGATCAAGCCGCCGCAGGCCCGCTGCCCAAAATGTCCGCCAGCTCCGACAACAGCCGATCGATTTGTTCGTCGGTGCCGACGGTGATCCGCAGATAGTCTTTGATGCGAGGCGCGGAAAAATGGCGGACGATCACCGCGCGCCGGCGTAGTGCGGCGGCCAACGCCCCGCCCTCGTGTTTCGGATGACGCGCAAAGACAAAATTGGCTGCGGACGGCAGCACGTCGAAGCCGAGCCTGTGCAGGCCGCGGTTGAGCCGTTCCCGGCCTTCGATCACGCTGATACGGCTTTGTTGAAACCAGGCCTCGTCTTCCAGCGAGGCGATGGCGCCGGCCTGCGCGGGCCGGCCGAGCGGATAGGAGTTGAAGCTGTCTTTCACCCTTGTGAGCGCCTCGATCAGGTCGGCGTCGCCGATCGCATAGCCGACCCGCAAGCCAGCCAGCGCCCGCGACTTGGACATGGTTTGAACGACCAGAAGGTTCGGGTGCGAGGCGACCAGCGGAATGGCGGTCTCGGCGCCGAAATCGACATAGGCCTCGTCGATGACCACGGGGGCGTCAGGATGTTGCTCCAGCAGG